>DATBFF010000066.1:0-45868 GCA_036558625.1 Mycobacterium sp. | reverse complement strand
CTTGCATCTCTTCGTCCGTGCCGCGTTTCTTCAGCTCCGCGATCACGACCAACTTCTCGGTGCGCTCGCCGGCAAGGGGTATCGCTGCGACGCGCCCGCCAGTGATCTCCTGAGTCGTCGCCTCGATGTCGTCGGGATAGTGGTTGCGCCCATCCACGATCAACAAGTCCTTGATGCGGCCGATGATGAACAATTCGCCGTCGTAGATGGCGCCCAGATCCCCCGTCCGAAGCCAAGGCTCCTGCGGAGTGTCGGGCGAGGGATCGACGAGCCGCCCACCGAAGGTCTTCTCCGACAGTTGCGGTTTGCGCCAGTAGCCGCTCGCGATGTTGTCGCCGTGCAGCCAGATCTCCCCGACCTTGCCGGCCGGATTCTCCGTTTTGGTCTCGGGGTCGACGATCCGTACGGTGCAGGCGCGCGGCGGCCCTACGCTGACGAGCTCGACCCCCTCTTCACTCTCGCAAGGCCTGGCGTGGCCGGCCGACAGCTTCTCGTAGTCGAACCTCATGACGACCGGAGGCCGACCGGGGCCCGATGACCCCGCGTAGACCATCGCCTCGGCCAGCCCGTAGGACGGCTTCAACGCGTGTGCAGGGAAGTTGAACGGAGCAAACCGGCCGGTGAACCGGCGGATCGTCGCCGCGTGGACTCGTTCGCTGCCGCTGAGGATTGTGTGCACGTGCGCGAGGTCGAGTCCGGCCATGTCGGCGTCGGACGTCCGGCGTGCAGTCAGCTCGAACGCGAAGTTCGGCACTGCGGTGAACGGGCTGCCGTGGGTGGCCAGCATCTGCATCCACCGCGCCGGCTTCTGCAGGAATGCGAACGGACTCATCGCCACCTCGGGAAGTCCGAAGACCACCGCGCCTGTGATTCCGAGCAGCAAACCCATGTCGTGGTAGAAGGGCAGCCACGACACCAGCGTGGTGTCGGCCGGTGGAACCTTGCCGTCCAGCTCGAAGTAGTCGGACCTCACCTGCGCGCAGTTCGCAAAGATATTCTTGTGCGACACCACGACGGCGGCCGGATCCCGCGTCGAGCCCGAGGTGTATTGAAGTACTGCCGTCTGGGTCTGAGGTTTGGCGGCGCCGAAGATCGCCGGCACATCGAGGTCGAGTGCATCGATCTCGATCATGCTGGGCACGAAGTTGGGCAGCGCCCGACTGCATGAAACCACGTCGTTGACGACACCTGTGGTCGTCAGGATTGCGACCGGTGACGAGTCCCTCAGCGCATTGGAAACCCGTTCATCGTGCGCGCCGAACTGCGGCACGGGCAAAGGAACAGCGATGAGACCGGCTTGCAGCGCGCCGAGAAAGCCGACGACGTATTCGAGGCCCTGCGGAGCGAGAATCGCAGCCCGGTCACCAGGTGAACTGCAACGCGACAATTCCGCTGCGACTGCCTGCGCACGCTGGTGCAGCTGCGACCAGGTCAGGCTTTCGGCAAACCCTGCGGGGTCCACCTCGTAGTCCATGAACGTGAACGCGACGTCATCTGGCTGCTGCCGGGCCCAACTCTCGAGCGCAGCAGGGATCGAAGACTCAATCACAGGCATCACACAGCCTTTCCGCTCGGCATGTTCTCATCAAACATCGCTTCCGTACTGGCCGAAGGCGATTCGACATCGTCAACGGGCCTCTCGACCCCCCCAGACCACCTGTCGCTTCTTCGGGACGGCGGCCGAATGATCAATCGGCACCCACGGAGGCTAGCACGCAACGTCCAGCCGTTTGGACGTTCTGGCAAACTCGGTGAGCAAATTCCAGAGGGCCCGGCTACCCCTTCCACATGGCGCTGGAGCCTAATATGAGGGTCCGTCATCAACGGGGTCATGGGGTTTCGCGAGGCAGGCACCGTGACTGCATGGGCGGAGGCTTCCGCGGCGTCGCTGACAACCGAAGATCGGCCGCGTCATCGGCTAATTGCGCAAACAAGTATCACCGAGCTTGACTTCGACAACGTCCATTGCCAACGTCCAGGAAACCGGATACATTCGCCGCGTGTACCCCGACGACACGGGCAGAGATCTAGCTACCGTCCTCTCCTACCTGACCGGGCGCACGCTCACGAAAGAAGAAATCTGGACGGCGATGAACATGTCGCGGTCCACCTACTATGACCAACTCGAGAAGGGCACGTTGATCACTGCGGACAACTTGCGGGCGGCCGCGGCCAATCTCGGCATCAACCGCGCCGACCTGTTGACCCGCTACCGGCTCATCGACCCCGAAGAGATCACCTCCGTGGCTGAGGTCATCGGGGACCTGCGCCCCGTGTCCGGACCCCCGGCCGTACGAGCGATGACGACGATCCCGGCAAAGCCGGCCACGGTGTCGCAGTTGCCTCTGCGCGATGAAGCGCCTTCGGTCTAACCGCCCCCGTCAGAGTCGCAGCTAATCGGCGACGCAACAGTTCGAAATACCGTCCTCGACATCCTTCACGAGTTCGTCCAGAACATCATTCAAGTAGAAGTGGTGGCCGGGGAACATCCGGGATGTGAAGTCGGAATTCGTACGCTGTGCCCACGGCGCCACCTTTTGCTCGGTGGCTATCTCGTCGTCATCCCCGTAAAAGGCGAAGATGGGGCACGACACGGTCGCATCTGGCGGGCACTTATAGTTCACGATCGCTTTGTAGCCGCGCAATGTCGGCAGAATCCTCGACGCGAACTCCTCGTTCTCCAAGAATTCCGGATTCACGCCGGTCATCTCGGTCACGGCATCAAGCAGCCCACGGTCGGAGTCGGGGATGTAGTCGTATCCCGAGTGTCCGGGCGCCGCACACGCAGAGACAAAGAGCGCCGCGATGGGGTTGCCCGCCGCTTCGAACCGACGGGCCACATCGAATGCGACCAAGCCGCCCATGCTGTGACCGAAGAATGCGACCTTGCCATCGGACTGGTCCAGCGGCGACAACATCTGATAGACCCCGTCTGCCAGATCCGAAATGCTCCTGAACGACGAAATGTCGTGGTCACCCCGGCGCCCCGGGTACTGGACCGCTATGCGCTTGATATCGCCGGAGAATGCGCGGGCAAAGGGAACATAGAACTGCGGCGATCCACCGGCATGCGGAAAAATGAAAAGCTTCGGGACTCCCCCACTCACGCAGTTACCTTAACCGCCCACAGCAAAGGTAGTCGCGACTTCCCTATCACCATGCGGCTCAATTGGTCTCGACCACGCCGTAGCGCTCGGCGAAGGGCGTCATCAGCGTGGCAAGGTCGTCGGCGACGTCGTGATCGGTTTCGGGCGGCATCGACACATAGCTCATCGCCAGTCGCACGATGGCTCGCGCCAAGATTCCGGCGTCCTCTTCGGAGGCCTTCACCCAGCTGTCGGCGAAAGTCAACGTCAGCCGCTGCGAGCAGTGGGTGATGATCGGCGCGCTGTCGACAGTGATCAGCTGGAGCAGATCCGGCTTGGCCTGCCCGTTGAGCAGGGAGATGACGAGCGGGTCGGCGGCAGACGCAGCGAAAAAAGCGCGGAAGCCCTGCAGGAAAGCGGCATAGATCTGACCCACGTTGCCGCGGATCGCGCTGTCGACCTCGTCGACGAGTCGGTCAGCCAGCCGCATCGCGTATCCCTGTGCCAGACCCTGCCGGGAGCCGAACTCGTTGTAAATGGTCTGGCGGCTGATGCCGGCGGCGCGTGCCACGTCGGCCAGCGTGATCGCCGACCAATCGCGGCTGAGCAGAAGATCCCGCATGCCGTCGAGGATCGAATCGCGAAGCAGCACTCGCGACGCCTCGGCATACGGGACCCTGGCCTTCACAGGCGTGACACTAATCGTCACGCGCGGGCGACCTCCACCATCTCGAAATCCGTCTTTGCCGCGCCGCAATCCGGGCAGCTCCAGTCCTCGGGAATATCGTCCCAGCGGGTGCCCGGTGCGATGCCGTCCTCGGGCCAGCCGAGCGCCTCGTCGTATTCGAATCCGCACTGAAGGCAGCGGAACAGCTTGTAATCCATGGTCTTTCCTTTCTCAGACAGCTTCGAAGTCGATTTTTTCGCGCACCCCGCAGTCCGGGCAGCACCAGTCGTCGGGGATCTGCGCCCACGCCGTGCCGGCCGGAAAACCTTCCCGCTCAGCGCCGTTGGCTTCGTCGTAGACGTAGCCGCAGACCGGACAGCGGTAGGCGCTCATGCTGCGGAGCCGTACTTGGCGAGCAGCTTCTGCCGCTTGGCGGGTTGCAGGTTGGCCTTCGCGACGTCGCCGCCGTAGTGCGCGAGCACCCGCGGATCCATCACCTTGCGCCACAGCGGGGGAAAGTAGGCGAGCACGATCATGCTGGCGTATCCGCTGGGCAGGTTCGGAGCGCCGTCAAAACTACGCAACGTCTGGTAGCGCCGCGTCGGGTTCGCGTGGTGATCGCTGTGCCGCTGAAGGTGGTACAGGAAGATGTTGGTAACGATGTGATCGGAGTTCCAACTGTGCGCCGGCGAGCACCGCTCGTAGCGACCGTTCTCGGTCTTTTGCCGCAGCAGCCCGTAGTGCTCGAGGTAGTTGACTGCTTCCAGCAGCGAGAAGCCTACGACCGCCTGAATCACCAGGAATGGGATGAGCGCCCACCCGAACACGGCAAGTAGCACTCCCCACAGCACCACCGACATCAGCCACGCATTGAGCACGTCGTTGCGAATGTTGAACGGACTCTTGTTAAGTCGACGCATGCGCTGCGCTTCCAGCTCCCACGACGAGCGCACGCCGCCCCAAACGGAACGAGGCAAAAATCCCCAGAACGTCTCCCCCATCCGCGAGCTGGCCGGATCCTCGGGTGTCGCGACGCGCACATGGTGGCCGCGGTTGTGCTCGATGAAGAAATGTCCGTACCCGGTTTGCGCGAGAGTGATCTTGGAAAGCCAGCGCTCCAGCGAGTCCTTCTTGTGGCCCAACTCATGGGCCGTGTTGATGCCGACTCCGCCGAGCACGCCGACCGACAGCGCGACCCCGAGCTTGCCCACCCAGCCCAGCGGACCGTCGTAGCCCAGCCAGCCGATGTCGTGGGCGGTGAACAGGTACGCACCGAACACCAGGCTCGCGAACTGGAACGGGATGAACGTGTACGTGCAGTACCGGTAGTACTTGTCGTTTTCCAACTGGTCCACCGCCTCGTCGGGCGGATTTTGGCCGTCGGCGCCGAACGTCAGGTCCAGCAGTGGCAGCAGCACGAAGAGCAGCAGCGGGCCGATCCACAGCAACAGCTGCGAGGCCGTCGTCCAGCCGTGGAGGTTCATCGTCCAGATGATCGGCAACACGCCGAATATGGCGGTCGGGGCCACTAGGCCCGTCGGCCAGAGAAACCGCTTCTTGTCGCGCCAGACCGGCATGACCGGCTCAGCGGCGGATATCGAGTCGATCGACTGCACGATCGCGAACCTCCTGTTCGAAACGGACACCATGACGTGAAGTTTACAATAACCTAGCTTTTGTCTGCTGTCTAGACATTGATAGCGTTTTTGTAAAGCGGCAGTCGTCAGCGCGGTGAAAGCGGACTGCCTACGCGCGCCATCGGAATCGGCTTGGCCGGTACCGGCCGCCAGCCGCGTGCGTTCAGCGGCTCCGACTTGGGCGCCTCTATGAGTTTCGGCTCGTGAGTGATCGGCACAGATCCGTATCTGGCCAGCAGCTTGGCGCGCTTGGGCGGGTGCAGGTTGGCCTTGGTGACATCGCCGCCGTAGTGCGCGAGCACTCGGGGGTCCATCACCCGTCGCCACAGCGGCGGGAAGTAGGCGAGGCAGATCATACTGGCGTAACCGCCGGGCAGGTTCGGTGCGCCGTCGAAGCTGCGCAGGGTCTGAAAGCGTCTGGTCGGGTTGGCGTGGTGATCGCTGTGCCGCTGTAGGTGGTACAGCCAGATGTTGGTCACGACGTGATCGGAGTTCCAGCTGTGCGCCGGCGTACATCGCTCGTAGCGTCCGCTTGCGGTCTTCTGTCGCAGCAGCCCGTAGTGCTCCAGGTAGTTCACCGTCTCCAACAGCACAAACCCGAACACTGCCTGGACGACGATGAACGGAAGCAAGGCCCAGCCGAACACCGCCAGCAGGGTCCCCCACAGCACCACCGACATCAGCCATGCGTTGAGCACGTCATTGCGAATATTCAACTGCCGCTTACCGAGTCGGCCCATGCGCTGGGCCTCCAGCCGCCATGACGAGCGCAGACCGCCCCAAACACTGCGCGGCAAGAACGCCCACAGGCTTTCGCCCAGCCGGGCGCTGGCCGGGTCGTCCGGGGTGGCGACCCGCACATGATGACCACGGTTGTGTTCGATGAAGAAGTGTCCGTAGCACGACTGCGCCAACGTGACCTTGGACAGCCAGCGCTCCAGTGAGTCCTTCTTGTGCCCGAGCTCGTGGGCCGTGTTGATGCCGATTCCGCCGAGCACCCCGACCGAAAGCGTCACCCCGACCTTGCCCGCCCAGCCCAGCGGTCCGTCGTAGCCCAACCAGGCGAGGTTGTCGGCGGTGACGAGGTAGGCGCCGAACACCACGCTGGCGTACTGGACGGGGATGAACGCATACGTGCAGTAGCGGTAGTACCTGTCGCGCTCCAGCCGCGACATGATCTCCTCGGGCGGGTTCTGGCCATCCGGTCCGAACTTGACGTCCAGCAGCGGCAGCAGCACGTAAACCAGCACGGGCCCGATGCCGAACAGCGTTTCCGACGCGGCATGCCAGCCGTGCCGGTTCATCGCCCAGATTGCCGGCAACACGAGGAACAGCGCGGTCGGCGGGATGAGCCCCATCAGCCAGAGATAACGCTTCTTGTCACGCCACGCCGCGGCGGCAGGTACGACGGCTGACATCGCGTGAGGCGACGAGGTCACTACCGCTTCACCCCCTCTGAAGCCGAGTACGCAGCCTCGGCCCACTGTAGACAAAAACCCGTTTGCTGGATATACGTCTTGCAGATCTGTGAACGAGCGTGTCGCCGCACTGTTATCAGCGCTCGACCATGCTTGGCGGGCTCGCCAAACGCCTGCCCAGCGCCGAGTGGCGGCGCCCATAGGAGAAGTAGACGGCCACTCCGATCACCATCCAGACGGCGAATCGGATCCAGGTCAGCAGGGTGAGATTCAGCATCAGCCACAGGCACGCCAAAATCGCGGCGATCGGCAGCACCGGCACCCATGGCGCCCGGAAGTCGCGGTGCAAGTCCGGCCGGGCACGCCGCAGCACGATCACCCCGGCAGAGACCAGCACGAACGCGAACAGTGTGCCGACATTGACCATTTCTTCCAACCTTCCGATCGGGAACACCGAAGCCGCCACCGCGATCAGCACGCCGACCAGCAGGGTCGTGCGCACCGGAGTGCCGCGCGGACCGGTCCTGGCCAGCTGCCGCGGCAACAGACCGTCGCGCGCCATCGCAAACAACACCCGGGTCTGACCGAGCATCAACACCATCACCACCGTCGTCAGCCCCGCCAGCGCCCCGATCGAGATGACCTCGGCAGCCCAGGTGATGCCGTTAGCTGTAAACGCGGTGGCGAGGTTGGCGTGGCCGCCGGCCTCGTCTTTCAACTGCGTGTAGGAGACCATGCCCGACAGCACGACGGACACCGCCACATAAAGGACGGTGACGATCGCGAGCGTCGCGAGTATGCCGCGGGGCACGTCGCGCTGAGGTTTTTTGGTCTCCTCCGCGGTCGTCGCGACGACGTCGAAGCCGATGAACGCGAAGAACACGATCGACGCTCCGGCAAGCACGCCGTACCAGCCGTACGTGCTGCCGCCCGCGCCCGTGAGGAGGGAAAACACCGACTGCTCGGTATCCGGGGTGCTCTGCGCCCGCGGCACGAACGGACGGAAGTTGCCGACCTTGATGTAGAACGCGCCCACCACGACCACAAGCAACACCACCGACACCTTGACCGCTGTGATGGCCGCGGACACATTCGCCGACAACTTCGTGCCCAGCGCGAGCAGCGTGCACAGCGCCGCGGTGATCAGCAGGGCGCCCCAGTCCAGTGTCAGCGGGCCGAGATCGGTTGTGCCACCGGCGAATCCGAACACCGTGCCGAGATAGCTCGACCAGCTCTTGGCGACGACCGCAGCGCCGACCGCGAACTCGAGCACCAGGTCCCAGCCGATGACCCACGCGACGAATTCGCCGAACGTGGCGTAGGAGAACGTGTAGGCGCTGCCCGCGACGGGCACCGTGGAGGCGAACTCGGCGTAACACAGCGCAGCGAGCCCGCATGCGACGGCGGCGATGACGAACGAGACGGAGATCGCCGGCCCGGTGATGTTGCCCGCGGTCGACGCGGTGACCGTGAAGATGCCCGCGCCCACCACCACCGACACCCCGAAGACGGTCAGGTCCCACCAGCTCAGGTCCTTGCGCAACCGGCTTTCGTCGTCGTCGGTGTCCGCCAGCGACTGTTCGACCGACTTCGTACGCAGGTCCATGTCTCCTCTTTCGGCGGTACTGCTCTACTGTTCCCGCATGATGCGGCAACGAAAACACGCGGTCGTCATCGGGGCGAGCATCGCGGGCCTGTGCGCGGGCCGCGTGCTGTCGGATTTCTTCGAACGGGTCACGCTGTTCGACCGCGACGCGCTGCCCGACGAGCCGGCGAACCGCGCGGCGGTGCCGCAGGGCCGCCATGTGCACATCCTGATGGCTCGCGGCGCGGCCGAGTTCGGTGCGCTGTTCCCCGGGCTTCTCGACGACATGGTCGCCGCCGGCGTGCCGATCCTGGAGAACCGGCCCGACTGCATCTACTTCGGGGCCGCCGGCCACGTGCTCGGAACGGCGCACTACCTCCGTGAAGAATTCACCACCTACGTCCCGAGCCGGCCGCACCTGGAGTGGCAGATACGCCGACGCACCGCCGCGCTGCCGAACGTGACAATTCAGCAGCGGTCGGTGAGCGCGCCGCGGTTCGACGCCTGCAGGGTGACCGGCGTCGTGCTGGACGACGGGGATTTCGTGGCAGCCGACCTCGTCGTCGACGCCGCCGGCCGCGGCACCCGACTGCCAGTCTGGTTGGCAGAGTGGGGTTTTGACCGGCCCGCGGAAGACACCGTCGACGTCGGCATCGGCTATGCGACGGCCCAACTGCGCATCCCCGACGGCATGATCGACGAGAAGGTCGTCGTCGCCGGCGCGTCACGCGAACAGCCGCTTGGGATCGGGATGCTGTTCTACGAGGACGGCACGTGGGGCATGACGACCTTTGGTGTCGGCAAGGTGCAGCCACCACAGACGTTCGCCGAGATGTGCGACGTGACCGATGCCGTTCTGCCCCAACATGCGTCGGCGATCCGCCAGGCGGAGCAGATCGGCGAGATCGCGTTCCACAAGTACCCGACCAGCCGCTGGCGCCGCTACGACAAACTGACCCGCTTCCCGGCCGGGATTGTGCCGTTCGGCGACGCCGTCGTCAGCTTCAATCCCACCTACGGGCAAGGCATGACGATGACGTCGCTGCAAGCGGGGCACCTGCGCCGGGTGCTGGAATCGCCCGAAGAAGACCTCGCCGGCCGGCTCAACAAAGCCACCGCCAAGACCACATATCCGGTATGGACGATGAACGCGATCGGCGATCTGGTGCTGCACGGCGCGCACGGGCCGATGCCGCGGTGGTACCGCCCGGTTGGCAATCTCTTCGATCAGTTCCTCGGTGCCGCGGAAACCGATCCCGTTCTGGCCGAATGGTTTCTGCGCCGCTTCAGCCTGCTCGACAGCCTCTACATGATTCCCAGCGCGCGGATCGTCGGCCGCACGGTACGGCACAACATGCGCTGTTGGTTAGCCGAGCGGCGCCAGGCTCGCGTCGACCGCCTGGCTCTCGCCGGCCACCCGTAGCAACACCTCGGCCACCGCCGATGGTCGGGACAGCTGCGGTGAATGGCTGCCCGGGAGCTCGACGATTTCGGCGCCGATTTCTCGGGCGATCCGCCTCTGCCACTGCGGGTAGACCATCTGATCTTCGGTGCAGATCACCGAAGTACAAGGCGTCGTGGGTATTTCGGCCAGCGGAAATGGCGCGATGAACGGGTGCGCGCACTGCAGTCGAAGACGTTGGAACGCGGACATCACGGTCGCCTCGTCGCAGTCGCCGAAGAGCAATTCGCGAGCCGCATCGAGATCGGTCCACGTCAGCCGCAAATGCTCGTCGGGCGCACTTATTCCCTTGTCCCAGTGCGGGTTACACATATCGGGCTGTTCGGTGCGTTGGTCGATCAAGCTGCGGCCCGCAGAAGGAACCGCTCCGCACAGGTACACGAGATGCCGAACAGGCCGCCGCGCCGCCACCAACGTCGCTGTGGGCCCGGCCAGGGAGTGTCCGACCACGACGACATCGTCGTCGCGCCCGCCGAGGGCAGCGCAGACGATGTCGGCGTAGGGCTCGAACGTCGTCGCCGATGCGTCGTCACAAGGCAAATCCGGCGTGACCACGTCATGGCCTGCCTGCTTTAGAAGCGGTGCCAGCCGTTCCCAGCACCATGCCCCGTGCCACGCACCGTGCACCAACGCGAACGTTGTCATCCGGTCAAGCTAAGGGAATTTGGGGCGCTGTGACACGCATTCAGCGGTAAACACGAGTGCGGTGGTCGATATGCACGATTTGGATTCGGTGCCGGGTTTCGTCGACACGATAGATCACTCGGTAGGTGCCTCGGCGTGCGGACCATAGACCCACCCACTGTCCCCGTAACGGCTTGCCTTGCCGTCGAGGGTTTTCCCGCAGCGCACCTGCGATGAATTCCACACATGCCGCGGCAACGACTTCCGGTAGCTTTTCAAGATCGCGAATGGCGTGTGGAGCAAAGGTGCAGTCATAGGGTTCATCCACGCCGGAACCTGGCCACGACGTCGGCGCCGTTGATCTCCTGCCCGGCATCGAGTTCGGCGACGCCTTCGGCGATCGCTTCGACCGCCCCCCGGCTGCTCATCAGGTCCGCCGTTTCTTCCAGGGCTGCCAGATCTTCGGCTGAGATCAGCACCGCGATGGCGTGTCCGTGACGGGTAATGGTTACGCGCTCGTGAGTGCGCTCCACCTCCGCCAGCAGCTTGCTGAACGCGTCGCGGGCGTCACCGATGGGCATCGTAGTCACGCCAAAAGTATAGCCAAATCTGGTGACCGCGCATCGTGCGCAAAATTGCATCGAGGGATCGTGGATCGGCCGCGTACATCTTTTGGCGCTCGATGAGCCAAGCCCTATACGCACTTGGTGTGTCATTTATACTCATCATGTGAGTAAGCGGCTGCAGGTTCTCCTCGACGCCGACGAGTGGGCACAGCTACAAGAGATCGCGCGCCGCCATCGCACAACCGTTTCGGAGTGGGTGCGCCGCACGCTGCGCGAGGCGCGGGAGCGTGAACCCGGCGGCGACCTCGAGACCAAGCTGCGTGCCGTCCGCGCCGCAGCACGTCACGAATTCCCGACCGCCGACATCGAGGAAATGCTTGAAGAGATCGAGCGCGGAAGGACGCGGTGATCCTCGTCGATTCCAACATTCCGATGTATTTGGTCGGCGCCTCTCATCCTCACAAACTCGATGCGCAACAACTCGTTGAGTCCGCACTCTCCGCAGGCGACCGACTGGTCACTGACGCTGAGGTACTCCAGGAGATCTGCCACCGGTACGTGGCAATCAACCGGCGCGAGGCGATCCAGCCCGCGTTCGACGCGATCCTCTCTGTCGTGGACGAGGTGCTGCCCATCGGACGCGCGGACGTCGAGCAGGCGAAGGACACGCTGTTGCGGTATCAGGGACTGTCGTCCAGGGACGCGCTGCACCTCGCGGTGATGGCTCGACACGACATTGGCCGACTGATGAGCTTCGATCAAGGCTTCGACGCCCATCCAGGCATCACGCGTCTAGGCTGACCGACCGATCCAGGTCGGGCTCGAGATAGATCACCCGCGCGGCGGGTACCGCGTCGCGCATCCGCGCCTCGGCCTCGTCGATCGCACGGGCGATGGTGGCCAGATCGGAGCCCGGCGTCAACGCGATCTTCGCGGCCACGAGCATCTCCTCAGGCCCCAGATACTGTGTGCGCAAATGGATCACGCGCTGGACGTGTGGCGTGCTGTCCAGCGCTTGCCGGATCGCGCGCTCCTGCGCGCCGGTGGCGCCCTCACCGATCAGCAGGCTTTGCATCTCGACCATCAGGACGATCGCGATCACGCCCAGCAGTACTCCGATGCCGACGGTGCCGACGCCGTCCCACACCGCGTTGCCGGTGATCACTGTCATACCGACACCGATCAACGCGAAAACCAGGCCGACGAGCGCGCCGGTGTCTTCGAGCAGCACGACCGGCAGTTCGGGGTTGCGTGAAGTGCGGATGAATCGCCACCAACTGCCGCTGCCCTTCAGCGGTCGCGACTCCACCATCGCGGTGCGAAAACTGTAGGACTCCAACGCAATTGCGACGAAGAGGATGACGATCGCCACGACAGGGGACGTCAACGGCTCGGGGTGGCTGATCTTGTGGTAACCCTCGTACAAAGCGAACACCGACCCCAGCGTGAACAACACCAGCGCAACGACGAACGAATAGAAGTAGCGGCTGCGCCCGTAGCCGAACGGATGCAGCCGGTCGGCGGCCTTGCGCGCCTGCCGCTGGCCCAACAACAGCAGACCCTGGTTCGAGGTGTCGGCCACCGAGTGCACCGACTCGGCCAGCATCGACGAGCTGCCGGTGATCAGGAACCCGACGAACTTCGCAACAGCGATACCGGCGTTCGCCAACAGCGCCGCGATGATCGCCCTCGTGCTGCCGGCGCTCGACATCAAACTCCTCGGTTAAATTCCGGTACTGACCCGGAACAATTCTGCAGGACGTTCGGCGGTCAACCGTATCGGACCGTCGTCGGCCGGTACCCAGGCGGCCTGCCCCCGGCGCAGGGTCAGCGACGACGACTTCGCGTGCAGCAACACCGAACCCGCGCTGCACAGCAGCACCTGTGGCCCGTCGTGGCGCACCGCCGTGTCGATCTCGTGCCCGAGGTGCTCACCACCAATGCACAGGCGCGACACGGCGAACTCATCCGTGTCGACGCTGTACACCAGTTCCGGGCCATCCCAGTGTGTTTCGGGCCGCAACGCCTCCTCTGACACCGGATGAAAGTCAAGGATGCGCAGCAGCTCCGGGACGTCGACGTGCTTGGGCGTCAACCCGCCGCGTAAAACGTTGTCCGAGTTCGCCATTACCTCGACCGCAACGCCACGCAAATACGTATGCAGGTTGCCGGCCGGCAAGAAGATTGCCTCACCTGGCTTCAGGCTCATGCGGTTGAGCAGCAGCGCCGCAAGCACTCCCGCATCGCCGGGGTAGCGCTCGCCCAGCTCGAGCACATCCTTCGCTTCGTCCGCGAAATCCCCGGCGCCCGAACGGACATACTCGATCGCGCCGTCCAGAACCGCGGGCACCAGGATGTCGAGGTCCGGTTGCGGAGCGGTGATCCACGTGGTGAACAGCGCTCGCAGCCCGTCGCCGTCCGGCTGGCCCCTCAAAAGATCGATGAACGGATCGAGCTTCCCTACCGTCAGGGCCTTCATCAGTTCGATGCTGCGCGACACCTCGCGGAACCCGGCCAGCGCCTCGAACGTCTCGAGCGCGATCACCAGTTCCGGCTTGTCGCTGCGATCACGGTAATTGCGGGTCGGCGACGAGATCGGCACGCCGAGCCGCTCTTCGCGGTCAAACCCGTCGGCGGCCTGCTGTGCGCTCGGATGCGCTTGCAGCGACAGCGGCTCGTCGGCAGCGAGCACCTTCAGCAGAAACGGCAGTCGGTCGCCGAACCGTTCGGCCACCGCAATGCCGAGCTGACCTTCGGGATCGTCGGACAACGTCGCAAGCAGTGACTTCTCGCCGTCTTCGGTCTGCAGCCACGCCGGATCACCGGGATGCGCGCCGAACCACAGCTCCGCCTCGGGGTGAGGCGTGGGTGTAGGCCGTCCGGTGAAGTCAGCGATCGCCGTGCGCGACCCCCACGCATATGTGCGCACCGCCCCGCGTAACAGATGCACGTCGTCAACCCCGAATCAATCTCAGATAGACCGCGGCCATTTCCAGCCGCAGCGCCAATACCGCCAACTGTGCGTCGGCGCCCCCGATCCCGACGGCGGCCGGATCGGCCACGTCGTCGGCGTACACCACGTCGACGTCATCGAGGCCGGCGACGCGGGCGGCCACCACTGTCCGCTCGTCACCCAGTGCCAGCGCGAGCACCCGATGACGGTCGGGCAGCGGGCCGTCGAGTTGTTCGTCGTGGAACAGGTTGTCGACGGAACCGGTTGTCCCCCCGAGGATTCCGGCCCGCACCGCCGCCACGACATCGCCCAGGCCGGTCGCGGCGGCGACGACACCCGCCACCCGCAACAGCACGGCGCTGCCGTGGTGAGCCAATGCCTGCGGCCCAGCCGAGTCGGCAGCCAGCACCACGTGCCGCGCTGCCATCCGCTCTGCCAACGCCTTGGCGGGATTCGTGAACATTTCACGGCCGGCGCTACTGCGCAGTGCTTCGGCGTCGAGTTCGTCAGCGAGAGCTGCGATGTCGGCGTGCACAGAAGCGTCGATCGTCGCGATTGCGGCCAGCCCCGCCGCCAGATACCGGCACAAGCCGAACGTGTCGTTCAGCGGCAACCGCGGCGCGAGAATGGCCGCGCGACCCGCGGACACATCGCGCAGCGGGCCCTCGAACGGGGCCACCACCAGCAGTCGCGCGCCACGGCGGGCGGCCATCGATGCCGCCGCGGCAAGTTCGGGATCTCCCGGGTCGTCGCCGGCGACGACGACCACGTCCAGCGGACCGATCCACGGCGGGGCGCCGGCGGCGAGCATGATCGGCGCACCCGCAACCTGACCGACGAGCGCCGACAGCATGCGCCCCGCCGTTGCGGCGGCGCCCCGGCCGGCCACCCAGATCACCGTGCGCGGCAGCGGGCCCGCAAGCGGCGCGAGCTCGCCTTCGTCGGCCGCGGCCGCGGTCGCGCGAACGTGTGCGCCCGCCATCGACGCCGCCCGCAGCAGCCCGCCGCGGTCAGCCGCGACAAGGCCATCGACGTCGTCGAGATCGATATCAGACTGCGCGGCGTTCATCCGGAAACACCTGCGTGCGATCCGATTTCGGTGGCGATCTTCCCCACCACCTCGTCGACGTCGGCCTTCGTCCGGGCCTCTACGTTCAATCGCAGAAGCGGTTCGGTGTTGGACATTCTGATGTTGAACCAGGTGCCCGCACCGAGGTCGACGGTCACGCCGTCGAGATGATCGATCGAGGCGATCTGCGCGCTGAACGACCGCAGCACCGCGTCGCTGCATGCGCGTGCGTCGTCGACGGTGAAGTTGATTTCGCCCGACTGCTCGTAGCGCTGAAAGTTGGCCATCAGCTCCGAGAGCGGCCTGTCCTGCTCGCCCAACGCCGCCAAGACGTGCAGCGCCGCGAGCATGCCCGAGTCTGCGCCCCAGAAGTCGCGGAAGTAATAGTGCGCGGAGTGCTCACCGCCGAAAATCGCGCCGGTATCTGCCATCAGGCCCTTGATATAGGAGTGCCCGACGCGTGAGCGCACGGGGTTCCCGCCGCGCTCGATGACGAGCTCGGGCACCGCGCGCGAGGTGATCAGGTTGTGGATGATGGTGGCGCCGATCTCGCGGCCCAGTTCGCGGCTAGCCACCAGCGCGGTGACCGCGGACGGCGAGACAGTTTCGCCGCGTTCGTCGACCACGAAGCAGCGGTCGGCGTCGCCGTCGAATGCCAGGCCGATGTCTGCGCCCGTCGATTTGATGTGGTTTTGCAGGTCGACGAGGTTGGCCGGATCCAGCGGATTGGCCTCGTGGTTGGGAAACGTCCCGTCGAGTTCGAAATACAGTGGTTCGAGCGTGATCGCGTCGATCGCGCCCAACACCGCGGGAGTGGTGTGGCCGGCCATCCCATTGCCCGCGTCGACGGCCACCCGCAGCGGCCTTATGCCGCCGAGGTTGACCAGCGAGCGCAGAAACTCGCCGTACTCAACGAGCACGTCGCGGTCGGCCGCCGAGCCGGCTGTGCCGTCGAAGCCCGGTACGCCGGTGATGACGTCGTCGGTGATCGCCTCCAAGCCGGTATCCCGGCCGACGGGTTTGGCGCCCGCCCTGCACAGCTTGATGCCGTTGTAGGCGGCCGGGTTGTGGCTTGCGGTGAACATCGCACCCGGGGCGTCGAGCAGACCGGACGCGAAGTAGAGCTGGTCGGTGGAAGCCAGCCCGATACTGACGGTGTCAAGCCCCTGCGCCCGCACCCCGGACGCGAACGCCGCGGCGAGGTCGGGCGAGCTTTCCCGCATGTCGTAGCCGACAACAACCTTGGTGGCGTGGCCTTCGTCGCGCAGCAACCGCGCGAAAGCCGCGCCGACGTCGCTGACCAACGAGTCGTCGATCTCTTCGGAAACCAGGCCGCGGATGTCGTAGGCCTTGATCACACGGCGGACCACCGCAGCAGGCCGAGACATGTCGAAGGCTGACTCCTTGTCGGTGGGCGACGGTTGTGGCCAGCCTAACGGTTCGCCACGGCGCGGTTTCTGGTTCGCCTCACTGCCCGGGATCGGGCAACACGCGCAGGTGGCCGCGCCGCCGGCCGACCCTGGCGGGCTCCGTCGGCGGCGGTGCCAGCACCGTGCCTGCCGCACCGACGGGCGAGCTGTTGGCGAGGTCGTCGAGAGCCGCGCTTCCTACGACAACCCCGTCGCGGCTCTCCCGCACGGCATCGGCCAGCGCCACCAGATCGTCGTCGTCGGGGCTGGCGGGCAGCGGACCCGCGTGCCGGACCAACTCCCAGCCGCGCGGAGCCGTGATCCGGCCCGCATGGGCGACGCAAAGGTCCCATGAATGCGGTTCGGCCGCGGTGGCCAGCGGCCCGACTACCGCGGTCGAGTCCGAGTAGACGAACGTCAACGTCGCAACCGCGTAGTGAGGGCACCCGGGCCGACAGCAGCGGCGGGGAACATTCACGCCCGGAAGGCTATCGCGGCACATCGCCTGCCGGTGCCGGACACGCGCACACCTGCGACGAGAAGATAACCAACCGTTACTATCCCCCCGTGGCGGGACTGCGGGGCTCGCGACGGCGGGAAATGCGGGGGCCGCTGTTGCCGCCGAGCGTGCCGGGCTGGCGCAGTCGCGCCGAACGGTTCGACATGGCGGTGCTGGAGGCCTACGAACCGATCGAACGCCGATGGCGTGAGCGGGTTTCCGGACTCGACGTCGCGGTCGACGAGATTCCGCGCATCGCACCGCGGGATCCCGACAGCGTGCAGTGGCCGCCGGAGGTGGTGGCCGACGGGCCGATCGCGTTGGCGCGGCTGATCCCGGCCGGCGTCGACGTCCGCGGCACTCCCACCAGGGCTCGAATCGTGTTGTTCCGCAAGCCAATCGAGCGACGAGTAAAAGACGGCGACGAACTCGCCGATCTACTGAACGAGTTGCTGGTGGCTCAGGTGGCCACGTATCTGGGGGTGGAGCCGTCGGTCATCGACCCATCGATCGACCACGACTGAGGGCCCGCCTCAGATGATGCCGCGCTTAAGGCGGCGACGCTCACGCTCGGAGAGTCCGCCCCAGATGCCGAAGCGCTCGTCATGGGCGAGCGCGTACTCCAGGCACGCGTCGCGCACCTCGCAGCCCATGCAGATGCGCTTGGCCTCCCGCGTCGAGCCGCCCTTCTCGGGGAAGAACGCCTCAGGGTCGGTCTGAGCGCACAGCGCCCGTTCCTGCCACTCGGGGTCGTCGGGGGTAAGTGGTGCCAAGCCGAACGCGTCGGGCACCAAAGTCAAGTGAGCGCGTCTGGGGATGTCTGTGATTTCTGCGGTGGATGGTGTTTGCGGCGCGCTGCCCATCGTGCTCAGGCCACGGTCGCCCAGCCGGATCGGCTGCGGGAAATCGAGGTGCTCGTAAGGCATTTCGCCTCCTAACCTGGTGATCGCAGTTGGTTGTGGAATTCGCCCACTATTCAGTTCCAATTCGAACAAGTGATCGAATCTCGGTCTGCGACACCGGAACCGGGGAGCCAACCGGGAATGACACTGGTGTGATTACACACTTGTGAGCTGGTCCGGTCAAGCGTTAGAACCGAAATTCATACCATCTTGTGATGCGAATTCGGCGCGTCGCCGGCCACGGCGTGTCGCCCGGTGCGCCGTCTGCGATAACAAGATCAAAGCCGTAGATCGTTATCACGTTGTCCCGCAACGGGATCGGACTACGCGGCGACCAAAATGCCGGCCGTCGATGCCGCCTGGAGGAACTCGGGCAAGGTCATCTCCCCGAAGCCGGTGTTGACCTCACCTCTATCGACCCCGAGCCAAGGTACGACCCCAGGGTCCGGAGTGACGTCGAGGTTGTAGGCCTGCACACCGGGTAGGTGGTTCTCGATGAAGTTGACGAACAGATCGACGACGGAGATGAGGGATCTGACGGGGCCGGTTCCCCGCAAGGCCGCGGCGTTGGTCACCGGCGCCAGTGCGCCCGGGTCGCCCAGCATCACGATTGGGCCGTAGTGCGGCTTGGCCCCTCCGGCGGCGACGTAAGCGGGCGCAAACGGCTGCAAGCCGGGCAGATCACTGGCCATATAGGCAGCGACATCGCCATAGGTGGCGGTGTTGACGAACAGCGAATCGGCCCCGTTGCCGGCAACAGTGGAGGACAGGCCGGGACCTTCAAATCCGATGCCATTCAGACCGGACTGCTGGGCGACGTATTCGGCCTCCCAGGCACCCAGAGAGTGGCCGGCCACGAAAATGTCGCTCGCGGTGTAGCCCTGTTGTGCCGCCGCGGCTTGGACCCGCTGGGCGAAGTCCAAGGCGTCGGTAAACGCTTTCGGCGTGGTGTCGGTCAACGCACCCCTCAGATCCGTGCGGATTTGACTGAGGGCGATCAGCGGGTTGAAGAGAAGGTTGGTGCCGCCCGTGGTTCCCGAGTAGGCGATGATGATCTGACTCTGCGGCGTCACCCACACCTGGGCGGTCATGCCGGTGAATTCCTTGGTGACCCTCATCGGCCACCCGTTGACCGTGAACGGCACCAAGCCGCCGGGAGTGCCCCCGAGAACGTATTCGGTGGTCGCCGCGTTGAGGAATTGGGCCACGGTCGGCGTGGCGGTGGTCAGTGGTCCGGTGTACGTCAGGCTGGGCGGCACCGGTTGTCCCGTGACGGGGGCGTCGAGCCCCAGGCGGTGCTCCCACCGGCGGAAGACGGCGAAAACCAGATCGGCGAGCGGATTCCACGGTATCGGGCTGGGGGCGACGTCCGCGGCGGTGGTGAATCCGAGCAACTGCAAGACCGTGTTCACGATGCGACCGGGCAGGGCGACAATGTTGGCGATCGGCCTGACCGGCGCGGGCGGGCTCGGCGCAATGTCGACTACCGCGGCCGTGCTCTCCGGCGCGGCGAGCGCGTGTGGCGTGAGCGTGACCACCGCCGCGGCGGGCGCGATGCCGGTGTCCGCTGAACCGGCCACCCGCGCGAGAGAGCGTGGGCTCAGTGTCGAAAACAGCTTGCGTGATGAAAGCGAGCCGGCGCTCGGCGACGAGTCGCTCCCGTCCGCCGGCGCGGTCTCTGGCGCGGCGGCCTTGGTCCGGATCGGCCTCTTGGTGGTCGCAGCCGGCGCGGACGGCAAGGCCGAGGGGTCGGTTGTGACGGGCAGGGATGCCAGCCCGATAGGTGAATCATCCTGCAGCGCAGCCGATCCCGACTCCGCCGACGACGGTAGACGGGTAAGGATGCCATGCGGGCGGGACGCGGATACGTCGGAAGCGCGAATTCTCGTGGGTCGCGTCGGCGATGTATTGCCGGTGCCTGCGGTGGCATCGGCTTGGCGGTGCGGGCGCTTCTGGCCGCCGGTGCTGCTCGCCGGCCCCGAGTGGCTGGCCGAGCCGCCTGCCGCATCCCCGCCGGTGGGATCGGCCCAGGCAACGCCGTGACCCGTCGTCGTGGCGATGCCCAGCCCGAGCGTGAGGGCGAGCCCACTGATACGCATCCAACCGCGCCGGCTCCATTGCCCCATGGCCAATTCCTCCCGACCCGCACGCGATCAGCTGCGACATGTCTGTTGAAAAATGACGGACCTAATTAAAGCCCTGGCAAATGGACATGCAGACAGCGGGGTGTCATCTAGGTCACAGGGACCGGTTACGCACCGCGATGGATGCGTGGCGCGGCGAGGGTCCTAGTGTCAGCACCGATGACCATGTGCGGGAGGAGGAGACTGCAGACGTGAAGGTCACCGTTCTGGTCGGCGGCGTCGGCGGAGCACGGTTTCTGCTGGGAGTACAGCATCTGCTGAAGCTGGGCCAGTTCGCCGACGGCGATGGCGGGGCGCACCACGAGCTCACCGCGGTCGTCAACATCGGTGACGACGCCTGGCTGCACGGCGTGCGCGTCTGCCCCGACCTGGACACCTGCATGTACACCCTCGGCGGCGGCATCGATCCCGAACGGGGCTGGGGGCACCGTGACGAAACCTGGCATGCGATGGAGGAATTGGTCCGCTACGGTGTGCAGCCGGACTGGTTCGGGCTCGGTGACCGCGATCTGGGCACGCATCTGGTCCGCAGTCAGATGCTGCGAGCCGGCTATCGGTTGTCAGCGGTCACCGAGGCGCTTTGTCAACGGTGGTCACCCGGCGCAACGTTGTTGCCCGCCAGCGACGACCGCAGCGAGACACACGTCGTCATCACGGATCCGGCCGACGGTGCGCAGCGGGCGATCCACTTCCAGGAGTGGTGGGTTCGGCACCGGGCGCGGGTGCCGACTCACAGTTTCGCGTTCATCGGCGCCGAGGCGGCCACCGCCGGGCCCGGCGTCTTGCAGGCGATTGAAACCGCGGACGTCGTTTTCCTTGCTCCATCGAATCCCGTCGTGTCCATCGGGGCGATCCTGGCGATTCCCGGGCTGCGCGCCGCACTGCGGTCCACGCCCGCGGCGGTCATAGGCTACTCCCCGATCGTCAGCGGAAAACCGTTGCGCGGTATGGCAGACGAATGCCTGCGCGTGATCGGCTTGCCGACCACCTCGGAAGCCGTCGGCCGCCATTACGGCGCCCGCAGCGACGTCGGGATCCTCGACGGTTGGCTGATCCACGACGGCGATGTCGCCGACATCGACGGCGTCACCGTGCGCGCGGTGCCGTTGCTGATGTCCGACCCCGCCACCACCGCCGAGATGGTCCGCAACGGCTTGCAGATGGCGGGGCTGACCGCAGGGCCCCGCTCGTGACCGAGCACGGGTCGGCGGGCCGTGTCGAACTGCTTCCGGTACCGGGGCTACCCGAATTCCGCACCGGCGACGACCTGTCGGCGATGCTGGCGACGGCCGCGCCCTGGCTGCGCGACGGCGACGTCGTCGTGGTGACCAGCAAGGTCATCAGCAAGTGCGAGGGCCGGGTGGTGACCGCGCCCGCTGACCCGCAGGCACGAGACGAGTTGCGCCGCAAGCTGATTGACGCCGAAGCCGTGCGCGTGCTGGCCCGCAAGGGCAAGACGTTGATCACCGAGAATGCGCTGGGGATCGTTCAGGCCGCGGCCGGTGTGGACGGATCGAACGTCTCGGCCACCGAACTGGCACTTCTGCCCACCGACCCGGATGCCAGCGCGGCTACCTTGCGGGCCGGCCTGCGCGAGCGCCTCGGCGTGACAGTGGGCGTGGTGATCACCGACACGATGGGGCGGGCGTGGCGCAACGGCCAGATCGACGTGGCGATCGGCGCCGCGGGTGTGGCGGTGGTGCACTCCTACGCGGGCGCGCGTGACAGCCACGGCAACGAACTCGTGGTCACGGAGGTCGCGGTTGCCGACGAAATCGCCTCGGCCGCCGACCTTGTCAAGGGCAAGCTGACAGGGGTGCCCGTCGCCGTCGTGCGAGGGCTCGCGACCGCCGACGACGGCTCGAACGCAGCACGGCTGCTCCGGCCCGGCGACGAGGACCTGTTCTGGCTGGGCACCGAAGAGGCGATCGCGCAGGGGCGCCGCCAAGCGCTGCTGTTGCGCCGGTCGGTGCGCCGGTTCGCATCGGAACCGGTTCCCCCGCAACACATCGAGGCCGCCGTGGCCGAAGCGCTGACCGCGCCGGCACCGCACCACACCCGGCCAGTGCGGTTCGTCTGGCTGCGCGACTCCGCCCGGCGCTCAGCGCTTCTGGACCGGATGAATGCACGCTGGCGCGACGACCTGAGCCGCGACGGCAAGTCGCCGCGGGCCGTCGACACGCGCGTGGCACGCGGCCAGATTCTTTACGACGCGCCGGAGTTGATCATCCCGTTCCTGGTTCCCGATGGCGCGCACGACTATCCGGACGCCGAGCGGTCTGCGGCCGAGCACACGATGTTCACGGTGGCCGTCGGCGCCGCCGTGCAGGGGCTCCTGGTGGCACTGGCCACGCGAAGTGTGGGCAGCTGCTGGGTGGGCTCGACGATCTTCGCCCCCGAGGAGGTGCGCCACGAGCTCGGACTCGCCGATGACTGGGAACCGTTGGGCGCCATCGCGATCGGATATCCCGACGAGCCGCTGGCACCGCGCGAGCCGGCATCGACGTCGTCCCTGTTGGTGCAGAAGTGAGCGTGCGCGATTCGGTGATCGAAATGCTGACGTGTTGGCGCGCACCCGATCCGGCCCAGGACACGCTGCGCGAAGCGGTGTTGGCGTTTGTGCTCGCCCGGCCCGACGCATGCCGGCGCGACTGCGAACCTGGCCATGTCACCGCGTCGACACTGGTTCTCGACGACACCGGTGAGAACGTCCTGCTGACCCTGCATCCGCGGATCGGCCGGTGGCTACAGCTCGGTGGCCACTGCGAGCACACCGATACCGACATCGTCGCCGCCGCCGAACGCGAGGCAGCCGAGGAGTCCGGTATCGCGGGCCTGGCCGTCGAACCCGAACTGGCCGCGATTCACGTGCATCCGGTGACGTGCTCGCTCGGCAAGCCCACTCGACACCTCGACCTGCAGTTCGTCGCCCACGCCCCGCCCGGCACCCAAATCGCCTGCAGCGCAGAATCTCTCGATTTGCGATGGTGGCCGATCGATCAGCCGCCGCATGATGCCGACTTCGCGCTCGCGGCGCTAATTGCGAAGGCCAAGAGTCGCCTTACACGTCGGTCGAGTAGCGGATACCGCCGTCGGGGATAGCGACTCCCGGCCACACCCGGGCTCCACGCAGCAGCTCGCAGCGTGCGCCGATCTCGGCGCCATCCCCGATCACGCCGTCGCGGACCAGCGCGCGAGGACCGATCCGCGCCCCGAAACCGATGATCGACCGCTCGACGACGGATCCCGCCTCCACGCGCGCCCCGTCGAAAATCACCGCACCGTCCAACCGAGCGCCCGGACCGATCTCGGCGCCGCGGCCGACGACCGTGCCGCCGATCAGCAGCGCGCCCGGCGAGACTGCCGCGCCGTCGTGCACCAGCATCTCGCCTCGCTGGCCGCCGAGCGCAGGCGACGGCGCGATGCCGCGGACCAGATCGGCTGATCCGCGGACGAAATCTTCCGGTGTGCCCATATCCCGCCAGTACGTCGCGTCGACGTAACCGCACACGCGCAGTCCCTCGGACAGCAACGACGGGAACACCTCCCGCTCCACCGATACCGGCCGGCCGGTCGGGATGCGGTCGATCACCGGGCGGCGGAACACGTAGCAGCCCGCGTTGATCTGGTCGGTCGGCGGGTCCTGCGTCTTCTCCAGAAACGCGGTCACCCGGCCCTCGGCGTCGGTCGGCACACAGCCGTACGCGCGCGGGTCGCCGACGCGCACCAGGTGCAGCGTGACGTCGGCGTCGAGGCGGTGATGTGTGTCGAGCAGCGCCGAGAGATCCGCGCCGGAGAGCACATCTCCGTTGAACACCATCGCAGTGTCATGGCGCAGCTTGTGGGCAACGTTCGCAATCGCACCGCCGGTGCCGAGCGGTTCGGTTTCGACGACGTATTCGATTTGCAGACCCAGCTTGCTGCCGTCACCGAACTCCGACTCGAACACCGCAGGCTTGTACGACGTGCCGAGCACCACGTGCTCGATCCCGGCCGCGGCGATGCGCGACAACAGGTGCGTCAGAAACGGCAGCCCGGCCGTGGGCAACATCGGCTTCGGTGCGGACAAGGTCAACGGACGCAGCCGGGTGCCCTGGCCACCGACCAGGACGACGGCATCTACCGCGGAAGTTTCCGTCACGCCCGTCCTTTCGCGCTCATCGGTACCTTTGCTCTTCGCGACGAGCGCTCATCGGCGCGCCCGTCGCACCGCCAAGGCCGACCGCGCCTGCAGCGCCGCCCACATCGCCCACCTCAATGGCGCCTGCCACCATCGCGAATAGCGGTCGGCAAGGTAAATGTAGGTGCTTGTGTGGTGCGCCGTGAGGTTACGGGCAGGATCGCGGCCTGTCGCGTGGCCCTTGTTGTGCAAAATCTCTGCGGTGGGGACGTAGACGTTCTGCCAGCCCGCCTTGCCCATCCGATCCCCGAGGTCGACGTCTTCCATATACATGAAGTATCTGCTGTCGAACCCGCGCACGTCGTCAAACGCGGCTTTGCGTACCAGCAGGCACGAGCCCGACAACCAGCCGACCGGCCGCTCAGTGGGCTCCTGGCGCTCCTGGCGGTATTCGGCTGTCCACGGATTGGTGCGCCACAACGGACCGATCACTGCGTGCATTCCGCCGCGGACGATGCTCGGCAGGTGCCGGGCTGACGGATAGACCGAACCGTCGGGATCGCGGATAAGCGGGCCCAACGTGCCCGCCTGCGGCCACCGTGCGGCTGCCTCCAGCAGCATGTCGATGCTGCGCGGGCCCCACTGCACATCAGGGTTGGCGACGATGAAGAAGTCGGTTTCCGCGCCGAGCTCGGCGACGGCTCGGTTCACCGCGCTGCCGTAGCCGATGTTGCCGGTCATGCGCAGCAGCCGGGCGTTGGGGTGATCGGTTAGCGCCTGCTCGGGGCTGCCGTCGACGGAACCGTTGTCGGCCATCAGCACGGTCACCGGGCGATCGGTCGCGTGTGACAGCGTGGCCAGGAACCGGTGCAGATACGGGCCCGGCGAATACGTCACCGTCACCACCGTCAGATGGTCACTCACGTACCGCTACCTCGGTCACGGCGTAGAGCGTATCCGTCAACTGCGCAGCGCTTCCTCACCCAGCGCCGCGGCCAGGCCCTCGCGCCACGGCCGCAGCGGCGTCAGCCCCGCGGCCGTCGATGCGCGCGAAGCCAACGCGGAATACGCCGGGCGCGGCGCCGGCCGCGGATAACGATCGCTTCCCACCGGCCGTACCCGCTCCGCATCGGCGCCGAGCACCTCGAAGACGGCGCGGGCCTGTTCGAACCGGCTTGCGGCACCTGCGTTTGCGGCGTGCAGCAGGGGTGCGGTGATCCCGCCGGCGGCGATCTCGAGCAGCGCGAACACCAGATCGCCGACGTACGTGGGTGATCCGACTTGGTCGGTAACCACCTCGACGGCGCCGGTTTCGGCGGCGCGCCGTGCGATGGCAGCCACGAAGTCGCCGCCCGTCCCGGTGTACACCCATGCGGTCCGTACGACGTGCGCCTCGGGCAGCTCGGCGTGCACGGCCCGCTCGCCGGCCAGCTTGCTGTGGCCGTACACCGACAAGGGAGCCGGTGCATCGTCGATGTCATATGGGTGCGGCGCCCCGTCGAAACGGCCGCTGAACACATAGTCCGTCGACACATGGATCATCCGGGCGCCTGCGCGGGCGCATGCACTCGCCACGTTGCCGGCACCGACGGCGTTGACGGCGTGCGCGGCATCCGGCTCGGATTCCGCCGCGTCCACGGCAGTGAACGCCGCGCAGTTGACCACCACGTCTGAAGGTTCGACGACGTCGGCCCCCGCGGCGGGGTCCGTGATGTCCCACTCGGCAGAGGTCAGTGCCAGCACATCACGGCCCTGACGTGCGGCCTCAGCGGCCAGACGCCGGCCGACTTGTCCGGCTGCGCCGCTGATAACGATTCGGTTGCCCATGGTTTTCGAGTCTGGCACGCCGGGCCCGAGCTACCGCTCACCTGGCGATCTCGCCAGTAGCCTGGTGCCCAGCTGTTCAACCGAATGGGGTCTTCTTCGTGCCTGCTGTGCCAGCCGCCGGCCCGGTCGTTAGCGCGCGCCGTGGTGTGCGGGTGCTGTGCACCTTGGTAGCCGTAGTGATCGTGATGGCGACGGGGCTCGCCTGGACGAAGCTGCGTTCGTTCGAGGACGGCATCTTTCACATCAGCTCGGCGCTGCTCGGCGAGGGCGGCGAGGACGGCGCTATCGACATCTTGCTGGTCGGCATGGACAGCCGCACTGACGCGCACGGCAACCCGCTGTCCGACGAAGAGCTCGCCGAACTGCATGCCGGCGACGACGTGTCGACCAACACCGACACGATCGTGCTGGTGCGCATCCCCAACAACGGCAAGTCGGCGACCGCGATCTCGATCCCGCGCGACTCCTATGTCCAGGCGCCCGGCCTGGGCAAGACGAAGATCAACGGTGTCTACGGCCAGACCAAAGAGCAGAAGCGCCTGGCACTCGTGGAGTCCGGCGTCAGCGACGCAGAGGCCGACGCCCAGTCCACCGAGGCCGGCCGAGACGCGTTGATCAAGACGGTCGCCGACCTCACTGGTGTCACCGTCGACCACTATGCCGAGATCGGGTTGCTCGGGTTCTCATTGATCGCCGACGCTATCGGTGGCGTCGATGTGTGCTTGAAAGATGCTGTGTACGAACCGCTTTCGGGCGCTGACTTCCCGGCCGGCTGGCAGCGGCTCGACGGCCCACAGGCACTGAGCTTCGTGCGTCAGCGCCACGATCTGCCCCGCGGCGACCTCGACCGGGTGGTGCGTCAACAAGTCGTCATGGCATCTCTTGCACACCAAGTGATTTCGGGCAAGACGCTGTCAAGCCCGGCGGCGCTGGACCGGCTGCAAAGCGCAATCCAGCGGTCAGTCGTGCTGTCCTCGGGTTGGGACATCATGGATTTCGTCAAACAGCTCGAGAAGCTGGCCGCCGGCAACGTCGCGTTCGCGACGATTCCCGTCCTCGACGAGTCCGGCTGGAGCGACGACGGGATGCAAAGCGTGGTGCGGGTGGATCCCGACCAGGTGCAAGAGTGGGTGAAGGGCCTGCTGAGCGACCAGGCCCAGGGCAAGACCGAGAAGCTGGCCTACTCCCCCGACAAGACCACGGTCGACGTGATGAACGACAGCAACATCAACGGGCTGGCGGGGGCCGTGTCACAAGTATTGGCCAACAACGGTTTTGCCACCGGTCTGGTGGCCAACAACGAAGCCGCCCACGTAACCGACAGCCAGGTGCAGGCGGCCAAGTCCGACGACCTCGGCGCACAGGCAGTGGCCAAGCAACTGGGTGGCCTGCCGGTGGTTGCCGACGGGTCGGTGCCGCCGGGCAAGGTGCGTGTGGTGCTGACCGCGCAGTACACCGGTCCCGGTTCGGGCCTGGACGGCACGGATCCCACCGAGTCGACCGGAGACGCGTCAGCCACCGAGTCCACCGACTCCGCGCAACCGCCGCCCTCACCGATCATCACCGCGGGCTCCGACGATCCCCGCTGCGTCAACTGATCCGTAGCGTCGACGCCGTGCCACTGCCCCCGCTCGACGTGGATGCGCTACGCAACCGACTCGGCCCGCCGTGGCGGCGCCTCGACGTCGTCCCCAAGACAGGTTCGACGAACGCCGACCTGCTGACCCGGGCGTCCGCGGGCGAGGACATCGACGGCGCAGTACTGATTGCCGAGTACCAGACCGCAGGCCGCGGCCGTTACCAGCGCCCCTGGTCAGCCACGCCGCGCGGGCAGATCACGATGTCGGTGGGCGTCGCCGCCGCCGATGTCCCGACCGACGCCTGGGGATGGCTGACGCTCGCCGCCGGCGTGGCGGTGGCGGACGCGGTGGCGGCCACGACGGGAGTCACCGCTGCACTGAAGTGGCCCAACGACGTGCTGGCCGGCCCAGGCAAGCTGGCGGGCATCCTGTCGGAGGTCGCGGCACCGAGACCGGTCGTCGTCATCGGCGTCGGCCTCAACGTCGCATCAAGTCCCGATCCGGCGGCGACGTCACTGGCCGATCTCGGAATCGCCAGCCCTGACCGCACTGCGTTGGTCGGCTCGTTGCTCACCGAACTCGGCCGTCGCATCGCCACGTGGCGTGCCGCCGCCGGCGCGGACGAACGCCTCACCGGCGACTATCGCACGCGCTGCGCCACCCTCGGCACGCCGGTGCGCGTCACATTGCCCGGCGACCGCGAGATCGTCGGTACCGCCACCGCGATCGACGAACGCGGACGCCTGTGCGTAGCGGCGGGAGACGAGACAATCGCGGTCTCGGCGGGCGACGTGGTGCATCTGCGTCCGATTCATCGCTTAGACCCTTAGAGTCGCCACTGTGGGTTATCCGGACAACGTGCTCGCCGAAGACGAGCGGGTGGTTTTGCACCGACATCCGCACTGGAAGCGGTTGTTCTGGCCGGTCGTGGTGCTGGTGGTCGGGACCGCGCTGGCGGTGTTCCTGTTGGCCCTCGTCGACCACGCCGGCTGGGCGCAGCAGAACCAGACCGCCAAGAACGTCGTGCTCGGGGTGATCGGCGCGGTCTGGCTGGTGGTCATCGGATGGCTGACGGTGTGGCCGACGTTGAGTTGGTGGACCACGCACTTCGTGATCACCGACCGGCGGGTGATGTTTCGCCACGGCGTCCTCACCCGCAGCGGCATCGACATACCACTGGCGCGGATCAACAGCGTCGAGTTCCGGCACGGGCTGATCAACCGCATGCTGCGCACCGGGACTCTGATCGTCGAGTCGGCGTCACAGGATCCGTTGGAGTTCTTCGACATTCCGCGCGTGGAGCAGGTGCACTCGCTGCTCTATCACGAGGTGTTCGACACCCTGGGCAACGAGGAGTCCGACAGCCGCCGAAGTAGCGGCCGCTAGGTCTCAGCTGACGAATCGATCCCGACGGCCACGCCGGGTCCGCGGCCGTAGTTCGGTGACGTTGGTGTGCTCGTGCGCGTCCTCCATGGCCTCGGCGATGCCGCCGGCGGTGAACGCCGACTCCAGTGCAGAGTCCGGGTGGCGACCGAACTCGTCGGGGAACACCCATCGGCGGAAGGCCCAGAACCGGAACGCCATCTGCAGCAGGTTGCCCAGCACGTAGGCAGCGATGAAGTCGGAGATGTTCTCGACCGTCAGGCTGACGTGCGGAACGCGTAACCCGAAGATGTAGCTCGAGCACCATAGCGGGGCCATGGACAGCAATACGCCGACACCGCTGACCGCGAAGAACAGCAGGGCCTCGTGATGGCGTTCCCGGCCGCCGCGGTTCTGGAAGCTCCATTCCCGGTTGAGGATGTAGCTCGCGATGACGGCCACGATGCCGGAGATGATCTTGGCCGTGACGGGTTTGGGCTCCAGCACGGTGAGCTTGAGGGTGTAAAACAGCGCCGAGTCGATGACAAAAGTGGTGGCACCGACGATCGCGAATTTGATCAGTTCGTGGTGACGTTCGAAGAATGGTCGGATCGGGCGCGGAAGGCGTCTGATCGTCGCATCGGTGAAGGACACAACACGGCAGTGTACGTACCGTAGCTGAGCTATGCGAAAACGCCGGTGCGCGGCGATGAGCGCTCGCGCGAAGAGCAGATGGCGGCGTGACACGATGATTGCCGTGCCGAGACGTAGCAGCGACCAGCCGATCGTGGCCATGGTCGGCGCCGGGCAGCTGGCCCGGATGACCCATCAGGCCGCGATCGCGCTGGGGCAGACCCTGCGCGTACTGGCCAACGCCTCCGACGAGCCGGCCGCACAGGTCAGCCCGGACGTCGTGATCGGCTCGCACACCGACCTCGACGCGCTGCGCCGCTTCGCCGACGGCGCCGACGCGCTGACCTTCGACCACGAGCATGTGCCCAGCGAGCTGCTGGAGAAGCTCGTCGCCGACGGCGTGAACGTGGCACCGCCGCCGGAGGCGTTGATCCACGCGCAGGACAAGCTGGTGATGCGCCGCCGGCTCGAAGCGCTCGGGGCCCCGGTGCCGCGCTATGCCGAGGTCGTCGACGCCGACGATGTCGACGCCTTCATCCGACGCATCGACGGTCCGGTGGTGGTCAAAGCCGTGCGCGGCGGTTACGACGGTCGCGGCGTGGAGTTGCCCCGCGATCTCGCCGGGGCGCGCGCGGCGGCCGAGCGCTTCCTAGTCGCCGGGGTGCCGGTGCTGGTCGAGGAGCGCGTCGCGATGCGGCGTGAGCTCGCCGCGCTCGTCGCCCGTTCGCCGTTCGGGCAGGGTGCGGCGTGGCCGATTGTGCAGACCGTGCAGCGCGACGGGATCTGCGTCGAGGTCGTCGCACCCGCGCCCGCACTGTCCGACGAGCTGAGCGCCGCGGCCGAGCTGCTGGGGCTGCGGCTGGCAGCCGAGCTGCGCGTGGTGGGTGTGCTGGCCGTCGAGCTGTTCGAAACCGTCGACGGCGCGGTGCTGGTCAACGAGCTGGCGATGCGCCCACACAACTCCGGGCACTGGACCATGGACGGCGCCCGCACCAGCCAGTTCGAGCAGCATCTGCGAGCCGTGCTCGACTACCCCCTGGGCGACACCGCGGCCATCGCGCCGGTGACCGTGATGGCCAATGTGCTCGGCGCGGCGCGGCCCGTCGCCATGACCCTGGACGAGCGGCTGCACCACCTCTTCGCCCGGATGCCGGATGCGAAAGTGCACCTGTACGGCAAGGGCGAGCGCCCGGGCCGCAAGATCGGCCACGTCAACATCGTCGGCGCCGCGACCGGTTCGCTCGACGACGACGAATACGTGGCAGATGTGCGCGAACGGGCGGGTCGAGCGGCACACTGGTTGTCACAGGCGGAATGGACAGATGGATGGGACGAACATGCCTAAAACGGCGCGGGTCGGCGTCATCATGGGCAGCGACAGCGACTGGGCGGTGATGGAGGCCGCTGCCCACGCGCTGGCGGAGTTCGAGGTGCCGTTCGAGGTCGGTGTGGTGTCCGCGCACCGGACGCCGGCGCGGATGCTCGAATACGCACGCACGGCGGCAGACCGCGGCGTCGAGGTCATCATCGCCGGCGCCGGAGGGGCGGCGCATCTGCCGGGCATGGTCGCGGCCGCCACGCCACTTCCGGTGATCGGTGTGCCTGTGCCGCTGGAAAAGCTCGACGGCCTGGATTCGCTGCTGTCGATTGTGCAGATGCCCGCCGGCGTGCCGGTGGCGACGGTCTCGATCGGGGGCGCCCGCAACGCCGGGCTGCTGGCGGTGCGCATCCTCGGGTCGGCCGATACCGAACTGCGCAAGCGGATGGAGTCGTTCCAGACGCAACTCGAGGCGGTGGTGACCGAAAAAGATGCGGCGTTGCGGGAGCGATTACTCGGCGAGTGACGCCGCACAGTAAAGTTACCGGCGAGTAGCAAGGAGTTCCGTGATGGCGACCTGGGCCGGAAACCCGTCCTTCGACATATTTCAACTTCCCGAGGAACACAACGAGCTGCGTGCGGTGCTGCGCGACCTCTGCGAGAAGGAGATCGCGCCGTATGCCGCCGACGTCGACGAGAACGCGCGCTTTCCGGAGGAGGCCCGCAAGGCGCTCAGCGCAGCCGGATTCTCAGCGGTGCACGTGCCCGAGGAGTACGGCGGTCAGGGCGCCGACTCGGTGGCCACCTGCATCGTGATCGAGGAGGTCGCCCGCGTCGACTGCTCGGCGTCGTTGATCCCGGCCGTGAACAAGCTCGGCACCATGGGACTGATCCTGCGCGGCTCCGACGACCTCAAGAAGCAAGTCCTGCCGACGCTGGCGTCGGGCGAGGCGATGGCGTCATATGCGCTCTCGGAACGAGAAGCCGGTAGCGACGCGGCCTCGATGCGCACCCGGGCGAAGGCCGACGGCGACGAGTGGATGCTCAACGGTTCCAAGTGCTGGATCACCAACGGCGGCAAGTCGACGTGGTACACGGTGATGGCGGTGACCGACCCCGACAAGGGTGCGAACGGCATTTCGGCGTTCATGGTCCACAAAGACGACGAGGGGTTCGACGTCGGCCCCAAGGAGAAAAAGCTCGGGATCAAGGGATCCCCGACCACCGAGTTGTATTTCGAGAACTGCCGGATCCCCGGCGACCGGATCATCGGTGAGCCGGGCTCGGGCTTCAAGACTGCGCTGGCGACGCTCGACCACACTCGCCCGACCATCGGCGCGCAGGCGGTGGGCATCGCGCAGGGGGCACTGGACGCGGCTATCGCATATACCAAGGAGCGCAAGCAATTCGGGGATCGCATCAGCGACTTCCAGGGTGTGCAGTTCATGCTCGCCGACATGGCGATGAAGGTGGAGGCCGCCAGGTTGATGGTGTACTCGGCCGCGGCGCGCGCCGAGCGGGGCGAGCCGGCTCTGGGGTTCATCTCGTCGGCGTCGAAATGCTTCGCCTCAGATGTGGCCATGGAAGTGACCACCGACGCGGTGCAGCTGTTCGGCGGCTACGGCTACACCCAGGATTTCCCGGTGGAGCGGATGATGCGCGACGCGAAGATCACGCAAATCTACGAGGGCACCAACCAGATCCAGCGGGTGGTCATGGCGCGTGCGCTGCTGAAGTAGCGCTGCCCGCCGCGGCGGAGCTGCCCGGTCCTCGATAGCATTTCGTGTCATGACGAGCCTTACCGAGCGCGCCGCCGAGCACGAAGTCGACATCCACACGACGGCCGGCAAGCTGGCGGATTTGCGGAAACGCACTGAGGAGACGCTGCACCCCGTCGGCGAGGCCGCGGTCGAGAAGGTGCACGCAAAGGGCAAGCTGACCGCCCGCGAGCGGATCACCGCGCTGCTCGACGAGGGCTCCTTCGTCGAACTCGACGCGCTGGCCAAGCACCGCTCGACGAATTTCGGCCTCGAGCAGAAGCGCCCGCTCGGCGACGGCGTCGTCACCGGCTACGGGACCATCGAAGGCCGCGACGTCTGCATCTTCAGCCAGGACGCCACCGTCTTCGGCGGCAGCCTCGGCGAGGTATACGGCGAGAAGATCGTCAAGGTCCAGGAGCTCGCGATCAAGACCGGCCGACCGCTGATCGGCATCAACGACGGTGCGGGCGCTCGGATCCAGGAAGGCGTTGTCTCCCTTGGCCTTTACGGCGAAATCTTCCACCGCAACATCCTCGCGTCGGGCGTCATCCCGCAGATCTCGTTGATCATGGGCGCCGCCGCGGGCGGGCACGTCTACTCCCCCGCGCTCACCGACTTCGTCGTGATGGTCGACCAGACCAGCCAGATGTTCATCACCGGGCCCGACGTGATCAAGACCGTCACCGGTGAGGACGTGACGATGGAGGAGCTCGGCGGCGCGCACACGCACATGGCCAAGTCCGGCACCGCGCACTACGTCGCCTCCGGTGAGCAGGACGCGTTCGACTACGTCCGCGACCTGCTGGGCTATCTGCCCCCGAACAACTACGCCGACCCGCCCCGGTACCCGGTGCCGGTGCCCGACGGCGCCATCGAGGACAACCTCACCGACGAGGACATCGAGCTGGACACGCTGATCCCCGACTCGCCCAACCAGCCCTACGACATGCACGAAATGATCACCCGGATCCTCGACGACGACGAATTCCTCGAGGTACAAGCGGGTTACGCGCAGAACATCGTCGTCGGGTTCGGCCGCATCGAGGGCCGCCCGGTCGGCATCGTCGCCAACCAGCCCACGCATTTCGCCGGCTGCCTCGACATCAACGCGTCGGAGAAGGCGGCCCGGTTCGTGCGCACCTGCGACTGCTTCAACATCCCGATCATCACGCTGGTCGACGTCCCCGGCTTCCTGCCCGGGACAGACCAGGAATACAACGGCATCATCCGGCGCGGCGCCAAGCTGCTCTACGCGTACGGCGAGGCGACGGTGGCCAAGATCACGGTGATCACCCGCAAGGCGTATGGCGGCGCATACGACGTGATGGGCTCCAAGCACATGGGCGCCGACGTCAACGTGGCGTGGCCGACAGCGCAGATCGCGGTCATGGGCGCCTCGGGCGCGGTCGGCTTCGTCTACCGCCAGCAGCTTCTCGAGGCCGCGAAGAACGGCCAGGACGTGGACGCGCTGAGACTTCAGCTGCAGCAGACCTACGAGGACACGTTGGTCAACCCGTACATCGCCGCGGAGCGCGGGTACGTGGACGCGGTGATCCCGCCGTCGCACACCCGCGGCTACGTGGCCAACTCGCTAAGACTGCTGGAGCGCAAGATCATTCAGATGCCGCCGAAAAAGCACGGGAACATTCCACTCTGAGCGGACGAGCGCAGTGAGCGCAGCTCACGTAGCGAGGGAGCGAGAATTCAACCATGAGCGACCAGCCTGGCCTGCCCGTCGACGACGCGAAGCCGCACGAGCACGTCGACATCCACATCGAGCGCGGCAACCCCAGCGACGAAGAGGTCGCCGCCCTGGTGGCCGTGCTCGGTAACGCCGTGGGCGGACCAGAAGTGCCCGTGGTCGCGGAGCGCAACATGTGGGGCCATCCCGCCGGCAAGCTGCGCTACGCGATCTTCTCCTGGCAGCGCGTGACGCTGCTGGAACGGACATACATGCGGCGATGACCCGGGTTGTACTCGGGTCGGCCTCGCCTGGACGGCGCAAGGTGTTGCGTCAGGCCGGTATCGATCCGCTCGTCGTGGTGTCGGGCGTCGACGAGGACGCCGTCGTCGCGACGCTGGGCTCAGACGCCACTCCCGACGAGGTGACCGCCGCCCTCGCGACTGCCAAGGCTGCCCAGGTTGCGGCCGTGCTTGATTCGTCGGTGACCGCGGATTGCGTCGTCATCGGCTGTGACTCGATGCTGTTCTGCGACGGCGAGCTTCGCGGCAAGCCGGCCTCGGCGGCCGACGCCGAACGGCAGTGGCAGACGATGGCCGGCCGCACCGGCGCATTGCACACCGGACATTGCGTGCTGCGACTACAGGACCACACGGTCGTTCAGCAGCACGCCGAAACACTGTCCACCACAGTGCATTTCGCGACTCCCACAGTCGATGAGCTGGCCGCCTACATCGGCAGCGGTGAACCATTGCGCGTCGCGGGCGGGTTCACCCTCGACGGCCTCGGCGGATGGTTCGTCGACGCGGTCGACGGCGACCCGTCCAGTGTGATCGGGATCAGCCTGCCGCTGACCCGGCGCCTGTTCGCACGCGCCGGGTTGTCGATCCCCGTGCTGTGGGCGGCCAACCCCCTCCCCTAGGCCCCGGCGAAACCGGACTTTCGCACACTCGCACTCGCATTTCCCGTGCGAATCTCGGGTTTTCGCAGCAAGCGCTAGGCTCGATGACGTGCCATTGCCTCCAGATCCCAGCCCCGAACTGCAGTCTTATGCACACCCAGAACGCTTGGTCACCGCCGAGTGGCTGGCGTCTCATCTTGGCACCCCCGGCCTGGTGGTCGTGGAGTCCGACGAGGACGTGCTGCTCTACGACGTCGGCCACATCCCCGGCGCCGTGAAAATCGACTGGCACACCGACCTCAACGATCCGCATGTGCGCGACTACATCACCGGCGAGCAGTTCGCCGCGCTGATGGACGCCAAAGGCATCGGCCGCGACGACACCGTGGTGATCTACGGGGACAAGAGCAACTGGTGGGCGGCGTACGCGTTGTGGGTGTTCACGCTGTTCGGCCACCCCGACGTGCGCCTGCTCGACGGCGGACGCGACTTGTGGATCTCCAGCAACCGCGAGACCACGCTCGACGTGCCCGACCGCACGTCCAGCGGCTACCCCGTCGTCGACCGCAACGACCTGCCGATCCGCGCGTTCAAGCAAGACGTGCTGGACATCCTCGGCAGCCAGCCGCTGATCGACGTGCGCTCCCCGCAGGAGTACACCGGCGAGCGCACCCACATGCCCGACTACCCCGAAGAGGGTGCGCTGCGCGGCGGCCACATCCCCACCGCGGTGTCGATTCCGTGGGGCAAGGCCGCCGACGAGAGCGGCCGGTTCCGCAAGCGCGACGAACTCGAGGCGTTGTACGGCTTCATCGATCCGGACGACAAAACGGTTGTGTACTGCCGCATCGGCGAGCGATCGAGTCACACCTGGTTCGTGCTGACCCACCTGCTCGGGCTTCCCGGCGTGCGCAACTACGACGGGTCGTGGACCGAGTGGGGCAACACGGTGCGGGTCCCGATCGTCGCTGGGCCGGAACCAGGCGGGGCGCCGGGGTCGCCGTGATGCCCACCGCCCTGGCCGAGGTGGTGTCCGACTTCAAGGACATGGCCGGCCAGGACAAGCTGAAGCTGCTGCTCGAGTTCGCCGACGAGCTGCCGGAGCTGCCGGACGAGCTTACCGAGGCGGCGATGGAGCCCGTGCCGGAATGCCAGTCGCCGCTGTTCTTGCACGTCGACGCCGCCGACCGCGAGGACGTCCGGCTGTACTTCTCCGCCCCGGCCGAGGCACCCACGACGCGCGGGTTCGCCTCGATCCTGGCGGCGGGCCTGGACCACCAGCCCGCCGACGACATCCTCGGGGTGCCCGACGACTTCTATACCGACCTCGGTCTTGCCGCACTGATCAGTCCGCTGCGCCTGCGCGGAATGTCCGCCATGCTGGCTCGGATAAAACGCCACCTCCGGTAGCGCGATCAAGCGCGACCTGCGCACCCCTTAGACTGCCTGCAGATCTATTCTTAAAGACGTTTCTTAAGAACCTGCCGACCAGGAGGCGCAGTGCCAAGTCACGCCAGCACGGGGTCATCTCACGGCCCGATCTCCAAGGTGCTCGTCGCCAATCGCGGCGAGATCGCGGTGCGAGTGATCCGTGCGGCGCGCGACGCCGGACTCGAGAGCGTGGCCGTCTACGCCGAGCCCGACGCAGACGCCCCTCACGTACAGCTGGCCGACGACGCGTTCGCGCTGGGCGGTCAGACGTCCGCCGAGTCCTACCTTGACTTCGCAAAGCTTCTCGACGCCGCGGCGAAGTCGGGCGCCAACGCGATCCACCCTGGCTATGGATTCCTTTCGGAGAACGCCGATTTCGCGCAAGCCGTGCTCGACGCCGGGCTGATCTGGATCGGCCCGAGCCCGCAGTCGATCCGCGACCTCGGCGACAAGGTGACCGCACGCCACATCGCCGCCCGCGCTCAGGCACCGCTGGTGCCGGGGACGCCGGAACCGGTGAAGGACGCCGACGAGGTCGTCGCGTTCGCCGAGGAGTATGGGCTGCCGATCGCGATCAAGGCCGCGTTCGGCGGCGGTGGGCGCGGCATGAAAGTCGCCCGCAGCATCGAGGAGATCCCGCACCTGTACGAGTCGGCAGTCCGCGAGGCCGTTGCGGCGTTCGGCCGCGGCGAGTGCTTCGTCGAGCGCTACCTCGACAAGCCGCGCCACGTCGAGGCGCAGGTGATCGCCGACCAGCACGGCAACGTGATCGTCGCCGGCACCCGGGACTGCTCGCTGCAGCGCCGCTACCAGAAGCTCGTCGAGGAGGCGCCCGCGCCGTTCCTGACCGACGCGCAGCGCAAGGAGATCCACGAGTCAGCCAAACGGATCTGCAAAGAAGCGCACTACTACGGCGCGGGCACGGTCGAATACCTCGTCGGCCAGGACGGCCTGATCTCCTTTCTCGAGGTCAACACCCGGCTGCAGGTCGAGCATCCGGTCACCGAGGAAACCGCAGGCATCGATCTGGTGCTGCAGCAGTTCAAGATCGCCAACGGCGAGAAGCTGGACATCACCGAGGATCCGACGCCGCGCGGGCATGCGATCGAGTTCCGGATCAACGGCGAGGACGCCGGCCGCGGCTTTCTGCCCGCCCCCGGGCCGGTCACGCTGTTCTCGCCGCCGAGCGGGCCGGGGGTACGGATGGACGCCGGTGTGGAAACCGGATCGGTGATCGGTGGGCAGTTCGACTCGATGCTGGCAAAGCTGATCGTGTACGGCGCCACCCGCGAGGAAGCGCTGGCCCGATCCCGCCGGGCCCTCGACGAGTTCCAGGTGGAAGGCCTGGCCACGGTGATCCCGTTCGACCGGGCGGTCGTGCGCGATCCGGCGTTCATCGGCGACGGTGAGAGTTTCTCGGTGCACACCCGCTGGATCGAAGAGGAGTGGGACAACACCGTCGAGCCGTTCACCGGTGGCGAGCCGATCGACGAGGAAGACACGCTGCCGCGGCAGAAGGTGGTCGTGGAGGTCGGCGGCCGGCGCCTCGAGGTGTCGCTGCCCGGCGACCTGTCCCTCGGAAACGGTTCTGCGCCAATGGGTCCGGGCATGGTTCGCAAGAAGCCGAAACCGCGCAAGCGCGGTTCGCATGGCGGCGCCGGGGCGGCGTCCGGCGATGCCGTGACGGCTCCGATGCAGGGCACCGTGGTCAAGGTTGCCGTCGAGGAGGGCCAGACGGTCAGCGCAGGCGACCTGGTCGTGGTGCTCGAGGCGATGAAGATGGAGAATCCGGTCACCGCCCACAAGGACGGCACGATCAGCGGACTGGCCGTCGAGGCCGGCGCGGCGATCACCCAGGGCACGGTGCTCGCCGAGATCAAGGACTGATCCGGGCGGTTGGAACCCGTCGAAATCAACGCCGGCGCTTGGTATCTGCGTGCCCTGCGGCATGACGACTGGCTATCCGAAACCGCCTATTGCTGGGCAGTGTGCGAGCCGACGTCCGGTGAGCCGGTCGCGCAGATCGTCCTCGACCCTGCCGACGGGACGGTTCGCATGGACGCTCGCGACGGGAATGCGCAGGCCGCGGCGGCGGCGGAAAAGGCTGTGCGGAGGTTCGCGGCCTCGGCACTCGCCCCTCCATAGCGGTTGCCGGCAAACATCTTTCACTCGACACGCACTTGTCACAGCCGGGTTGGACCCAGCTGAGAAGAGCTTAAGAAGTGGGCCGGCCATCATCATTCAGGTTGTCAGTGGCGGGCGCACCGGGGTAACGTCAAACGCAGGTTGAGTTCACAGCCTGAGAGCGGAGCGCACCGGGCGCAGGACTGAGAACTCCCAGCATATGGGCCTCATTGCTCGGTAGCTCCCGCCGCAAATGCGACACTCTCGGAATTGATGGGACCGTCAATGAACGCTGCTCACGACACGCTTTCCACCACGGCGCGAAGCGCCGGCAGGACTAATCACTTCGCCGTCGACGGCGTGCATTTGAGCGCCGCGCACTGTGCCGACGCCACCGTCGTCGTCGCCACCGGCGAACTCGATGCACGCAACATGCACCACCTGATGACCTACGCGCGCCGCTGGGTGTCCGGCGGTCGCCCGCTGGTGGTCGATCTGAGCCAGCTGGAATTCCTTGCCGCGCAAGGCATCCGCACGCTCTTCGACCTCGATGACGAGTGCCGGCGCAACAAGGTCGATTGGGCCGTGCTGCCCAGCCACCCTGTCACGCGGCTCCTGCGCATTTGCGACAAGGACGGCCGACTGCCAGTCGCAACGTCGATAGATGTAGCGCTGGAACGCTTTTCAGCGTCGGCGCCCCGGCTACTTCAGCTCGTCCCGAAGTCGGGCTAAGGTCCGCGCCAGCAGGCGCGAGACATGCATCTGCGAGATCCCGACGCGCTCGGCGATCTGGCTCTGGGTCAGCGATTCGAAGAACCGCAGCACGATCACCGTGCGTTCCCTTTCGGGCAGCGCATCCAGGAGCGGCCGCAGCGCTTCGTGGTTCTCGATGCGGTCGAGGTTGGTGTCGTGGCTGCCGAGCGTTTCGGTGAGCGGCGGGGTGTCGTCGTCTCCGCTTCCGCTCCCACTGTCCATCGACAACGTGTTGTAACCGCTGCCGGCGATCAGCGCCTCTACCACCTCGTCGCGGTCCAGCTCCAACTCACCGGCCAGCTCCGACGGGGTGGGGGCGCGACCGAGTCGCTGTGACATGTCAGCGGTCGCCGCGCCGAGTTGCAGGTGCAGTTCTTTGAGCCGGCGGGGCACTTTGACCGCCCAGCTGTTGTCGCGGAAGTGCCTGCGGACCTCTCCCATGATCGTCGGCACGGCGAACGACACGAAATCGCTGCCGCATTCGACATCGAAGCGGTTCACCGCGTTCACCAGCCCCAGCCGAGCGACTTGTGCGATGTCTTCGCGGGGCTCACCGCGGCCGTCGAAGCGGCGGGCGATGTGCTCGGCCAGCGGCATACACCGTTTGACGATTTTCTCGCGGGCGCGTTCTCGTTCTAAAGAGTCGGCGGCCAGTCCGTTCAGTTCCCGGAACATCTCCGGCACGTCGGCGTATTCAGAACGGGTTCGCGGTGAGGAACTTTCTCTCACCTGCCGGTGTCCAGCCTTCTCGCCGTCATCGTGATACCGAACACCCGGCCCCGCTCCACCTCAGCTCCGTCGCGGAACGTCTCGACGTCCTCGGCGAGCGAGCTGATCACATGCCAGCTGAACGTCCCGGGCCGCAGCACGTTGTCGTCCAGACACGGTGCCGACACGGAGATCCACAGGTCATCCTGACGCGGGCGCACCGTGACCGTCACTGACGACTTGGGGGTCGCGTTGCGGATCAGAGCAGTACATGCCTCGTCGAGAGCCAGCCGCAGATCGGCAACGGCGTCAAGATCGAGATCTTCGAGCGTGCCCAGCGCGGTGACGAGGGCCCGGATCACGGCCAGGCTCTCCAGCTGCGCGGGTACTCGGAATTCGACCGGCTGGCCGTGTCGGGCCGGCACAGCGTGATCGTCCGCCTCAGACATCAGGCCTCCTGGCATCGGCACGAGAATACTCTTCGTCTTGCGGTTACCCGTCATGGCTTGTTGGTACTCGGGAATCAAACCGCACGAAATAGGGTATTTGGGCCGTACATCGCGGCTTTCGGAGCTCGTTCATCGGTGACCGGGGTACCCGGCGTAACCGAACGGCGAAACCCGCAAGGTTTGAGGCGTTGATCTCAGTGGAAAGGAATTGCCGTGAGATTGCGCAGAAGCACCGTCGGCGGCCCCGGCGTGCGTCGGGTGCGCCGGGGTCGCGGGTTCACCTATGTCGACGCCGACGGCGCGGCCGTCGACGACCCGGAAACCCTGGCCCGCATCGAGGAGCTGGTGATTCCGCCGGCCTGGCGCAAGGTCTGGATCTGCCCCTATCCCAACGGCCACATTCAGGCCGTCGGCACCGACGTGGCCGGCCGCAAGCAATACCTCTACCACGAGCGGTGGCGACAAGAGCGCGCCGAGGAGAAGTACGACCGGACGTTGAGTCTGGCGCACAAATTGCCGGACTGGCGCACAGAGGTGCTAATCGATCTCGGCGGACGCGGCTTGTCCTGCCCCCGCGTGCTCGCGGTAGCGCAACGGCTGCTGGACCGCGGCTACTTTCGGGCCGGCGGCGAGGAGTACGCCGAGGAGAACGGCAGCTTCGGGTTGGCAACATTGCGCCGGGAACACGTTCGGCTGCACCGCGATAGCGTCGAATTCGACTACCCCGCCAAGAGCGGGGTGCAGCGCACCATCGAGCTGGAGGATCCGCCGGTGGTGCGGGCGGTGCGCGCGTTGATGCGCGCCGACACGCGGCTGCCGCGGCTGCTCGTGTACCGAACCACCGAGGGCGACTGGGTCGAGATGCGCGCCGACGACGTGAACACGCGATTCCGTGAGCTGGTGGGTGACGAGTTCAGCATCAAGGACCTGCGCACGTGGCACGGCACGGTGCTGGCGGCGGAGTCGTTCGCGCATTCGCCGGAGCCGACGAGCAAAACCGCCCGCAAGAAGGCGGTGTCCACGGTGATGAAGGCGGTCGCCGCAGAGCTCGGCAATACTCCGGCCGTCGCCCGCGGGTCATATGTCGACCCGCGAGTGGTGCAGGCCTACGAGGAGGGGATGACGATCGCCCCCGCCATCCGCCGCGCCAAGAAGCACCGCTCACCGGGCAAGCGCCAAGAACTCATCGAGAGGGCGACGTGCCGGCTGATCCACCGCGTGGACAAGCGCCGCTGAAAGAGGCGCCGGCTAACTGCGGCTCCGCAGCAAAAAGCGCCGTTCGGCGTATTCAAGGTCGTCGCGCCATAGCCGGTTGGCGGCCCTGCGCATCAGCGGTGTGATCACCGCGGCGCCCCGCACGGCATATGCGAAACCGGGCCGTTCCGAATGGGCGACAACGGCTTCCAGAAGGGCTGTACGGGGGCGGCCCATCGGATCGAGCCTCACCGGCGTCGCATGGGTTTCGACGACGCTGCCCAGACCCTCCCCCTCCACGATCCGCATGACGACCGTCCGCGGCTCGGGGCTGGTGAACTCGGCGAGCACCGGCACACCGACTCGCCCGACCCGGAAGGTCACCGCCACCAGGAAGCGATCCTGGAACTCGTCGGCGTCGACCGGGGGCGCGCTCAGCACTTCTAGCCGAGTGAAGGAATGCGGGTGAAACCACGCGCCATGCCAGGGATCGAGGCGGTTGGCAACGATGTCGCTCGGTTCGCACATGCCTTGCAGGTGTGCGACCGCCGACAGTCGGACGCCGTCCGGCCGTGACGGCACGACGGGCCGCACGGTCGGTACGTCACCGCCTAGGTGGTCGAGCCGCACCCAACAGAGGATTCCGTCGTCGTGGGCGGGATAGGGCCGCCAACCAAACGTCGGCGTACCGTCCAAATGCAGGCCATGCCACGAGCACACCAAAACCCCGCAGTCATTGCGTGCTCTCGAAAGATCGGCACCGAGATGCGGGCACGCCGCCGGGCCGACATGCAATCCACCCTCCACGTCGCGCCATCCGACAAGCTCTTCCCCGCCTACGCAGACTCCTACGGGTCGTTGCCTGATGCGCTCGCTGGCGGCGAACACATACCAGTTGCCGCTGGGCCGGCGCTGTGATCTCGCCAGGGCGCTGTCAATGATCGCCGGCTTGGCCTCGCGGAAGGTCGGTCTCTGGTCTGCCCACCGTGTGCGCGGAAGCCGTTCGAACGGGATGGCCTCAGACACCCGGCCGAGAAACCGGCGGATGGATTTCATCGTCGTCCTTGACGGGCCAACCACCGCAACACCGCCGACCGGCCGTGCGTCGGGACGGTAGTCAGTGGATGACCCGCCAGCCCAAACCTGGTCAGCAGCTTGTTGGCTGCAGACCAGCCCGTGGTCGCGGCACGTTCCATCAGCGCCACCGGCAGATCGATGCGGATGCCGTCACCGGCCAGCACCACGCCGGGGTGCGGTGTCGCGACCTCAGGCCGCGCGACGAACTCACCGGGGCCAAAACGTGGACAATCGTTGCGGCACAGTAGCCGTTCTTCGACGACGCGGGCCTGCTTGGTTTCCGGATAGAGCTCGGACAGGCGCGCCAACATGCGATCTCGCAACCCGTGACTGTGTTCGGTTACGGCGTACGAGTGCAGTTCGACCACGCAGCCCCCGGTCGCCTGTGACCAGTCGCGAGCCTGGCGTTCGTACCGGTTCACCACGCTGACGTTGTCCAGTGGGGGCCGCCCGCCCGTGCCCAAGAAAGCTGGTCGCTCGGCGCGGACCTCACAGTTCAGCCACAACCGCTGTACGACGAACGGCGGGGCCGCGCGCAACGCGCCGATGCGTCGGCGCCACGCGGAGTCGCCGAGTGTCGGTGAATTGTCGACGATGTCGCGCAGCCCGTCGATGTGGGTAGCCAACACCACACCATCGGCGTCGACGTGATCTCCCGATTCGAGCTGGACCCGCAGACGCTTGCCGACCTCGACCGCACGAACGGACTCGGCTGTGCGAAGCTGCACGCCATGGCACTTTAGATATGCCTGCAGTGGGTTCCACAGCGCCACATCGAAATTCGCGTTTGCCACGTCGAAAATCAATCCCTCACAGGAGCCGAGAAAATAGATGTGAAACATGGTGGCCAGCTCTGCCGCCGACAGGTTGGCGGGTTCGGCGAAAAAGCTTCGCGAGAACACTTCGAACGCCAGATGGCGGGCCGCATCCGGGAAATTGATGTCCTGCAGAAAAGTGTCGGCGTCGACGTCGTCGAGCCTCCGATAGATGTCGGGCACCGAGACCGCCAATAGCGGCGCCGCCGCGCGGGCGTTGAGGCGGGCAAGATCCCGAAGGCGGAACGTGGGGCTTTTCAGCGCGAACGCGAGCGCGTTGAACGGCGGTGTGAGGGGCAGTCCGCGGAAGGTGTCGCGTCGGCCGTGCGCGTCGACGAGCGGATAGTCTTCGACCGGCACCAGCATGCCAAGCGAAGGATCAATGCGGCGCAACAGGTTTCGCAGGTTGTAATACTGGCGGAAGAAGGCGTGGAAGCCGCGGTTCATCGCCAGCGGATTGCCGGTTTCGCCGGTTTCGTTCCAGCCGCCAACTCGGCCGCCCAGATAGGACTCCCGTTCGATCATCACGACGGCGACACCACGTTCCGCCAGCCCGGTCGCCGCCGCCAGCCCGGCAATCCCGGCGCCTACAACGACCACTCGCGGCGGCTCGGTGAGTTCGGCGGCGTCCCGTGCGCCGGGCGGCGCCGGGTGGACAACACGCCGACGATCGGTCATCCGGGCGCGTCCGCGAGGAAAGTGTGCACGATGTTGCGCTGCCAGCCGGGCATTGTGTGACTACGGACCGCAACGAACCCGTTGTCCACCAACCTCCTTCGCAAGGCCATCGCTCCGTCGAAGCCGTTGACACTGTGTCGCAGGTACCGATACAGCGTCGCGTCGCCCGTGCTGATCCATCCCGCCGGGATGACGATGGCCGAGCAGACCGCGTTCCATACCAGGGTGGCCAGCTTGGAGTCGCGAACCGAGTACTCGTGAACGGCGAGTGTCGCGCCAGGTCGCAGCAGGGTGCGGAACGCGCGAAGCTGGGCGTCGGGGTCGCTGAGGTTACGCAGGAGGTAGGCAGCGAAGATGCCGTCGAACGGTCCTTTCACGCCCGCCTGATCGAGTTCCTCGATCGAGCTGTGCACGAACCGCACTCCCGGCGGCCATCGCTTGGTTGCGGCTTCGGCCAGCATGCCGCCCGACGCATCGACCGCGACGATCTGGGCGTTGGGCACGACGCTCAGCAGAGCGGCGGTCGATGCGCCGGTTCCGCAGCCGGCGTCGAGCAACCGCAGTGGCCGGCCCAACCGAGGCAGTCCCATCCGCTGCGCCGAGATGCGCAGGTGCGCATGGTATCCGGGGTTGGCAGCAACCAGGCCGTCGTAGGCGCTGGCCCCTGCGTCGAACGCGGGGGGCAGCTGCGCACGCCGCAAATCACCAGTCATGGCTCGCCCGGGTCGTCGGCAGCGTCACGGTCTTCGCGCAGCCACAGCAACAGCACCGCGGTCACGAGTGCGAAACCGAACAGAAAGTCTTCGATCGGAATGTCGAACGGAAAACGAACGCCGCTGGTGTGGTGTTCGTCATAGATCACGACCGGGGACCTGAGTTTGGTCAGCCACCCGTCCACCAAGACCTGAAAGGCCAGCACAATCACCATCGAAATCCAGTAACTGGGGTGGCGGAAAAGACCGGTTCTCAAGAACAGCACTTCTGACCCGCAAACCAAGAGGACTGCGATGGCGGCGGGCAGCGTGTAGCCGTAAGTCATCATCGGTGTGCCGATCGTTGTCGGCTCCGAAGCCGGCCATAAAGAGTGTCGACGGCGTTGTAGGTGAGCAACCCGCACAGCGGGATGACGACAAAGAAGAGCAGCTCTTCCAGCGGAAGCCGGCCCGGCAGCTGGATGCCCGTGACGAATCGGGGGTTAAAGGTCCACACATGCGCGGCGATTGCGGCGATATCCCACACGACGAACAATGCCGCAACGGGCACAACGACTTTGGCTGTGCGCCATGGCCTGCGGTAGACACCGGCGCCGAGCGCTTCGAGCGGCGCGGTGACTAGCAGGCACGCGCCCAAGACAATCAGGTACTGCCAACGATCCACCGCTTATCCCCGCTCCACACGACGCGCTTGCCATGCCCGCACCAACCCACGCGCTCCCA
>DATBFF010000065.1:0-9503 GCA_036558625.1 Mycobacterium sp. | reverse complement strand
GCCTCGCTTGATCGCGCTGCGGACCATGACCAGTCCACCGGTGCGCCCGGGGATGGCGCCCTTGATCAGCAATACGCCGTTTTCGGCATCGACCTTGTGCACCAACAGGTTCTGGGTGGTGACCCGGTCGTTGCCCATCCGGCCGGCCATCCGGGTGCCTTTGAACACGCGTGCCGGTGTCGCGCAGCCGCCGATCGAACCCGGCCGCCGGTGCACGGCCTGCGCGCCGTGGCTGGCGCCCTGGCCGCGGAAGCCGTGGCGCTTCATCGTGCCCGCGGTGCCTTTGCCTTTCGAGGTGCCCGTCACGTCGACGTAGCTGCCGTCGGTGAAGATCTCGGCGGTGAGCTCTTGGCCCACCTCGTATTCCGCCGCAGCCTCGGCGTCGTCGAGCCGCAATTCCGCCAGATGGCGGCGCGGGTTCACCCCTGCCGCCGCGTACTGCCCCGAGAGCGGCTTGTTGACCTTGCGCGGGCTGATCTCGCCGTAGGCCAGCTGCACCGCGCTGTAACCGTCGCGCTCCGGGGTGCGAATGCGGGTGACGACGTTCGGCCCGGCCTTGACCACCGTCACCGGCACGACCCGGTTGTTTTCGTCGAACACCTGCGTCATGCCCAGCTTGGTGCCGAGGATTCCCTTCCTTGCCATGGTGTCTGCAGGCTCCTACTGAATGTTCACGTCGACACTGGCCGGCAGATCGATGCGCATCAGCGCGTCGACGGTCTTCGGCGTCGGGTCGAGAATGTCGATCAGCCGTTTATGGGTGCGCATCTCGAAGTGCTCCCGCGAGTCCTTGTACTTGTGCGGGGACCGGATGACGCAGTACACGTTCTTCTCGGTTGGCAGCGGCACGGGCCCGACGACGCTGGCGCCGGTGCGGGTGACCGTTTCGACGATCTTGCGCGCCGAGGCGTCGATCGCCTCGTGGTCATAGGCCTTGAGCCTGATGCGGATCTTCTGTCCCGCCACGCTGTGCTACCTCACTCCTGCTCGCCGGTGGTCCCAACGCTCGTCCCTGTCGACTACGCGCCGGTATCGCCGCCACTGTTCACCTGTCGTGGTGCACCGGTCCCCGCGGTCGGGTGTGTCGCCCGCACGCGCAGCCATTCGCGGCAAATTCGTCGCGATCGTGGCTGGAACCGGACGCGCCCGTGTGGGCGCCGGTCGTATGCCCCGGCCAGGCACAAACCTGGCGCAAGGCAACCCGAACAGTATGCCCTAGATCCGGTGCGCCGCCAAATCCCCGCGGAAGTCCATTTCCGCTGGCCATATGATGCGTCCTCATGACTAGCCAGACCCCTACCTACAGGATGTGGAAGCGGCTGGCCTCACGGCCGGGCGGCAGCCGGATTTTCTCCGCCGCGGCGATGGTACGTGTGCCGTATTTCGCGTCGATCGTGCCGCATGTGCGCCGCATGGAGCCGGGGTTCGCCGAGGTCAGCGTGCCGAAGTGGTTCTACGTCTATAACCACCTCGGCACCGTGCACGCCATCGCTTCCTGCAATGCCGCCGAGCTCGCGATGGGCATGCTTATGGAGGCGACGGTGCCGACGACGCACCGCTGGATTCCCAAGTCGATGACCGTGCAATACCTGGAGAAGGCGACGACGTCGCTGCGCGCGCAGGCCAGGCTGGCACCGCCGGACTTCGCAGCGATCACCGAGGGTGACGAAGTGGTCGTGCCGGTCAACGTGTTCGACGAGGCGGGTGCCGAGGTGGTACACGCCGAGATCACCACCTGGGTCACGCCGCGAAATTGACCGTCGACCGACATTGTGTCAACGCGGCGCAGGGACCGTCGACCAGAACCCGCACTTGTGCTCGTCGGCGAACGACGTGACCGGGTGCACGTCGGGCGGCTGCAGTGACATCCACGGACCGTGCGCGCCGCGCAGCGCCGGCCACGGCGGCGCGCTATCGACCCGCGGTTCTTTGGTGGCGACGAACGCCGACCAGTAGTCGATCATCTGATGCGACAGCTTCTGCTGCACATCGGTGAGTGCTGGTGCGCCGCCGATGTCGAACAGGTAGCGCAGCTCCAACCCATGGCCGGCCCCCACAGGGAACGGTGCGGTGCGCAGGGGCGGGGGCGTCGGCGCATTCGGGTCGTTGAACTCGTATGCGTAGACGGGTGCGTCGCGCATCAGTGCAGACTCCATCTGGTTTGCAGGACAAGCGAATAGCCGATCAGTCATCGCCGCCGAATACGCCAACGCCGAATTGATGTACTGGCTCAACGGATACTGTTGCGCGACCCGTGCGCTGTCGGCGCCGAACGCGTCCGCGAGCACTTGCGGATAGTCGGGCATCTTGCGCTCGCCCAGATACTGTTGGGTGGCGAACACCGTCCATTCGTCGTGGTTCGTACCGATCAGCACCGGAACGCGTGCCCAATTCCCTTGCGCGACGGCCTTCATCGGGTCGATGGGCAGCGCATCGGTGCCCGTGACCGGCCCCGTCATCCCTCCCGCGCCGAAGGGGTAGTAGAGCGGCGGGTCGTTGAGTTTCTGGGCGGGCAACGCGCGCAGGCACTCGGCGGCCCTCGCGGCGTCGGCGCACCCGCGGGCCGCGGCGTAGTCGATGCTGACCCGTTGCGCATGCTGCAGGTCGCCCTGGGCCTGGCAAGGTCCGCTTTGAAGAATCGCCGCACGGAACAGGCCGGCCGACCCCGGGGCGACGAGATGGTCACACACCGACATCGCCCCTGCCGACTCGCCGGCGATCGTCACCTTCTGCTCATCGCCACCGAACCGAGCGATGTTGTCGCGCACCCAACGCAGCGCGGCCTGCTGATCCTCGAACCCGAAGTTGCCCGCATTGCCGGAGGCGGTCAGTGCGGGGTGGGCCAGAAAGCCCAGCGCGCCGAGGCGGTAATTGATGGTGACGACGACGATGTCGCCCCTGTCGGCCAGCCACCGCGAGTCGTAGATGTCGCCGCTGCCGTTGGTGAACGAGCCGCCGTGGATCCACACCAGCACGGGCCTCGGCGCCTCGGCACGCTTGAGGGGCGTCCAGACATTCAACGTCAGGCAGTCCTCGCTGATCGATCGACCGAAATCCGGATCGTTTCTGGTGTCTTGGACGCATCGCGGACCCGACTTCGAGGCGTCACGCACCCCTTGCCAAGACGGCGGCGGCTGCGGCGGCCGAAAGCGCAAGGCGCCCAACGGCGGCGCAGCGTACGGAATGCCGGCGAAGAGCAGGTGGTCATCCGCGAATGCGCCGCGCACCGCGCCTGAGGCAGTCTGCACCAAAGTGGCGTCGGGTGCCTGTTGCGCGCTGCAACCGCAGCCCAGCAATACGAGACACACAGTCCACACCGCCGAATGGCCAGTTATCACACACTTTTTCGCGAGTCGCATGTAAAAGGTAGCCACTCGGCGACGGGTAGTTCGCCGGGCAGACGACATCAGGCCTCGCGGGGGTTTCTTGCGTAGACAGCGAGGAACCCGTCGACCGACGCCTGGGCGCACTCGCGGTAGTCGAACTCGGTGAGCGTGCTGAGCTTGCCGAGTAGCACGGGCCCGAACAGTTGCGCGATCGCCTGGGCCCGGTCGAACGGGCGCAGCTGGGCCAGAGCGTCAGGGCTGTCGAACACGGCGTCGAAGGGCTCGGCGTACTGCTGTGCAATGCGTGCCCGCAATGACGACACCTCGGCGCTCCCGGCTGCTCCACGCTTCGGGTTCGGCATGCTCTCCATGTCGCTGCCCAGCGCCAGCCACGACATCGCAGTCACCATCGCGGGGGCCTCCGCCAGCAGCTCCGCCTGAGCCACGACCACCGCCACCAGACGCTCGCGCAGCGACCCTTCGTCGGGCGGGATCGGCGCGGGTGGCATCAGGCTGTGAAAAGCGGCCGCCACCAAGTCATTTCCGCTGGAAAAGTGGCGATACAGCGTCGCTCTGGCCACGTTGGCGGCACGGGTGACCGCATCGATGGTCACCGCGCTCGGCCCTCCCGACCGCAGCAGTGCGGTCGCGGCGTCGACCAGCCGGGCCCGCGATCGTGCAGGCCGCGGGTCCTCCCGACCGGCCATCATTCACCCCGCTAACGAGACTGTTAGTCTCAAATCTACTGTTCCGCCGGAAGGAGCGCGGTATTGACCGAGCGCCCAGGCATGGCCGACACCTCCATCCGGTCCGACCAGGTTAGCGATCCGCACACGGGCAGGTGCTCGGACCACGCCTCGGTGCGCAACTGAGAATAGTTCGGCGCCGCCGGGCCTCAGCCTGCGACGACGAACTCCGCGGCTCGGTGCGCGAGCATGACGATGCTCGCGTGCGGACCCCGACTGGTGATCGCGGGTAGCGCCGCACCGTCGATCACCCACAGCCCGTCGATCCCGCGCACACGGCAGCGCGGGTCCAAAACCGCACGCTCGTCATCCTCGCCACCCATCGGCGCGGTCGCACACAAGTGCTGCGACGTCGACCACAGTGGCTCGGGCAGCGGTTGGGCCATCGGGCACAGCTCACGTGCAATCACGCTGCCCCGCCGCAGCGCGTCGACATCGAATGACACGCTGTCGTAACGGTGTTCGATGCGCGGCGGCACGCGCGCATCGGTCGACGTGACAGTCACGCGGCCACGTGACTGCGGTTGCATCAACGCGACGCCGACGTGCGGCCAGTCCGGCCGGCCTCCGTCGCCCACCATCGCAACGAAACCTCCGGTGTACGGGCGGATTTCGACTGCAAAGTTGGTGTAGACGATCGCTTCGAGCACCGGCCGTCCCGGAGTGGTGGCCCACGTGGTCGGCATCACCCACTCCGGATGGTCGACGCAGTGCATCCCGACGGGTGCCACCACTACCCGCGGTATACCCGCGTTTCGCAGCACCGCCTCCTCGCCGATGCCCGACAGCATCAAGATCTGCGCGGTCCCAATTGCACCAGCGCACAGCACTATTCGGTCAGCGGTCAGGGTCAGCGCGCCCTCCGGGCCATCCGCCTCGGCCCCGGTGACCCGCCCCGCCGACGCGGTCAGCCGCGCGACCGTGGTACGGACCAAGAGCGTCAGGTTAGGCCGGTCCAGTACCGGCTGCAGAATCGCAGACCCCGCGTCGACGCGGGTTCCACCGGCGATGTTCAGCGGCAGCGGTCCGACCCCGGTCATCGCGTCGGTGGAGTCCTTCGCACCGTTGAGGTCGGCTATCCAATCGAACCCCAGCTTCCGCGCATGACCGACGAATTCACTTGTACTACTGCTCATCTCGTCGACGCGATGGACGGGAATCGGGCCATTCTGCCCATGCGCCTGGCCGCGGAAGTCCAGGTCCGTCTCGATCTCGTTGAAGTGGCTCTGCACATCCGACCACGCCCAACCGGGCAGGGCCCAGCCGTCGAAGTCACTGGGTAGGCCGCGACAGAAGTAGCCGCCGTTGACCGCGCCCGATCCACCCACTACCGCACCACGGACGATCTGGGCGCCGCGGCGGGGATTGTCGGTTAGCGCCGTGTCGACGCGCCGCACCAGCGGGCTTGCCGCCCCGATCGGCAGCACCGAGCCGTCGGAAGTCATCTCCCGTACGCCCGGATCAGACAGCCCCGGGCCGGACTCGACAATTGTCACACGACATCGCTCGTCGGCGGACAGCCGTTCTGCCACAACGCATCCAGCGCTGCCGGCACCGACAATCAGGACATCGCTGTGCAATGGGTGGTTATGTCCGGATCTGCGGCTTCAATGGGCCCGGATAGCGCTCCTGCACCATGCCCGTCCACATGCCCGCGCCGTAGGCAAGGTCGTCAAGCCGTTTGAGAACCAGATACGGCACCAGGCCGAGTTGCTTGGTCTGGCCGTCGACGTTGTTGCGTCGACTCACCCAGTCCGCCACGCCGTCGAGCACCGCCGCTATCAACACGATGTGCCGGAAGCGGCGGAACACCACCGCGGCGATCAGCGCGATCGGCCAGTAGTGACGGCACACGGCCGACGCGAGCTGCAGGGCGGCCGCGCCGATAGCCCGCACCGTCAGAACGCCAACGTTCTTGGCCCTGGACTCAACTCCGTCCAGATGGCTCGCGATCCGCCATGCCGTCACTGCCCCGGCCACCATCGATGCGAGGAACCCCACGCATGAACCCATCGCCACCAACAACCACAACAGCAGGGTCCACGGAGAGACCACCAGCGGGGCGGTTTTATCAGGGTGGCGGACCGCCAGCGGCGCCGCTGACTGACCGTAAAATGCCTTGCGCGCCAACCATGTTCGCATCGCGACCCGATGATCATGCGCCACCAGCGCAATCGGCTCGTAACGCAGCCGTGCGCCGGACTCCACCAGCCGCCAACACAGGTCGACGTCCTCGCCCGTGCGCAATGTCTCGTCGAATCCGCCTGCGGCGGCGATCGCCGACCGACGACAGATGATCGCCGCGCTCGGCACGTACGACACGGAGCCGTATGGAACGACGGGTGCTTCTCGCCGGCCGAGATCCAGTGACGAGCGGACCGCCTCGTAACGCGCGATCATGTTCTCGCCATGGGAAAGCCCGACAATGCGCGGCGCGACCAGTGCCACCGCCGGATCGGCGAAGTGGCCCAGAAGCGACTCGAGCCATCCACGGCGCGGCACGACATCGGAGTCAAGGAACGCGACGAAGTCCGTGGAGCATGCGGCGAGGCCGGTGTTGCGCGCCGCAGCGGGGCCCTTGCTCTGCATGTGCCGGATCACTTCGACGTGACAGCTGGAGCATTCCAGGTCCTGTTGCCGTAGCGGGATCGCGGAACCGTCGTCAACCACGACGACCCGAAGGCCACGCAGTGCAGACAGAAGGCGCCGCAAGCCAAAGATGTTGTTGCGCACGGGGATCACGACTGTCACGTCGCGATGGGACGGCCCCCCAGACGGTCGCGGATGCGCCACGGTCGCATCGAGCAGCGTCCTGGCCAACTGGGCACTGACTGCGTCGTGAACCTCGAGTCGACCATTGTCCAGCAGGGTCTGCGCGGTGGGTGCCAACCGCAGCAATCGGGTGGGCGACCCACCCAGCAAGGCCTCGCCGGCGCCCAGCACGCGGACGCGGCGGTCGACCTGGACAGCAAACCCGTCGGGCAGCCGGGGTTGGCTCATCGCAGCATTCCGTCACCACCGGGAGCCCAGCGCTTCACCTGCTGGACACAGGCGTCGACCATCTCGGTGAGGAGGCGTGCGCCTGCCGCCGCGGTCGCGGTGGTCGGGTCACCCAGCACTCCTACCTCACTTACTGCCATGACACCGGCGTGGCGCATGGCCGGCATCAGTTCCGCGACCGGGGTTACGTTACCCGCACGCAGGTCATCAATACAGACCGTTTCGGGTGAAATATGTAGCAGTAACGATGTTTCGGTGTGCCCGGCGTGCGCGTCGCCGTCGGCGACGGTGCACGAGCACCACCCGACGTCCCGTTTCTCGGTGCGCAGCAGACCCACCGCGGCGCGCAGTGCGTCGACATTTCCACCGTGCCCGTTGACGAAAACCACGCGGTCAGCCCATTCGCATGACGAGCGACCGAATTCCACCAGCAGTTTTTCGAGCGCCGCGGTGCCGATCGACACCGTCCCCGCGAAGCCGCGATGCTCGCCGCTGGCCCCGTAGGCAACCGCCGGAGCAACTATGACCGGCGCTGGATAATCGGTGGCTCGGAGGGCGGAACCGACGGCATCGGCGACTGCGGCTGCGATGCGGGTGTCGGTGTCCAGTGGCAGGTGCGGACCGTGCTGTTCGGTGGACCCGACGGGAACCACCAATGTTGGCGACGTACCTTCTAGCTGCTTCGACCTCGACTTCCCTAGCTCCGTCGGGAAGACCACGGTGCGATCGTAGGGCGAATTCATCTGGGATACGCAAGATGTTGGGGAACCAGTCGGGCGGGCGCGGCAAATTTTTTCGCGGCGCCGCTCACACAGATCACGTCAGTACCGCCTGCCACGCCGGTATCACCCGCCGACGGGCTCAACTGTTGTCGTCGGTCGTCACTCCCAGCGCGCGGGTGAAGTCGGCGGGTACGACGACGTCGTCGGGCGTGAGGTCGTGGATCGAGGCCTTGCTGATCCCGCGCAACGCCGAGTCGATACCCCCCGACAGGATATCGAGGACGTTCTCGACGCCGGCCTGCCCGGCCGCGGCGAGCCCCCACAAGTACGCGCGGCCGATCATCACCGCGCGGGCGCCGAGGGCCAGCGCCTTGACCACGTCGCTGCCCCGACGGATCCCACCGTCGAGCAACACCTCCACGTCGTCACCGACAGCGTCTGCGATCGCCGGGAGCGCACGGATGGTCGCGGGCGTTCCGTCGAGGTTGTTGCCGCCGTGGTTGGACACTGAGATGGCCGAAACCCCGCAATCCACAGCACGTTTTGCGTCGTCGACGCGCATCACGCCCTTGAGCATGAAGGGCCCGCCCCACAATGCACGCAGCCAGGCGACGTCCTCCCATGCCGGCGGCGGCGTGCTCATCCATTCGCCGTACGCGACGAAGAATGGCGGGCCCAGCTCGCCCCGAGGTGCCTGGTTGGGCACGCGCAGATCCGGTGGGTGCAGTGTCTTGGCCCACTGCCACAGCCACCTCGGCTTTGTGAGTCCTGTCGGCAGCATCCGTACCGTGGTGCGCAGGTTCATTGCCTCGGGGATCTTCGGACTGCCCCAGTCCCGACCGTGCGAGAAACTCCAGTCCGTGGTCAAGATCAACCCGACCGCTCCGGCCTCGCGCGCGCGTTCCACGCGTCGGGCGATGGCCTCGCGGTCGCCGAGCCAGTAGATCTGGAAAAACAGCTTGTCGTTGACGGCGATCACTTCTTCGATCGGCTTGCTGGCGAACGACGACAATCCCATTGCGGTACCGCGCGCGGCGGCGGCCTTCGCCACCGCTATTTCGCCGTCCGGGTGCACCGCCTGCACACCTGTCGGCGATATCACGACGGGCAGCGAAATCTCTTGCCCGAGAACGGTCGTCGACATTTCGCGCTTCTCCGTCGTACCGATTACGTGAGGGGCGAAGCCGAGTTCGCTGAAGGCCTCAACGTTGTCCGCGACCGTGATGCCCTTCTCGCTGGCCGCGCGCAGCGCGGAGTAGACCGGTTTCGGCAACCGCTTGCGCGCCTTCTGCTGGGCGAGCGCCACCGTTTCGAACCACTGCGCCATCGGCTACACCGGGCTCTCGTTGCACAACCGGGCGGGAGGCCGCCGGGTCAGCGTCAGCGCGACGGGTCCGCGCCGCGAGTGGTCACCGCTCGGACGGGGCACGTCACGGTCGGCGACCAGCGCCAGCTCGCCGTAGCCTTGCACGCATTCGGGATCGGGTCCGTCGAGCGGCAGGCCGGTGAAGAACTTCGCCGCCATGCAGCCGCCGCGGCAGCTGTCGTAATGGCCGCAGCTGCTGCACGCACCTGCCGACTGCGGCTCCCGGAGTTCACGGAACAGCGGCGCGTTCTTCCACACGTTGTCAAAACCACCGTCGGACACGATGTTTCCGGCCAGGAACCGGTCGTGGATGGCGAATGGGCAGGCGTAGACGTCGCCCACC
>DATBFF010000064.1:0-4819 GCA_036558625.1 Mycobacterium sp. | reverse complement strand
ATCGCCGCGATGAACTGGTGGTCGGTGAACCCGACGATGCGTCCTGAGTTGATGTAGCGCTGCACACCGGCCAGGGCGGGATCGCTGTTGACCAGCCCCTTCAATGCGGGTATGGCTACCTGCGCCTTGCAGTAGTCGGCCATCACTTTGCGCTGCATCAGGTAGTCGATAAGCTCCTCCGACTCCTTGGGATGCGCGCCGTGTCGGCTGGCGGTCAACACGACGTCCACGCCGCTGACCAGGGTCGTCTTGGCCGGGTCGTTGGTCGCCGGCAGCGCCATGCTGCCGACGGTGAACTTGGGCTTGTTGGCGCGCACCTGCGGAATCGCGTAGCTGCCCAGCAGCAGCATCGCGGATTGGCCGCGCGCAAACGCGGCGGTGCCGTCGTTGTATCCCTTGGACAGCGGATCGGGCTGGGTGTACTGGTACAGCTCACCGAGCTCTGTTGCCGTGCTGTCCCAGCCCTTCGCGAAGGTCGTCTTGCCCTGGAACCGGTCGATGAAAAAGTTCTTCGGCTGCAGCTGCGCCGACAGCGGCGCCAACGGCGACTGCGCCGTCCAGGCGTCCTTGAGCATGCCGTAGAACGGCGTGATCTTATGGGCTTGGAAGGTCTTCGCCGCCGCGATGAGCTGATCGAAGGTCCGCGGGACTGCGACGTGGTACTTCGCGAACAACTGCTCGTTGTACAGCAGTCCGCTCGCGTTGGCGGCGAACGGCACCCCGTTGACCTCGCTGTTGCCCCCGCGACCCAACCCCCGCAAAATCGTCAGATAGGCCGGGTTGACGTTCTTCAGCACCGGCTCGCGGCTGAAGTCCTTGAAGATCTTTGCGCTGGCGAACTCTCCGAATGTGCCGTTCGCGTTCAGCGTCATCACGTCCGGCGGGTCGTTCTTGACCAGCCGAGTGCGCATCGCGGTCTCCGAATCGGCGGGGTTGTCCAGCACGATTCTGATCTTCGGGTGCGTCTTCTCGAAGTCGTCCACCAGCTGTCGGAAGTACTGCTGCGCCTCCGGCTTGAACTGCAGGAAGGTGATCGACGTCTTGCCGTCGTTGCCCGAGCACCCCGCGGCCAGGCTCGCCGTGAGCACCGCGCTCAACAACACTCGCGCCGGCCACGCCCGGGGTCGCCGGATAGCCGATCCCCTGATATCTCGCCGCGCAGCTGATGGCATCGCCACTCCTGGGCAAAACGGACAGACTAACTTTCAGTCAGGGAGAAAATAAACCATCGACTGTCGAGTGACAAGATCCTGGCCCGTAAAATAACCGCCATGCCCCGGCGATCGCGCGTGTCCTCGCGCTCGCATCTGACCCCGCACGCCCTTGCCGTGACCCGGCATCTGCTCGTGCACGGGCCGGCCTCGCGGGGGCACCTCGGCGCGCAATTGCGGCTGTCCGAGGCGTCCATGTCGCGGCTCGCGCGCACGCTGGTCAAGCAGGGCATCGTGTCCGAAAGCGCGGACGCCGAACCGAGCCTGGGTCGACCCCGCCAGATTCTTGCCGCGGTGCCCAGCGCGGTGCACGTGGTGGGCGTCAAGCTCACCGACACCACCGCCTATGGCGTGGCCTGCGACCTGTTCGGCACGGTGCTCGGCACCGGCCGGGCTCGGCTGCCGGCACCGGTCGGCGGCGTCGTACCGCTGGCTCCGACGGTCAAGACCGTGACCGGGCTGATCCAGCGGCTCAGTCAACGCGCTCCCTCCCTCGATGGCGTCGGCATCTCCCTCGGTGGCGTTGTCAACAACCGCGCGACCGTCCAAGAAGGCACATTTCTCGGATGGCGCGACGTCGATCTCGCCCGGCCGCTCGAAGCCGCCACCCGGGCGCCGGTGGTGATCAGCAACGACGTCACGGCGCTGGCCCGCGAACAACTCTGGTTCGGCGCCGGCCGGACCCACTCCACCTTCGGATTGATCACCGTCGGCGCCGGACTCGGCTTCGGTGTTGTGCGCGAAGGCCGCGTCCTGGAACAACTCATCGACAACGGCCACCTGCTCAGCCATTCCCCGCTCGATCGCAGCGGGCCCGAATGCGCTCTCGGTCATCGCGGCTGCGTGGCCGCCTATCTCAACCGCGACGACGTCCAAGCGCGACTGGCCCGCGAACTCGGCGAAACCCTGCGCTTCGACGAACTCGTCCGCGACCCCAGCTATGCCGCGAGCCGATGGGTGACCGATGCGGCACGCGCACTCGGCCATCTTGTCGCCACCTTCGCCGGCGCGCTGCAAAGCGATCGCATCGTGCTGGCCGGCGAAGACGTCACCCCCCTTGTCGCCCTGCCCGCCTACGAGCAAACGATTCAGCAACGACTCGAACCCGGGCCGCGGGAAACCCAGCGCTGCATACTCGACGTCACCACCGCCCCCCTCACGTTCACCGACTGGGCCCACGGCGCCGCCGTCGTTGGACTCCAACACGTACTCGGCGGCCTGTGACCTTCGGGCCCGCATTTCTTGCAATAAGAAAGAAACTCGGCTACGGTCTGTGCCCAACCCAGAACCTGCAGTGACGCCTGCTCAGCAGACATCGCGCAGCCTCATCGGCCGGTTGAGGAGAGGGTTCGCATGCCCACGCATCTACTACGTCGCAGTCTTGCCGCCGCCGGGGCACTAGGAGTTGCCATCCTCGGTGCGGTCGCGACCGGCCCCGCCGCTCACGCGACGCCACCGGGAGTGATCTATCACGATCCGAGCCCGCAACAGGTGATGGCGTATGTCCATCAGAACGCCCCGAAGCCGTACCTGGGGTGGAGCAGCTGGAGCATGCAATCGAGCAACTACCCCGGCCTCAACCCCCGGGGGGCCTACAGCTATCTGACCGCCGCGCACGTCCTGCAGCAGGGCGCCGCGATGGCCGCGACGCTCAAGAGGCACGGCTACAGCTACATCAACATCGACGCCGGCTGGTGGCGCAAATGGGACTGGACCCCGGAATACGACCGGTACGGGCGGCCCCCCGTCGACGCCGCGCGGTTCCCCGACGGCATCGAACCGGTGATCCAGACGCTGCACAAAGAAGGGCTCAAGGTCGGCATCTACCTGCCCGTCGGGATCGAGAAGGGCGCCGTCGACAACGGCGACTTCCCGATCTACGGCGCACCCGGTTGTTCCACCCACGACGTCGTCTACGCCGATCTGCGCACCACCAACGCCTGGGACAGCTCCTACAAGCTGGACTTCAGCAACCCGTGTGCGCAGTACTACCTGGACTCCATCGCCCACGAGTTCGCCGACTGGGGCATCGACTTCTTCAAGATGGACGGCGTCGGCCCCGGCTCCGAGCGCGACAACGACGGGTCCAACTACGACAACAGCAGCGACGTCCGCGCCTGGGCGACCGCACTCGCGGGCAGCGGCCGGGCCATCCACTTCGAGCTGTCCTGGGCGCTGAACCACGACGACGTCGCCACCTGGCAACGCTGGTCCAACGGCTGGCGGATCTCCATCGACGTCGAGTGCTACTGCAACACCCTGGTGCAATGGGCGCCGTCGACAACCAAGAACTCGATCGTGCAGCGCTTCCGCGAAGCACCCGCCTGGACCTCCGACGCCGGCCCCGGCGGCTGGAACGACCTGGACTCCCTCGACGTCGGCAACGGGCAGATGGACGGCATCACCGACGCCGAGCGGCAGACCTACATGACGCTGTGGGCGATCGAAGCGGCGCCGCTGTTCATCGGCGACGACATCACCGGACTCGACCCCTACGGCAAGCGCCTGCTCACCAACGACGAGGTCATCGCCATCGACCAGGCCGGCGTACCGGCTCGACCGATATCCACCGCCACGCCGCAACAAGTATGGTCCGCGACCCTTCCGGACGGCTCGACAGTCGTCGCCCTGTTCAACCTCGGCGACACCGCGGCAGGCGTGACCGCGAACCTCGCGGACCTCGGCATCGGCGGCAATGTCTGGGCGCGCAACGTCTGGCAGCATGTCGGCAGGCACGTCCGCTCCGGACAGCTGCGCGAACAGCTGCCCGCCCACGGCTCGGCACTGTTCCGCGTGCGGACCAGCTGAGCTCCGACGCGCAACCGGCAATGGCCGGACCGCCGGAGAGCTCATCGCGACCGGCCTGGCGACTGGCGAGTGATCGATGACATCGGGACACGTCGTGCCGGTGGACGTGCTATTGGCGGCGAAGGCTTCGGCCCGCTGTCCCGTGATCATCTATGACATGGCGTCGTTCGTGGCCGCCGCAACCACAGACGACGCCCGTCATTCTTGCTGCCCTGACCTGCTCCCCGGGGGCTTTGCTGCCATCTTCAATCCTTGAGGACCGGAAAGGGCCGGGTGAGACACTGGTCTGAAGGATCGGTGGTGAGGGGCATGAGTGTCGCGACGGTTCACCCGCAGCCGTGGACGGTGGATGAGTTGTATGCGCTGCCCGAGGACGGGATGCGGCACGAGTTGCTGGACGGGACACTGCTGGTGAGCCCGCCGCCGTCGGTGTCGCACCAGTTGGGCGCGGCGCGGCTTCGGTCGCTGCTCGCGGCGGCCGCGCCGGCTGAGGTGGAGGTGCTCGAGGCAGTGGGTGTCGCGGTGCCGGCGGGGCTGCTGGTGCCAGATGTCGTCGTGGCGCGGGCGTCGGCGGTGTATGCGGGTCCGCGCCAGTTGCAGGCCGGCGATGTGCTGGCGGTGGCCGAGATCGTGTCGGCGTCCTCAAAGACGGCGGACCGTCGGTGGAAGCCCGAGGCGTATGCCGAGGCGGGTATCGCAGTGTATGTGCGCGTTGAATTGGACGCGCCGCCGGCCCGGAAGTGGTCAACCATGAGCTGGTCGGGGATGCCTACCGGGTGGCGGTGGTGGTCCGCGGCGAC
>DATBFF010000063.1:0-27034 GCA_036558625.1 Mycobacterium sp. | reverse complement strand
GTCGTCATTGAGCGTGATGGTCGGCGTCATCTCACCTGCCCGTGAAATTGAAGGTGCGGGGGTCGGGTCCCAGGCGGGTGCCGTTGTCGAGCGAAGAAATCGACGTGACGTCGTCCTCGCTCAACTCGAAGTCGAACACGTCGAAGTTGCTCGCAATCCGCTCGGGGTTCACCGACTTGGGGATGACGATGTTACCGATCTGCAAATGCCAGCGAATAATCACCTGCGCCGCGGTCTTGCCATACGCCTCGGCCACGGCCGTGATCGTCGGGTGATCGAGCAGTCGGCCTTGGCCCAGCGGGCTCCAGGCCTCCGTCGCGATTCCCAGGTTGCGATGCACTTCCCGCAGCTCAAGCTGGGTCAGCAGCGGGTGCAGCTCGATCTGGTTGACCACCGGCACGATGCCGCTGGCGTCGATCAGCGTGTTGAGATGCTCCGGGGCGAAGTTCGACACGCCGATCGAGCGGATGTGGCCGAGGTCGCGCAGCGCGGTGAACGCTCGCCAGGTGTCGACGAACTCGCCCATCGCGGGCATCGGCCAGTGGATCAGGTACAGGTCGAGGTAGCCGTCCTCGCCGTCGACGCCCAGCAGGTGGGCACTCTTCTCGAACGCTTTCATCGTGGTGTCGTAGCCCTGGTCGGCGTTCCACAGCTTCGTGACGACGAAGATGTCCTCGCGCGGGACGCCCGAGTTCGCAATCGCCCGGCCGACCTCGCGCTCGTTGAAATATCCGGCGGCCGTGTCGATGTGGCGATATCCCGCAGCGAGCGCGGCGCCGACGGCCTCTTCGGTCGCCTCCGGCGGTGTCTGCCACACGCCGAGACCCACGCTGGGGATGGCGTTGCCGTCGTTGAGCGTGATCAAAGGAGCGGTCATGGCGCCAAGTCTGCCAGCGCACCCTGAAAGCGATTACGGTCGACGGTTGTGACCGACAGCACCACGTCAAGGGATCCGCGACTGCAGAGATGGCGCGCCGCCGCCGTCAGCGCAGCCAGTAAAGCCAGCTCCGCCGTCATGCCGGCGGTCCCCGACGCCGTCAAACGGCTGATGACCCGGCCGGTCACGATCGACGGCAACACGCTCGACCCGACATTGCAACTCACGCTGGCGTCGCTGAGGATGACCGGCGAGGCGAACCTGACCGCGCGCGACGACGTCGAGTACTCGCGTAAGCGGGTGCGTCTGACCGCGGACGCGCTCGGTGGCAGCCCGGTGCCCGTCGCGGCGGTCACCGAACTGTCGATTCCCGGGCCGGCCGGTGACATCGGTGCCCGGCACTACCAGCCCGACAACATTGAGGTCGGCCCGCTGTTGATGTACATCCACGGCGGCGGGTGGGTCGTCGGTGATCTCGACAGCCACGACAATGTGTGCCGGACGCTGTGTCGGGGCGCAGGCATCCACGTCCTGTCGATCGACTACCGCCTGGCACCAGAGCACCCCGCCCCCGCAGGACTCGACGACGCGTACGCGGCCTTCCGGTGGGCGCTGGAGCACGGCGCCGAGCTGGGTACCCGCCCGGGGGCCGTCGCGGTCGGCGGGGACAGCGCCGGCGGGAATTTGGCGACCGTCGTCGCACGCCTCGGCCGTGACGACGGCACACCGCCCGCGTTCCAGCTGCTGCTGTACCCGATCACCGATCTCGCGGGCACGCACAGGTCGCATGAGCTGTTCGCGGACGGCTTCTTTCTCACCAGACACGACATGGAGTTTTGCGGAAACCAATACCTGGGTGGCTCGGGCGTAGACGTCACCGATCCTCGGGTGTCGCCGCTGCTCGCCAACGACCTCTCGGGACTGGCGCCCGCCCTGCTCATCACGGCGGGCTTCGACCCGCTGCGCGACGAGGGCGAGGTCTACGCCGACCGGATGCGCGCCGCCGGGGTACCGGTCGACAGCCGGCGCCTGTCCTCGCTCATCCACGCCTTCTGCAACTTCGCGCCGCTGGGCGGTGCCAGTGCGCTCGCGATGGACGAAATCAGCTCGGCGCTGCGTGCCCACCTCTGCTACGTCTGAGGCTTTCGACAGCGCCGGTAGTCTGACCACCGTGGCGAACAAAACCAAACGGTATGACCTCAAGGCGGCGGACCGCCGACGTAACCGGCTGATCCAGGCGGGGCTGACCCTCGTCGTCGTCATCTTCGCCGTCGGCATGGTGCTGCTGATCGTCAAGCCGTGGGAACACAACTCGAGCATCGGGCAGGCCGTCACCGTGTCGGCGCCGGACAAGCTCGTCAAAGACCAATCGGGCAAGCCCAAGGTCGTGCTGTCGATGTACGAGGATTTCCTCTGCCCGCACTGCGGCAGCTTCGAGAAGACGATGGGCCCGACAGTGCGTCAGCTGATCGGCACCGGCGCCGTGCAGGCCGACTACTACATGGTTTCGCTGGTGGACCGCGGCCCCAACGGCTACTCGACCCGAGCCGCGAACGCGGCGTACTGCGTCGCCGAAGCCGACACCTCACCGAACAAGGAAGCGTTCCAGCGGTTCCACGACGCGTTGTTCAAGGAACAGCCGACCGAAGGGGCGTCCAGTTATCCGTCGAACAAAGATCTGATCGAGAAGGCGCGGCTGTCCGGGTTGGCCAGCGAGAGCTTGTCCAAGTGCATCAACAACGGCAAGTACACCAAGCAGGCGGAGGGCATGCTGGAGGCCACCGGCATCCACGCCACGCCCACGATCCGGATCAACGGGCAGGACTTCCCGTTCGAGGACACCACGACTCCGCAGCAGCTCGTCGACGCCGTCACCAAGATCACCGGACCCGTTCCCGGATTGACGGCCGTCCCGCCGGCACCGCCCGCCCCGGCACCCGCTCCGGCGCCCGCGTCGCCATGACCGTCGCCGCGGCTCACTCGGCCCCGACTGCCGAAGGTCCGGCCGAGCCGTCCGCCACCACGGTCGTAGTGCGACCGCCCAGTGCCTGGTGGGTGCTGATCGCGGGCGTGGTCGGGCTGGCGGCGTCGTTCACGCTGACGATCGAAAAGATCCGGCTGCTGGAAAATCCGTCGTTCGTGCCGTCGTGCAACATCAACCCGGTCCTCTCGTGCGGGTCGGTGATGGCGACACCGCAGGCGTCGGTGTTGGGGTTCCCCAACCCGATGATCGGGATCGTCGCGTTCACCATCGTCGTCGTCACCGGCGTGCTCGCGGTCGGCAGGGTGAGGTTGCCGCGCTGGCACTGGCTCGGCCTGGCAGCCGGCGCGCTGCTCGGTGCCGGCTTTGTGCACTGGCTCATCTACCAGAGCATCTACCGCATCGGCGCGCTGTGCCCGTACTGCATGGTGGTGTGGGCCATGACGATCCCGCTGTTCGTGGTGACGGCCTCGATCGCGTTGCAGCCATTGCGTACCAATGCAGTCGCAAGAGGGTTGTACCGCTGGCGCTGGTCGCTGGTGACGCTGTGGTTCGTAGCGCTGATTCTGCTGATCCTCGTGCACTTCTGGTACTACTGGTCGACTCTGATCTAGTGATCTCCAAAGTTCTGGTCGCCAACCGCGGCGAAATCGCGATCCGTGCTTTCCGGGCGGCCTACGAACTGGGCATCACCACCGTCGCGGTGTATCCGTACGAGGACCGCAATTCGGTTCATCGGCTCAAGGCCGACGAGTCGTACCAGATCGGCGAGGAGGGCCACCCGGTACGCGCGTACCTGTCGGTCGACGAAATCGTCGCGACCGCACGGAGATCGGGCGCGGATGCGATCTACCCGGGATACGGCTTCTTGTCGGAGAATCCCGAACTCGCTGCCGCGTGCACCGCGGCGGGTATCAAGTTCATAGGCCCGGGAGCGCGCATCCTTGAGTTGACCGGCAACAAGGCCCGAGCCATCGCCACCGCGCGCGAAGCAGGACTGCCGGTACTGAATTCGTCGGCGCCGTCGACGTCGGTCGACGAACTCGTCGAGGCCGCTGCCGCCATGGCTTTCCCCCTGTTCGTCAAGGCGGTCTCCGGCGGCGGCGGCCGCGGGATGCGCCGGGTGAGCGGCCCTGGTGCACTGCCGGAGGCCATTGAGGCTGCGAGCCGCGAAGCAGAGTCGGCGTTCGGCGACCCCAACGTGTATCTCGAAGAGGCCGTGCTCAATCCGCGCCACATCGAGGTGCAAATCCTCGCCGACACTCACGGCAACGTCATGCACCTATTCGAGCGCGACTGCAGCGTGCAGCGCCGGCACCAGAAGGTGATCGAACTCGCCCCGGCACCCAACCTGCCCGAGGAACTGCGCACACAAATTTGCAACGACGCGGTCGCCTTCGCGCGCCGCATCGACTACGCCTACGCGGGCACGGTCGAGTTCCTGCTCGACGAACGCGGTGACCACGTCTTCATCGAGATGAATCCCCGCATCCAGGTCGAGCACACCGTCACCGAGGAGATCACCGACGTCGACCTCGTCGCCAGTCAGATGCGCATCGCCGATGGCGAGTCACTGGAGGACCTTGGGCTGCAACAGGATACGTTGCGGATTCGCGGGGCGGCGATGCAGTGCCGGATCACCACCGAGGATCCCGCCAACGGCTTCCGGCCTGACACCGGCCGCATCACCGGATACCGCTCGACCGGCGGGGCGGGTGTCCGTCTCGACGGTGCGACGAACCTGGGCGCCGAGGTCGGGGCGCACTTCGACTCGATGCTGGTCAAGCTGACGTGCCGTGGGCGCGACTTCTCCGAGGCCGTCACCCGCGCCCGTCGTGCGCTCGCCGAGTTCCGCATCCGCGGCGTGTCGACCAACATCCCGTTTCTGCTTGCGGTGGTGACTGATTCGGACTTCCGCGCCGGGCGGATCAACACCTCGTTCATCGACGAGCGCCCGTGGTTGCTGACCGCACGGACTCCGGCCGACCGCGGCACCAAGATCCTGAACTATCTGGCCGATGTCACCGTGAACCAGCCGCATGGGCCGCGCCCGTCGACGGTCTATCCGCAGGACAAGCTGCCGTCGGTGGACCTCGCGTCGGCGCCGCCGCCCGGCTCCAAACAACGCTTGACGCAGCTGGGTCCGGGCGGGTTCTCGCGATGGATGAAAGATGCTGCAGCCGTGGGGGTCACGGAGACGACGTTCCGCGACGCGCACCAATCGCTGCTGGCCACCCGGCTGCGGACCAACGGCCTGCTCATGGTCGCGCCATATGTCGCGCGAATGACCCCTGCGCTCTTGTCGATCGAGTGCTGGGGCGGCGCTACCTACGATGTGGCGCTGCGGTTCTTGAAAGAAGACCCATGGGAGCGGCTGGCTGCGCTGCGCGAAGCCATCCCCAACATCTGCCTGCAGATGCTGCTGCGCGGCCGAAACACCGTGGGTTACACGCCGTATCCGGAGACCGTCACGCGGGCGTTCGTCGAGGAAGCCACTGCTACCGGAATCGATATCTACCGCATCTTCGACGCGCTGAACAACGTGGAGTCGATGCGTCCCGCGATCGATGCCGTTCGCGAAACCGGAACCGCCATCGCGGAAGTCGCGATGAGCTACACCGGCGACCTTTCCGACCCCGCCGAGAACCTCTACACGCTCGACTACTACCTCAAGCTGGCCGAGCAGATCGTCGACGCCGGCGCGCACGTGCTGGCGATCAAGGACATGGCAGGGTTACTTCGTCCCCAGGCCGCGACGACGTTGGTGAGCGCGTTGCGCAGCCGGTTCGACCTTCCGGTGCATGTGCACACCCACGACACCCCCGGCGGCCAACTTGCCACGTATCTCGCTGCCTGGCATGCGGGCGCGAACGCGGTCGACGGTGCGGCTGCACCACTGGCCGGGACAACCAGCCAGCCCGCCCTGTCGGCAATCGTCGCCGCCGCCGCGCACACCGAACACGACACTGGGCTGTCGCTGTCAGCGATCTGTGAGCTCGAGCCGTACTGGGAGGCGCTACGAAAGGTGTACGCGCCCTTCGATGTTGCGGCTTCCGGTCCTCCTTCTCCGACCGGCCGGGTGTACAGCCACGAGATCCCTGGCGGTCAGCTGTCGAATCTGCGGCAGCAGGCGATCGCACTTGGGCTCGGTGACCGCTTCGAGGAGATCGAGACCAGCTACGCGGCGGCGGACCGGATTCTCGGTCGCCTGGTCAAGGTGACGCCGTCGTCGAAAGTCGTCGGTGATTTGGCCCTGGCACTGGTCGGCGCGGGTGTCAGTGCCGACGAATTCGCATCGGACCCAGCGCGTTTCGACATCCCCGATTCGGTGATCGGGTTCTTGCGTGGCGAGCTGGGCGACCCGCCGGGTGGCTGGCCGGAGCCACTGCGCACCAAGGCGCTCGCCGGCCGTCCGCCCGCGAAGCCGCAAGCCGACTTGTCTGCCGACGACGAAAAGGCTCTCGCGGCCGCTGGTACAACGCGGCGGTCGACCCTGAACAGGTTGCTGTTTGCCGGTCCCACAAAGGAATTCGAAGACCACCGCGAACAGTTCGGCGACACCTCGCGGCTGTCGGCCAACCAGTTCTTCTACGGCTTGCGTCAGGGCGACGAACATCGGGTGCGGCTGGAGCGCGGTGTCGAGCTGCTGATCGGCCTCGAGGCCATCTCCGACGCCGACGAACGCGGAATGCGCACGGTGATGTGCATTCTCAACGGCCAGCTGCGACCGGTGCTGGTCCGTGACCGCAGCATCGCCAGCACCGTGATCGCCGCCGAGAAAGCCGACCGGACCAACGCCGACCAGATCGCCGCGCCGTTCGCGGGCGTCGTCACGGTCGCCGTCACCGAAGGCGACGAGGTGAACACCGGGGACACCGTCGCGACGATCGAGGCGATGAAGATGGAGGCCGCGATCACCGCGCCCAAGGCCGGTGCGGTCGCCCGGGTGGCGGTGGCGGACACCGCGCAAGTCGAGGGTGGCGACCTGTTGATGGTGATCAGCTGACCCGGGTCATCGCGGGCCGCGTCGGCGGGCGCCGCATCGCCGTCCCGCCCCGGGGCGCCCGACCCACCAGCGATCGGGTGCGCGAGGCGCTGTTCAACACCCTCGCAGCGCGCCTCGACCTCACCGGGATGGCCGTGCTCGACCTGTACGCGGGATCCGGCGCGCTGGGCATCGAGGCATTGTCACGAGGCGCCGCCCGGGCATTGTTCGTGGAGTCCAGCCTCCGCAACGCAGAGGTGATCGAACGCAACGTCGCGTCGCTCGGGCTGGCCGGCGCGACCGTCGTCGCGCGACAAGTGGCGTCGGTGCTCGCGGCCGGCGGGAACCCCGTCGACCTGATACTCGCCGACCCGCCCTACGACATGTCCGTCGATGAGGTGAACGCGATGCTGGGTGCCCTGGCCTTCGCGGGCTGGACCGCCGCGGGCACCGTCGTGGCGGTGGAACGCCGTGCGACGACGCCGCCGCTGACCTGGCCGGACAGGTTTCAGACGTGGCCGCCGCGCCGCTATGGCGACACCCGTCTGGAGATCGCCGAGTTCCGGTAAGGGCTGATAGCGTCGTGGCCCATGAGCGGCGCGGTCTGCCCGGGCTCCTTCGACCCGGTGACGCTCGGGCATATCGACGTGTTCGAGCGTGCTGCCGCCCAATTCGACGAACTCGTCGTCGCGGTACTTGTCAACCCGCAAAAGGCGGGCATGTTCACAGTCGACGAGCGCATCGCGATGATCGAGGAATCCACTGAGCACCTGCCGAATGTGCGCGCTGAGTCTGGGCAGGGCCTCGTCGTCGACTTCGCCAAGTCCCGCGGCTTCACCGCGATAGTCAAGGGCCTGCGCACCGGCACGGACTTCGAATACGAGCTGCAGATGGCGCAGATGAACAAGCACATCGCGGGCGTCGACACGTTCTTCGTCGCCACCACGCCGCAGTATTCGTTCGTGTCGTCATCGCTGGCCAAAGAGGTCGCCGGCCTCGGCGGCGACGTCTCCGACCTGCTGCCCGGCCCGGTGAACCGCCGGTTGGCCACCAAGCTGAAGGATTAGCGGCCGCCGTCAGCGGGTACGACTTCGGTTGGCGCACAGCCCATCAGCGCCCTCACCATTCTGGAGAAATTCACGGAGGTTATCGCTGTGGTCGAAACATTTGTGCAGTCGCAAGACGACGTAGTCAAGTTCCTAAAGGGCCAGCACAACCTCATCAAGGACATGTTCGACGAGGTGTTGCACGCGTCGGATACGAAGGCACGCGAGAAGGCATTCGTCGATCTGCGCCAGCTGCTCGCCGTGCACGAGACCGCCGAGGAAATGGTGGTCCATCCCCGCGCCCGACACGAAATGGACGCCGGTGACGAGATCGTCGACGCCCGCCTCGCCGAGGAGCACGCGGCCAAACAGCAGCTCCAAGAGCTGGAAAAGATGGATATCGGCGCGAAAGAGTTTCTCGACGAGCTCGCCAAGTTTCAGCAGGCCGTCGTCGACCACGCCGAGCGCGAAGAGGCCGAGGAGTTCAACAAGCTGCAGCGCGAACTCGATGCCGACGACCTCAAGCGGCTGGCTGCTGCCGTTCGGGCGGCCGAGGCGATCGCACCTACCCGACCGCATCCAGGCGTCGAGTCCGCGGCCGTGAACTTCGCGGTCGGACCGTTCGCATCGATGCTGGACAGGGCGCGCGACGCGATCCAGGACGCATTGAGATAGCGACACACCGGGCAAACCTCCCCAGTCACACGCGTAACACCAGGCACACTGGTCGCAACGACTACTGCCTGGAGGGTGGCGCCGTGTACCGAGTTTTTGAAGCGCTCGACGAACTGAGCGCAATCGTCGAAGAGGCGCGCGGTGTGCCGATGACCGCGGGCTGCGTGGTGCCGCGAGGGGACGTTCTCGAGTTGATCGACGACATCAAGGACGCGATCCCCGGCGAACTCGACGACGCCCAGGACGTGCTCGACGCACGCGACACGATGCTGCGCGAGGCCAAAGACCATTCCGAGTCGATGGTCAGCACTGCCACCGCAGAAGCCGACTCCGTCCTCGACCATGCCCGCACCGAGGCGGATCGCCTTCTCTCCGACGCCAAGTCGCAGGCCGACCGGATGGTCGCCGAGGCGCGAGGACATTGCGAACAGATGGTCAGCGGCGCCCAGGACGAGGCCAACCGGATCACTTCGACGGCCCGGCGCGAATACGAAGTCATGACCACGCGAGCCAAGAGCGAAGCCGATCGGCTGATCGAGAACGGCAACGTCTCCTACGAGAAGGCCGTCCAGGAAGGCATCAAAGAGCAGCAACGACTGGTGTCGCAAACCGAGGTCGTGCAGTCGGCGACAGCGGAATCGGCCCGCATGATCGACGCGGCGCACGCCGAGGCGGACAGGTTGCGCGGCGAATGCGACATCTACGTCGACAGCAAGCTCGCGGAGTTCGAGGAATTCCTCAACGGCACCATTCGGTCTGTCGGGCGTGGGCGTCATCAACTGCGCACCGCCGCCGGGACACACGATTACGTCCAGCACGTCTGATCCGGTCTAGACGCCGCGCGGCGGCGGTGGCGATGATGTGCAGATGGTGCTCACCCCGGAGTCGACGAACGGCGGCCCGCCGCTCGCGGTGACCGGGCCGGTGCTCTACGTCGACAGCCGGTCGCCGAGCCGTAACCCGTTTCCGCCGATTGCCGACTACGGCTTCTTGTCCGACTGCGAGAACACCTGCCTGATGTCGTCGAGCGGGGCCGTCGAGTGGATGTGCGTGCCGCGTCCCGATTCGCCCAGTGTGTTCGGCGCGATCTTGGACCGGTCCGCGGGTCACTTCCGCTTGTCGCCGTACGGTGTCTCCGTGCCCGCCGCGCGTCGGTACCTGCCGGGCAGCCTGATCCTGGAAACGACGTGGCAGACGCACACCGGATGGTTGATCGTGCGCGACGCGCTGGTGCTGGGCCCGTGGGAGGACTTCGGGATGCGCTCGCGCACGCACCGGCGCACGCCGATGGACTGGGAGCCCGAGCACATGCTGCTTCGCACCGTGCGGTGTGTGAGCGGGACCGTCGAACTGGTGATGAGCTGCGCCCCGTCGTTCGACTACCAGGGCGGCGGCGCGACCTGGGAGTTCTCTGGTCCGGCCTACGGTCAGGCCGTCGCGCAGGCCAGGACGAAACCGGAACAGCACCCGAAACTCACGCTGACGAGCGACCTTCGCATCGGCTTGGAGGGCCGCGAGGCCCGCGCACGGACGCGATTGACCGAAGGCAGCAACGTCTTTGTCGCGTTGAGCTGGTCCCGTTACCCGGCGCCGCAGACCTACGATGAAGCGGCCGAAAAGATGTGGAATACCACGGAATTCTGGCGCCAGTGGATCAACATCGGTGACTTTCCCGACCATCCCTGGCGGTCGTACATTCAGCGAAGCGCGCTGACGCTCAAGGGCTTGACGTATGCGCCGACCGGTGCGCTGCTGGCCGCGCCTACGACCTCGCTGCCGGAAACGCCTCAGGGAGAACGCAACTGGGACTACCGGTACGCCTGGGTGCGCGACTCGACGTTCGCGTTGTGGGGCCTGTACACGCTGGGCCTCGATCGCGAGGCCGACGACTTCTTCTCGTTCATCGCCGAGGTGTCGGGCGCCAACGACGGCGAGCCGCAACCGCTGCAACCGATGTACGGGGTCGGCGGCGAGCGGCTTCTCGACGAGCACGAATTGCATCACCTGTCCGGCTACGACGGCGCCCGGCCGGTGCGGGTAGGTAACGATGCGTACAACCAGAGCCAGCATGACATTTGGGGCGCAATGCTGGATTCGGTGTATCTGCATGCCAAGTCCCGCGACCAGATCTCCGACGCGCTGTGGCCGGTGCTGAAGAATCAAGTCGAGGAAGCGATCGAGCATTGGCGCGAGCCCGACCGCGGCATCTGGGAGGTGCGCGGTGAACCGCAGCACTTCACATCATCGAAGGTGATGTGCTGGGTGGCGTTGGACCGCGGGGCCAAGCTCGCGGAACTGGAAGGGGAGCGCGGCTGCGCCCAGCAGTGGCGCGCGGTCGCCGAAGAGATCAAGGCCGATATCCTTGCCAACGGCCTGGATTCGCGCGGTGTGTTCACCCAGCGCTACGGCAGCGACGCATTGGACGCCTCGCTGCTGCTGGTGCCGCTGACCCGGTTTCTGCCGCCCGACGACGCGCGGGTGCGCAACACGGTATTGGCCATCGCGGACGACCTGACGCGCGACGGGCTGGTGTTGCGCTATCGGGTCGAGCAGACCGACGACGGGCTCTCCGGTGAGGAAGGCGCGTTCACGATCTGCTCGTTCTGGCTGGTGTCCGCGCTGGTGGAGATCGGTGAGCTGGCCCGCGCCAAACGCCTGTGTGAGCGGTTGCTGTCGATGGCCAGCCCACTGCACCTGTACGCGGAGGAGATCGACCCGCGCACTGGCCGGCACATGGGGAACTTCCCGCAGGCGCTGACGCACCTGGCGCTGATCAACGCGGTGGTGCATGTGATCCGAGCCGAAGACCAGTCCGACTCCACGGGCGTTTTCGTGCCGGCGAATGCCCCGATGTAGGTAGCCATTCACGCGCTAGGGGGTACGTAGGTCGTACACCGTGGTTCCGCCGACATCCATTGCGGTGAAGTGCTGTTGAACCCAGGTCGTGATCTCGCTGGCCGCTCCTGCACGACCGCGGGGGGGACCGCCCCTGTCGCCGGCGATGAAATAGTCGATCTGGTGATCGGCGACATAGGCCCGGAACTGCTCCAGGGTCGGTGAACCGTCGGAGCCGGTGAACCCGCCGATCGCCATGATCGACGCCCCCGTCTCCAGTTCGAGCGGGGCCGCACCCATTGCACTGACTGTCGCTGCAGCCCAACGGCTTTGGCTGTTCTCGAGCAGCGCCTTGAGCCGTGGGTTGTCCTGACCACCGCCACCCGCGGCCCGGCCCGGGCCGAAGGCGGCACTGACCGGGCCTGACGTCGGCATAGGCCCGCTGTGCGTACGGCCGACGGTGTCGATTGCGTAGGCAGCGGGTGCACCGGCACCGAACAACAGCGCCGCTGCTACGACGGCGGCAGTGGCTCTGCCCAACCGGTCCGCGCCGACGGCGATCACTGCTGCGGCCGCGATGGACCCGACGAGAACGGTCCAGCGCAGTGCTGGAAGCCAATCCGGCGTGCGGTCGAGCAGAATGAACGACCACACACCCGTCGCTGCCGACATTGCGGCCAAAACCACTCGGCAACTGACGAATTCGCGACCACGCCATAGTTGTCGCACCGAGATGCCGATGATCGCGGCGATGGCGGGCGCGAGAGCGACGGTGTAGTAGGGATGAATCACGCCGTGCATGAACGAGAACACTGCGCCGCCGACCAACAACCAGGATCCCCAAAGCAGCAGATTGGCACGCACTCGATCCGTCCGCGGTGTGTGTGCGGTGAACCAGACGCCGGCGACCAGTCCGATCAGCGCAGCGGGCAGCAGCCACGAGATCTCGGTGCCCATCGACGAGCCGAACAGTCTGCCGATTCCCGCAGCGCCGCCGAACATCGGGCTGCCGCCACCGGGCATTCCCTCGCCGCCCGCCACACGTTGCACACCGTTGTAACCGAGCGCGAGTTGTAGCAGGCTGTTGTCCGTCGAGCCGCCGATGTACGGCCGCGAGTCGGCTGGCCACAGGCTGACCAGTGCGACATACGGGCCCGTCGATGCGACCATGGCCACCGCGCCGATCAGTAACTGCCACAACCGCTTCCACACGGTTCCCGGCGCTGCGACCAAAAATGCCAACGCGAAGCCCGGTACTACCAAACCTGCCTGCAGCATCTTCGTCAGGAACGCGACGCCGATGACCGCTCCCGCCAGCGCGATCCAGCGAGTGGCCCCCGACTCCACCGCACGCACCATGAAATATCCCGCGGCTGTCAACAGCAGCACCAGAAGCGCGTCGGGCTGGTCGTAGCGGAACATCACCGTGGCGACGGGCGTGAGCGCCAGGACCGCACCGGCGATGAGCCCGGCGGCGTCGCCGCTGCACCGGCGCACCGCGGCGTGCGTGAGCGCCACGGCGCCGACGCCCATCAACGCCTGTGGCAGCAGGATGGAGAACGCGCTGAAGCCCAACAGTCTGGCTGAGGCGCCCATGACCCAGAAGGCGGCCGGAGGCTTGTCGACGGTGATGGCGTTGCCGGAGTCGAGGGAGCCGAACAGCCAGGCCTTCCAACTCTGGGTGCCGGCCTGGACTGCTGCGGCGTAGTAGTCGTTGGCAAAGCCGGTTGATCCCAGCGCCCACAGGTACAGAACGGCGGTGCCCGCGAGCAGTGCGAACAATGCCGGACGCTGCCAGCGTCGGCGCGTCGGGACAATCGCCGGCGCGGCCACGGCCATGCGGTCGTCGAGCAGAGTCATCGGTTTCCTCGTTAGTGGGTGCGGCGAGGGTGAAACACCCATCCCCGCAACAGGACGAAGCGAACCGCGGTGGCAAGCAGGTTGGCACCCACCAGGACGGCGAGTTCGACCCCCCGATGCGGTTGGCTGACGATCGAGTGCAGCGCGGCCAGTGAGCCGCTGGTGACGGCGAGGGCGATGCCGAAGACGATCAGTCCCTCGACCTGATGGCGTAGCACCCGGGCGGCACCGTGCACGCCGAACGTGAATCGCCGGTTGGCGGCGGTGTTGGCGATCGCGGTCACCAGCAGGGCCAGCAAGTTGGCGGTTTGCCCGCCGACCGCAGGGTGCAGCGCGAGGAACAACAACAGATAGGCGATCGTCGATGTCACACCGACCGCGGCGAACCGGACCCCCTGGCGAAGCAGCGAGCGCGGCGCGGCCGAAACCCGCGACGAGCCAAGTTGCGCCGCCAGTGTCTGCACCGGAATCGCGCCGGTGGCAAAGCCTTTCAGAAGCCGTGCGATGCCACTGAGGTCGGCGCGGGCAGTGGCGACGATGTCGACTCGGCTGTCCGGGTCGTCGACCCAATCCACCGGTACCTCGTGGATGCGCAGTCCGCTGCGCTGGGCGAGCACGAGCAGCTCGGTGTCGAAGAACCACCCGGTGTCTGCGACGTGTGGCAGAAGCGGTTGGGCGACGTCCGCGCGAATGGCTTTGAATCCACACTGCGCGTCGGAGAAGCCGACGGCCAACGTCGACTTCAGCAGCAGGTTGTAGCAGCGAGAGATCACCTCCCGCTTGGCACCGCGAACCACTCGCGACCCGCGGGCCAGACGTGTTCCGATGGCCAGGTCCGAATGACCTGAGATCAGCGGCGCAACCAGCGGCGCCAGCGCCGCGAGGTCGGTCGACAGATCGACGTCCATGTAGGCCAGGACGGGAGCGTCCGACGTCGACCACACCGCCTGCAGCGCGCGGCCGCGGCCCTTCTGGTCGAGCCGTACCGTGCGCACGTCAGGCAGTTCGGCCGCGAGCCGTGCGGCGATTTCGGGAGTGGCATCGGTACTCGCGTTGTCCGCGATCGTGATCCGGGAACTAAACGGGAACTCGTGGCACAGGTAGCGGTGCAGCCGGCGCACCGAACTCGCCAGATCGGCCTCCTCGTTGTAGACGGGCACCACCACATCGAGGACGGGCACCCCCTGTTCGCGGGCCAGCGTGGCGGCGTTGGGCCGATTGCGGATGCCGGCGTCCAAGGGCAGGGCGATGTCTGTCATGACGGTCATCGTCGTCCGCGAGGGTGGGTAGGTCGTTGGCCCAAGCTATGGGTCAGCTATGAACCATCAAACATCCAAGTTGGGCGCTCAAGCGGTGGATGGCGGCATCGAGCCTTGTGTGAAGGTGTCACATACGCCGTTACGAAAGCTCGTAGACGGTGACACCGTCGACTACTCGCGCTGGAAAGTGCTCTTTGACCCAGGTGGCGATGTCGCGGGCGGGCCCACTGGCCCCGCCACGCATCGGGCCGCGCGTCTTCGCCTCGACGAAGTAGTGAATCCTGTGCTCGCTGACCAGCGTCTCGAACTGCTCGCGCGTCGGAGACGGGTCAGTGCCGTTGAAGCCCCCGATCGCCATCACGGGCGTGCGGGCGGCCAACTGATACCCGGCGGCGTTCGTCGAGCCTACGGTCGCGGCGGCCCACGTGTAGCGGTCGGCGTCGCGATTCAGCGCATCGACCAACGCGGGTGACACGTCGGGTGCATCGAAAGGCCCCCCGAAGCCCTGCGACGGGCCGACGCCGGGGATGGCGCCGCGGTGCGGTGCCGCGGCGGTGGCGACCGCGTACGCCGCAGGTCCGGCAAGGCAGGCCACCAGCGCGACGACGGCGACCACGCGGGTGACCGCATCGGGCAGACGCCCCGCCACCAGGATTAGCGCAGCCGCGCCGACACCGGCGATCGCGACGACCGCCCTCAGCCACGAGAGCCACGTCGGATCGCGGCCGAGCAGCACGCAGGCAAGCACCGCCGTGACGAGAACCGCGCCGGAAAGTGCAGTGGCGGCCCGGATGTCGGCGCGTCGACGCCACAGCAGCGGCGCGCCCACACCGATGCACGCGGCGACCGCGGGTGCCAGCGCCACCGTGTAGTACGGGTGAATGATGCCGTGCGAGTAGGAGATGACTGCTCCGGTGATGAACAGCCAACTGCCCCAGAGCATTCCGGCCCCGCGCAGGGGATCGGTACGCGGCTCCCGGCGGATGATCACCAGCGCCGCGACGAGGCAGACCAGTGCCGCGGGAATCAGCCACGCGATCTCGGCGCCCATGCCGCGGTCGAACAGCCGGCCCCAGCCGGCATCGTGGTTCGGATTTCCCAACCCACCGGGCTCGTCACCGGTCAGCCTGCCGAAGCCGTTGTAGCCCAAGGCTAATTCGAGAACGCTGTTGTGTTGTGAGCCCCCGATGTAGGGCCGCCGGTCAGCCGGCCAGAGCGTGACAACAGCGAGATACCAGCCGGCCGACACCAACATCGCTGCCAGACCCGCGAGTGCGCGCCACATTCTGGTTCGCAGCGGTGCGTGGGCGGTGATCAGATACGTCAACGCAAACCCCGGCAGCACCAGGAACGCTTGTGCCATCTTCGCCAAGAACGCGAAACCGACGGCGGCGCCGGCCAGTGGCAACCACCAACGGCTGCTGTGGTTTTCGCATGCTCGTTGCACGCAATAGGCTGCACTGACCAGCAAAAGCACCAACAGGGCGTCAGGATTGTTGAAGCGGAACATCAGCGTGGCGACCGGCGTCAGCGCGAGCACGGCTCCCGCCAACAAACCCGCGGCCGGTCCGTTGACACGCCGCACCGCGGCACACAGCACGGCGACGGCTGCGACGCCCTCAATGGCCTGCGGCACAAGGACGGCCCACGAGTTCACCCCGAACAACCGCACGGAAACACCCATCACCCACAGGGCCGCGGGTGTCTTGTCGACGGTGATCGCGTTGGCCGCGTCGCTCGAGCCGAACAGCAACGCCTTCCAGCTCTGCGAACCCGCTTGCACCGCAGCCGAATAGAAGCTGTTCGCCCAGCCGCTCGACGACAGGTTCCACGAATACAGCACAGCGGTGATGACGAGTAGGCCGGCGAATGCAACCCGGTGGCGGGTCATGTAGCGGGCAGCCGCACCGTAAACACGGTGTCGCCGGGCACACTGTGCACCTCGATGCTGCCGTGATGCGCCTTGACCACTGCGGAGACGATCGCCAGCCCGAGCCCGGTACTGCCGTCGCGGCGCGACCGCGATGTGTCTCCGCGGGCGAACCGCTCGAAGATCTCCGGCTGCAAACCGGCGGGGACGCCGGGTCCGTCGTCGGCCACCGTCAACACCGCACCGCCCGAGCCGTCGTCGACGAGCGACGTCGTCACGGAAGTGCCAGCGGGCGTGTGTGTCCGGGCATTGGCGAGCAGGTTGACGAGCACCTGCTGCAGCCGGGGTCCGTCACCGGTGACGGTCACGGGCTCGTCCGGCAGGTCCAGCGACCATTCGTGATCAGGCCCGGCGACATGTGCGTCGGAGACGGCGTCGACCACCAGTTGCGACAAGTCGACGGGTTCGCGTCGCAGCGGACGTCCGGTGTCCAGCCGCGCCAGCAGCAGCAGGTCTTCGACAAGATGTGTCATCCGGCCGGCTTCGGACTCGACGCGGCCCATCGCGTGGGCGACGTCGGCGGGCACGTCGTCGCGGTGACGCTGCGCAAGTTCGGTATAGCCGCGGATCGCGGTGAGCGGTGTGCGCAGCTCATGGCTGGCGTCCGCGACGAACTGCCGGACTCGCATCTCGCTGGCATGCCGGGCGGCCAGCGCATCTGAGATCCGTTCCAGCATGCGGTTCAAAGCCGTTGCCAGCTGGCCTACTTCGGTCTGCGCGGCGATGGGATCCACCGCAACGATCGGCGTCGGCAATATCACTTCACCGCGGTCCAGTTCGAGCTCGGCGACGTCGCGTGCGACCGCCGCGACCCGCGACAGCGGATCAAGCTGGCGGCGGATGATGACGATGCCGGCCAGAATCGCTGCCACGAGTGCAATTCCGGCCACGATCGCGAAAATCAGCGCCACGGACAGCAGTGTGTCGTCAACCCCCGCCATCGGCAGCCCGGACACGATCGTCTTGCCAGTGTGCGAGTAGCGCGCGACCACGCGGTACCGCCCGAGCCCGTCGAGTGTGACGGTGACCGGATGCCCGTCGGGCGCGATTCGCGCGAGCTGGCCGGCCGCCGTGTCGCTGACCCTCTCCCGTGTTCCCGACGAGGCGATGACGCCGGCATCCAGCACTGTTCCGTTCGACACGACGGCGCCGACAGTGCCGGCGGCCTGCCCGGGCGCACCGAGGAACATCGGCCCCGGCCCGCGTTCTAAATCGAACGGTGGCGGCCGTCGCGGAAATCCGGGCGGGGCAGGCGGGGGCGGCCCGAGATCAAAGATCATCGCCGAGCGGTGGCCGGCTTCGTGGACCTGTTCGTCGAGTTGTGCCATCAAGAACCGGTGCAGCGCAAGCTCTGTGCCGACGCTGATGGCGACGCAAACGACTGCGAGAAGGCTGACGACCGTGACGAGCAATCTCGTGCGCAATGACCAGCTGCGCGGGGAGCGCAGCCAGCGCGCCTCAGTCCGCCGGCTTGAGCACATATCCAGCCCCGCGCAGCGTGTGAATCATCGGTGCCCGGCCGCTGTCGATCTTTCTGCGCAGGTACGACACGTACAGTTCGACGATGTTGGACCGCCCACCGAAGTCGTAGCTCCACACCCGGTCGAGTATCTGCGCTTTGCTCAAGACCTTCTTGGCATTTCGCATCATGAACCGGAGAAGCTCGAATTCCGTTGTCGTCAAGCTGATTTCATCACCGGCCCGCGTCACTTCGTGGCTGTCTTCGTCGAGCACCAAGTCGCCGACCACGATCTTCGCGCCGGCGGTCTCCGTGGTGATGTGCGTGCGGCGCAGCAGCGCGCGCAGCCGCAGCACCACTTCTTCGAGGCTGAACGGCTTGGTGACGTAGTCGTCGCCGCCGGCCGTCAATCCCGCGATGCGATCCTCGAGCGCGTCCTTGGCCGTCAGCAACAGCAGGGGTAGCCCGGGAATCTGCTCGCGCAGCTTTGCCAGTACCTCCAGCCCGCTCATATCGGGCAACATCACGTCGAGCACGACGACGTCGGGCGGCTCTTTGCGGGCCGACGCGATCGCCGCGGCCCCGTCACCGGCCGTGGTGACCGCCCAGCCTTCGTATCGCAGCGCCATCGTCAGCAGTTCGGCCAGCACTGGTTCGTCGTCGACGACCAGCACATGGATGGGACTACCGTCGGTACGGCGCATCACGACAGCAGTGGACACTCGGCGATTATCCGTGGCTGAAGTGGGCCGGCACTGTGCCGCGCCTATGCGCGCGCTGTGAAAGGGCTGCATAACAGACGCTGAAGCGTCTCACAGCAGGCTCCAATTTTCAGACGACAGGCTGTGACGCATGACCTCTGACGACACCTGGGGAGCGCCCCAGCCACGGCGATGGTCCACCCGGCAGACGATCTCGGCGGTCGGCGTGGCCGCGGTGATTGCCGCGCTCGGTGGTGCCGCCATCTACGCCGGCACGGGTGGCTCCAACGCGGCGGGCCCCGGACGATGGGGCGGCCCCGGTGGCCCGGGCGGCCCTGGCGGCATGCGGCCGGCCGCCACCCTGCACGGCGAATTCGTCGTCCCCGACGGCAACGGCGGCTACCAGACCGAACTGACCCAGACGGGTCAGCTCACCGCCGTCTCGGACGCGTCGATCACCGCGAAGAGTTCCGACGGATTCACCCAGACGTACACGCTCGGAGCCGGTGCCGCCAAGGACAAGGTGGCCGTGAACGACACGGTGGCGATTCACGCCACGAAGATCAACGGCACCGCGACGGCAACGTCCGTCGAGGAGGGCAACGGGCAGGTGGGACCCGGCGGGCCGCCGCCGATGGGGTCGGGTGGTCAACCGCACCGCTGAGCGGTGCCCGAGGTGGTCGCAGCCAGCGTCCGCCTACCATGGGTGGCGTGGCCACGCAATCGCGCGCGGCAGTCCATCACACCCCCGGATCGCCGCTCACGTTCGACGTTTCGCGGCTTCCCCGTCGCCCCGGCGCAATGCTGCAGTTCACCGAAACCGTGCCCAGCCCGGCGCGGATCGGCCTCGACCTCGTCGCGATCGACGCGGGCGCGCCGCTGGATCTGGACCTGCGGTTCGAATCGGTCTCGGAGGGAGTGCTGGTCACCGGGACCGTCTCAGGGCCGACAACGGGGAAGTGCGCGCGGTGTCTGACCGCCACAACCGGTGAGGTCGAGATCGCGCTGACCGAACTGTTCGCCTACCCGGACAGCACGACCGAAGCGACCACCGAGCACGACGAGGTCGGCCACGTCGTAGACAGCACCGTGGATCTCGAACAGCCGCTGATCGACGCGGTCGGCCTGGCGCTGCCGTTGTCACCGGTATGCCGCGACGACTGCCCTGGACTGTGCCCGGAGTGCGGCGTCCCGCTGGCCGACGTCGAAGAAGGCCACCACCATGAACAGATCGATCCGCGGTGGGCCAAACTGTCCGGCATGTTCGTTCCTCCGGGGTCGTCGCACAGCGACGGCGGGCCATCCTCCGGCCAGGGGTTCGATCGCCCGTGAGCGCACCGCGCGACGCGCTGCTCGCGGCGCTCGGTGTCGAGCTGCCCGACGAGCTGCTCACGCTGGCACTGACCCACCGCAGCTACGCCTACGAGCACGGCGGGCTGCCGACCAACGAACGGCTGGAATTCCTCGGCGACGCAGTGCTGGGCCTCACGATCACCGACGCGCTCTACCACCGCCACCCCGAACGAGCAGAAGGTGACCTGGCCAAGCTTCGGGCAAGCATCGTGAACACCCATGCTCTGGCCGGGGTCGCCCGCTCGCTCACCGACGACGGGCTCGGCGCATATCTGCTTCTCGGCCGGGGTGAGGAAAACACGGGCGGGTCAGACAAGTCGAGCATCCTGGCCGACACGATGGAGTCGCTGCTCGGAGCGGTGTACCTGCAGCACGGCATCGACGTCGCACGCGAGGTGATCCTGCGACTGTTCGGAACACTGCTGGACACCGCGCCGACGCTGGGCGCAGGGCTGGACTGGAAGACCAGCCTGCAGGAACTGACGGCCGCGCGTGGTCTCGGTGTGCCGTCATACGTCGTGACGTCGACAGGCCCGGACCACGACAAGCAGTTCACCGCGACCGTGGTCGTGATGGACACCGAGTACGGCGAAGGCGTCGGCCGCTCGAAGAAAGAAGCCGAGCAGAAGGCGGCAGCGGCGGCGTGGAACGCGCTCGAGACTACGGACGCGAGGAGCAATACGGGCGGTGCCTGAGCTGCCCGAAGTCGAGACCGTCCGGCGTGGACTGGCCGCTCATGTGGTGGACAAGACGATCACCGCAGTCCGTGTGCACCATCCGCGCGCCGTTCGCCGGCATGAGGCCGGGCCAGCCGACTTGACCGCGCGGCTGCTCGGGCAACGGGTCACCGATACCGGCAGGCGCGGAAAGTACCTGTGGCTCAACATTTCTGACGGTGCCGCGCTCGTCGTGCATCTCGGGATGAGCGGGCAGATGCTGCTGGGGCCCGTACCGAAATCCGACCATGTGCGCATCGCCGCGATGCTCGACGACGGCACGGCGCTGAGCTTCGTCGACCAGCGCACGTTCGGCGGCTGGATGATCGCCGAGATGGTCGACGGAGTGCCCGCGCCCGTCGCGCACTTGGCCCGCGATCCGCTGGATCCGCTGTTCGATCCCGAGGCGGTCGTTGCGGTGTTGCGCCGCAAGCATTCTGAGCTCAAACGACAGCTGCTGGACCAGACGGTCGTGTCGGGGATCGGCAACATCTACGCCGACGAGTCGCTGTGGCGCGCCAAGCTGAACGGGGCGCGTATTGCCTCGTCGCTGAGCCGCTCGCGATTGACCAGTGTGCTCGACGCGGCCGGCGCCGTGATGGCAGACGCACTCAGCCAGGGCGGCACCTCCTTCGACTCGCTGTATGTGAACGTCAACGGCGAATCGGGTTACTTCGAGCGGTCGTTGGATGCCTACGGCCGCGAAGGGCAGCCCTGCCGCCGCTGCGGGGCGGTGATCCGTCGCGAGAAGTTCATGAACCGCTCGTCGTTCTACTGCCCGAGATGCCAGCCTCGCCCCCGCCGGTAGTCGCCGGAACGGTAGTCCGCGTGGCCTATACTTCGCATTTCCCCGCGTGGAATACCGTTCCGGCATGACCGAACTCTGGGTGGAGCGCACGGGCGTGCGCAGCTACACCGGCCGAAGCTCCCGCGGTGCCGAGGTGTTCGTCGGCAACGAGGATGTCGACGGCGTGTTCACTCCGGGTGAGCTGCTCAAGATCGCGCTCGCCGCATGCAGCGGGATGGCCACCGACGTGCCCCTGGCCCGCCGCCTCGGCGACGACTACAAGGCGACGGTGCGGGTCAGCGGCCCGCCGGACCGCGAGCGGGAAATCTATCCACTACTCGAGGAATCGCTCGAGGTGGACCTATCGGGTCTCGACGAGGGCCAGACACAGCGACTGCTGACGGTCGTGACCAGGGCCGTGGACCAGGTCTGCACTGTCGGGCGCACGCTCAAGCAGGGCACGACGGTCACGTTCGAGGTGAAGACCCGTGGCTGACGTCAGGCTCACCGCGTGGGTGCATGGCGATGTGCAGGGAGTGGGCTTCCGATGGTGGACGCGCGCACGGGCTCTCGAACTCGGGTTGACCGGCTACGCGTCGAACAAGCCCGACGGCCGGGTACAGGTCGTCGCGCAGGGCCCGCGGGAACAATGCCAGCGGCTGCTCGACCTTCTGCAGAGCGCCGACGGGCCCGGGAGCGTCGACAATGTGGTCGCGGACTGGTCTGACGCCACAGAGCCCATGTCGGGCTTCGCGGAGCGGTAAGGGCGCTAGTCTCCTCCTCGTGCACCTCAAGAGTCTGACGCTGAAGGGCTTCAAGTCCTTCGCCTCGCCGACGACTCTGCGGTTCGAACCGGGCATCACCTGCGTCGTCGGGCCCAACGGGTCCGGCAAGTCCAACGTCGTCGACGCGCTGAGCTGGGTGATGGGCGAGCAAGGCGCCAAGTCCCTGCGCGGCGGCAAGATGGAGGACGTCATCTTCGCCGGCACGTCATCGCGCGCGCCGCTGGGCCGCGCCGAGGTGACCGTCACGATCGACAACTCCGACAACGCCTTGCCGATCGACTACTCCGAGGTGTCGATCACCCGCCGCATGTTCCGTGACGGTGCCAGCGAATACGAAATCAACGGCAGCGCTTGCCGTTTGATGGACATCCAGGAACTGCTGTCTGACTCCGGCATCGGCCGCGAGATGCACGTCATCGTCGGCCAGGGCAAGCTCTCGGAAATCCTGGAGTCCCGACCAGAAGATCGCCGCGCCTTCATCGAAGAAGCCGCCGGGGTGCTCAAGCACCGCAAGCGCAAGGAGAAAGCTGTCCGCAAGCTCGATGCGATGTCGGCCAACCTTGCCCGCCTGACCGACCTGACCACCGAGTTGCGGCGTCAGCTCAAGCCGCTGGGCCGCCAGGCCGAGGTGGCGCGACGCGCCCAGACCATCCAGGCCGACCTGCGCGACGCGCGGCTGCGCCTGGCCGCCGACGACCTGGTGAACCGGCGCAACGAATTCGCCGGGGTTGGCGACGCCGAGGCCGCGCTGCGCCGCGAGCACGACGAGGCCGCGGCGCTGCTGGAAACGGCCACAGCCGAACTCGACGGGCACGAAGCGGCCGTCGGAAGCCTCACGGAACGGGCCGAACGGGCCCAGCAGACGTGGTTTCGGTTGTCCGCGCTGGCCGAACGGGTCAGCGCGACCGTGCGGATCGCGACCGAACGGGCGCAACACCTCGACGACGAGCCCCTGCCCACGTCCGGCATCGACCCGGACATGCTCGACGCCGAGGCCGACGAGGTCGCCGCCACTGAAAGCCGCTTGGTCGCCGACCTCGACGATGCGCGCGCCCGGCTGGAAGTCGCCCGCGCCGAGATGACCGCCGCCGAACGCGTCGCCGCTGAGGCCGAACGAGCCCATCTGGCGGCGGTCCGCGCTGAAGCCGATCGTCGTGAAGGCCTCGCGCGGTTGGCGGGCCAGGTCGACACGATGCGCACCCGCGTCGAGTCGATCGACGAGGGGGTGGGTCGGCTCGGTGCCGCGATCGACGAGGCGGCCGCCCGCATGCAGCAGTCGCAGGCGGAGTTCGAGACCGTTCAGGCCAAGGTCGGTGAGCTCGACGAGGGCGAGACGGGTCTCGACGAGCACCACGACCGGTCCGTGGCCGCGCTGCGGCTGGCCGACGAACGGGTCGCTGAGCTGCAGACCGCCGAGCGCAGCGCTGAACGCCAGATCGCGTCGCTGCGTGCCCGCATCGAAGCGCTGTCCGTGGGACTCGACCGCAAAGACGGTGCCGCTTGGATCAGCAAAAACCTCAGCAGCACAGGTCTTTTGGGCTCACTGGCGAACCTCGTCAAGGTTCGCCCCGGCTATGAGGCGCCAGTAGCGACAGTGCTCGGTGCGGCCGCTGACGCGATCGCTGCGGAAGATGTACGGGCGGCTCGCTCGGCCGTCGCGGCGCTCAAGGCCTCCGACGGCGGGCGGGCCGCGATCGTCGTCGGCGACTGGCCGGCGCCCGCCGACCCGCGTCCCGTCACGTTGCCGTTCGGCGCGCAGTGGGCGGTCGACCTCGTCGACGCCCCCGAGCGGTTGCGCGGGGCGCTCGCGGCGATGCTCTCGGGTGTCGCGGTCGTCGCGAACCTGGAGGCCGCCCTCGATCTGGTGACCGCGCATCCGCAACTGCGGGCGGTCACCAACGACGGCGATCTGGTGGGCGCAGGCTGGGTCAGCGGCGGCTCGGACCGTCGTCCCAGCACATTGGAGATCGCTTCCGAAATCGAAAGTGCGCGTAGGGAATTAGCGGTAGCTGAAAGGCAGGAACGCGAGTTGGCGGCGGCGCTGGCGGGTGCGCTGGCTGAGCAGACCGACCGCCAAGACGCCGCAGAACTCGCGTTGGCGGCCCTCAACGAATCGGATGCGACGATCTCGTCGGCATACGAACAGCTCGGCAGGCTGGGCGGCGACGCGCGGACCGCCGAGGAGGAGTGGCGGCGCCTCACCGAGCAGCGCGACGAGCTCGAAACCGGCCGGGCGCAGACCGTCGACGAGCTGAACGAGCTAGAGCAGCGGCTGGCCAACGCAGAACGGACGCAAGAGCCCGTCGCCGACGACTCCGCCGAACGTCAAGCGAGCGTGGCCGCCGCGGAGGCGGCCCGGGGGGTCGAGATCGAGGCGCGTCTGGCCGTGCGCACGGCGGAGGAACGCGTGAATGCCGTACGGGGACGGGCGGATTCGCTGCGTCGGGCTGCTGCGGCCGAGCGTGAGGCGAGGTTGCGCGCGCAGCGGGCCAGAGAGGCGCGTCGCCACGCCGCGGCCGTCGCATCAGCTGTCGCCGAATCCGGCCAGCAGGTGGCGTTGCGGTTGTCGGAGGCCGTTGCCGCGGCGTCGCGGGCCCGCGACGCGCTGACCACCGAGCGCTCAGAGCGCATCGCCGCGATGTCGAACGTCCGCACGACGGTATCGGGGCTGACCGCCAAGATCGGCACGCTCACCGAGGCACTGCATCGCGACGAGGTGGCCAAGGCACAAGCGGCGTTGCGGATCGAACAGCTCGAGGAGCACATCCTCGAGCAGTTCGGTATGGCCGCCGCTGATTTGATTGCGGAATACGGTCCCGACGTGCCGTTGCCGCCGTCGGAACTCGAGATCACCGAGTACGAACAGGCGCGGGAGCGCGGCGAGCAGGTGAGCGCGCCGGCGCCGATGCCTTATGACCGGCCAACCCAGGAACGCCGCGCCAAAAGGGCCGAACGCGACCTGGGTGAGCTCGGTCGGGTGAACCCGCTGGCGCTCGAGGAGTTCGCCGCGCTGGAGGAGCGCTACAACTTCTTGTCCACTCAGTTGGAAGACGTCAAGGCCGCCCGCAAGGACCTTCTTGATGTCGTCGCCGATGTCGATGCGCGCATCGTGGCGGTGTTCAGCGAGGCGTACGCCGACGTCGAACGGGAGTTCCGGGCGGTGTTCGAGGCGTTGTTCCCGGGCGGGGAGGGCCGGTTGCTGCTCACCGATCCCGAGGACATGCTCACCACCGGCATCGAGGTCGAAGCCAGGCCGCCGGGCAAGAAGATCAAGAGGCTGTCGCTGCTGTCGGGTGGGGAGAAGGCGCTGGCGGCCATCGCGATGCTGGTCGCGATCTTCCGGGCCCGCCCGTCGCCGTTCTACGTGATGGACGAGGTCGAGGCCGCACTCGACGACGCGAACTTGCGCAGGCTGCTCGCGCTGTTCGAGCAGCTGCGAGCGCAGTCGCAGCTGCTGGTGATCACCCACCAGAAGCCGACGATGGAGGTCGCCGACGCGCTGTACGGCGTGACGATGCGTGACGACGGGATCACCGCCGTGATCTCGCAGCGCATGCGCGGCCAAGAACTCGTCTCTGCGGGCTAGCCAAGCCGGACGCGGTTTGGTCGACGCCGACCTCGCCGTGGTGGCAATGGACGCGTTGGCCGTAGAAGCGGTGCATGACGATGACCGACGGCGCTCGACGCGTGGCGGGAAGATTTGCGGCGACCGGCGGGGCGCCCCGTGGCGCCGACCTCTTCGAACAGCGGGTGATTCGGCTCAATAGAGCGGGGTAGCACCGAGGGCAGATCTTTTGTCCGCGATGGGCCATTGCCCCGGGGGCGCCATCGCCCGTCATCCCTTGCGAGAATGGCCGGGTGGGAGAAGGTCTGTGGATCGCGCTGGCGGTCGTGGTCGCCGTTCTGCTCATCGCCGCGCTCGTCGCGGGCCTGTTGCTGTACCGCCGGCGCCGCATCACGCTGACCAAGCAGGACCCTGCCGCGATCGAGGACCGGTCGGGTGGCTATACGGCGTCGTCGACGATCACGTTCACCGAATCAGCGCCTGCGGAGCCTGCCGCGCCCGTCCAGCCCGCCGAACGGATCGACACCACCGGGCTGCCCGCCGTTGGTGACGACGCGACGATCCCGCGCGACGCCGTCAAACGACCGATCTCCGAGGTGCACCTGCCGGAGCCGGAAGCCCTTGTTGTCGAGGAGCCGGCCGTCGAGGAGATCGCACCCCCGGAAGGGCGCCTCGAGCGGTTGCGCGGCCGACTTTCCAAGTCGCAGAACGCAATTGGCCGCAGCATGCTCGGCCTACTCGGCGGCGGAGACTTGGACGAAGATTCGTGGCAGGACGTCGAGGACACTCTGCTGGTCGCCGATCTCGGCCCGACTGCCACCGACTCGGTGGTATCCGCGCTGCGCTCGCGAATGGCCAGCAGCACCGTCCGCACCGAGGCTGACGCGAGGACTGTCCTGCGTGAGGTGCTCGTCTCCGAACTTCAGCCCGGGCTGGACCGCTCGATCAAGGCGTTGCCACACGCCGGCAGTCCGTCGGTGCTGCTGGTGGTCGGGGTCAACGGCACCGGGAAGACCACCACGGTCGGCAAGCTGGCGCGTGTGCTGGTGGCCGACGGCAGGCGCGTGGTTCTCGGTGCCGCCGACACGTTCCGCGCGGCTGCGGCCGACCAGCTGCAGCACTGGGCTGCGCGGGTCGGCGCGCATGTGATCCGCGGTGCCGAAGGCGCCGACCCGGCGTCGGTCGCTTTCGACGCCGTCGACGCGGGCATCAAGGACGGT
>DATBFF010000062.1:0-15174 GCA_036558625.1 Mycobacterium sp. | reverse complement strand
ATTGAGCTCCGTAAGGGAAATTGAGTCCAACGGTTCGGTCGGTGGGGCAGTCCGCCCGGTGATCACCGAATTCATCGACTGGTCATCAAGGGTGGTGGTGTTGGTGACGAGCCCGCTGGTGATCCGACCGGCCAGCGGGTTGACGATCGGCGACTCGTTGAAAGTGGTCGGCTCGAATTCGCGGCGCCCGAATGCCAGCAGCGCCCACAGCGTCGGCGGCTCCACCGGCATCGTCGGCGCGTGATCGGCCAACGGCGACAGGACCGCGCCGACGAGCGTCGACGCGATGCCCGACACGACATCAGCAGCAGTCCGGGCAGTGACCGAGGGGACGGGTGCCTGCTCGACGGTCGCAGCGGGAGCGGTGAAGGAGATTGCCGCCGTTTCCGCCGTACTAATCGTGGCGGTCGGCGCCCCCGACGGGGTAGTTGAAGCCGGTAGCTGCACCGCGCGGGCGACGACGCTGTTGGCGTCAACCGTGCTCGCTGGCACCGGATCCGAGGCGGGTGCCGACGCCGAGGCCGATCCGCCGGTGTTGCTTCCGGATGCCGTGCCCCGCCTCGACACAGGCGGGGGCTGCTGCCAGGTGGCGGGCGCAGCGGTGAGTGTCGTCGTTGCGCCGACGTCAGCTGGACCCGTAACGCTCTCGGGCGCGCCCGTGGTCCCCGGCGTCGCGGTCGTGCTCGCCTGCGCCGTCGCAGCAATCGAGTCCGGCTCGGACCCAGCAACAGTCGTCGTGGCGGCCGTGCCGGCGGAGGGGGAGGAACCGGTCGGTGAACTGGTGTGCGCGCCGCCGGTGCCCACCACCACACCGGACGGGGCCCAACGCGTCGCAGGCGGCGAGGCAGAAGACGTGGCGCCGGCCGGGGCAGCGGTGGCCGGCGACGACGTGAGGGCTCCGCCGGAACTGCTCGCCGCCACTTGGCCGGGCGTATTCATTGGAATCCGATGACGACTCGGCGGCTCGGGGGTTGACATCGAGCCGGAGGCCGGCGATGAACTAGAAGCCGATGACGAACCGGACGATGAATTCGTGCTGGAATCCGCCGGTTCCGCCCGCGCCACAGCCGGTGTATTCGCGAACGCGACCCCTACTCCCAGCGCGACTGCCAACGTCCCAAGCCGACCGATGTGCTTTGCGCTACTCATCGTCATTCCCTTCGTCCTGTCGAACGATGGCTCACCGCGTCCGGTGTCGAGTTCCGCGACGAGAATCTTGCTCGCGTGCGGTGGGAAGGAGCTCAGTAGTGCACTACTGCAGTCGCGCCCGGTTTCGGCGCCGTACTACTTAGGCGCCGCCGTGAGTGCCCTGCGGAGACCGGCGCTTGGTGCCGCGCATCCGGAGTGGTTGATTACCTGATGGCGGGGGGCAGCGGCGGCTTAGTCTTCGAGGGCATGCCTACCCGATCGATGCGTTCTGCGTCTCGAGTGCCCAGTCATGATGCGTATTTCTCGCGACAGTTGTGTCTAAGCGGCCACTCGGCGACGGACGCGTCACGCCGTCGGCCGCCAGAACCCCTGAAAACCCTGGCCCGCGTTCGTCATCCGAATCGGTGACAGCTGCACGGGATCGCCGGCCTCGATCATCATTCCGTCGCCGACGATCATCGCGACGTGGCCGTCCCAGACGGCGAGGTCGCCGGGCAGCAGCGCGTTCTGCGACACCGCAGCGCCGATATCCTGCTCCTGGGCCAGCCGCGGCAGGTTCAGTCCGGCCTCGTGATACGCCCACTGTGTCAGCCCGCTGCAGTCCAAGCCCACACCCGGTGTCGTCCCGCCCCAGTCGTATGGCACACCCAGTTGCGTGAGCGCGTGGCGGACGGCGTCGGCGGCGATCGTGTTCGGCGCCATCACCGTGCTGCCGTCGGGTAGGTGGACCGTCACGCCATTGCCCAATGCGTCCGGCGTGATCAATGCTTCGTGGTCGACCGAAGCGAAATCCGCCAGAGGGCTTGCGGCACCGAACAATCCCGATGCCATGCCCGGTACCGCCGACGACATTCCGGCGAGTGCCGGTAGCGCTGACGACGTCATCCCGGTCGGCAATGTGGCGGATGGCTGTGCCGGTACAGGCTGCGCGACAGCCGCGGCGTGCCCATCGAGCTCGGCCTGCAGTTCGTCGACGACGCCGGCCGCCTTGCCGAGTGCTTGGCGCGCGGCGTCGGCCAGCGCGGGCGCGCTGCGTGGCAGGTCGCCCTCCAGCGCGGCTGCCGTGGCCTGGAATTCGTCGATGATGCGTTGCAGCTCGGTCTTGGCGCGGGTGACCGCGTCGGAGGCGGCGCCCACGCGGCCCGCCATCATCGACGCGCGCGCGGCCGCGTCACCGGCCGCCGTCAATGCCGTCGAAATCGCCTGCGAGGCCGCGTTGGCCGCGACACCCGACCATGCCGCACCGACGTCGCCGAGCGCAGCTGAACCGGCCGCGGCCAGATCGGTGAGTATCCCGCTGGCCTCATCCAGCACCCGTGCCGGGTCGTCGCCGGTGAAGACGCCTGAGCCGACGGTCGTCTGCAGCTCGAGCAGCGGTGCAGCCAATGCGGTGACCAGAGCGCTCGGCACCACTACATCCCGGCCCGCGCGATCTCGGTTCGGGAATGCGCCTCGGTCTGGTCGTAGTCGCCGGCCGCGGCCGTGGTCGCCGCGCCGGACACGTCGAGGCTCTCGCCGACCGTTCGCACCGCCTTCGCCAAATCGGCGGCGCCCTGCGTGAGTGCGGCAGCGAACTGGTTGCCTACGGGCCCGAACGCAGCAGTCACCGCCGTGCTCAGGTCTCGTCGCAGCAGCGCCGCCACTGTGGCTGTGTCGGCGGCGAGGTCGGTGGTGGCCCCGCCGTACGCGCGGATGGCGTCGGTATCAGCGTGCATGCGTCATTGGACGGGATGTCACCGTTGCCGGGTTCCGTCGCGTTCCAATCCCTTAGGGTCATCGGCCATGGACGTGCGCGTCATCGACCATCCGCTGGCGGCCGCTCGGCTGACCACATTGCGCGACGAGCGCACCGACAACGCGACGTTTCGGGCGGCGCTGCGTGACCTCACGGTGATGCTGGTCTACGAGGCGACTCGCGACGCGGTGTGCGACGTCGTGGACGTGCGCACTCCGCTGGCCGACACCACGGGCTGCCGGCTGGCCAACCCGCCGCTGCTGGTTCCGGTGCTGAGGGCGGGCCTCGGCATGGTAGACCAGGCGCATGCGCTGATTCCGGAAGCGCGGGTCGGATTCGTCGGTGTGGCACGCGACGAGCAAACCCATTTGCCCACACCCTATTTGGAGTCGTTACCCGATGATTTGCGCGGCCGGCCGGTGATGGTGCTCGATCCGATGCTCGCGACCGGTGGTTCGATGGCCCATACCGTCGGACTCCTGAAAGCCCGCAACGCAGACGACATCACCGCGGTGTGCGTCGTGGTGGCGCCCGAGGGCCTCGCGCTGATGGAAAAGGTCGCGCCCGAGTTGCGGGTGATCACCGCGACGATTGACGAGCGCTTGAACGAAATCGCTTACATCGTACCGGGATTAGGGGACGCGGGCGACCGTCAGTTCGGCCCGCGCTGAAGAAGTGCAATGGCGTCGTCGCGCACCAGTTGGCAATAGCGCTCCGCTTCGCGCCGCGCGGTGACCAGATCGTCGGTTGGCGGGCGTCGGACCTCGATGTAGCCCTTGGTCTTTGGTTCCGTGCCCGACGGTCGCACGGCGAGCCGGATCCATTCTCCGGAGAAAATCAGCACACCGGCGTGCTCGCTGGCCGTGACCTCGCGGCCGGCCAACGTCGACGGCGGATCGGTGCGGAGTCGCGCCATCACGGCCGCCGAATCGTCCGTATGCGTCGTGATCGCTGCCGTCGTGTGCACGCCGTGACGCCGCGCCAAATCGTCCAGCAGGTCCGGAATCGTCCGCCCGGCGGCCTTGGTCGTCGCCGCAAGGTCACAGCACAGCACCGCGGCACTGATCCCGTCCTTGTCCCGCACGGCCGCCGGGTCGACACAGTGGCCGATGGCCTCCTCGTACGCGTAGACAAGGTCGTCGCCGTCCGCCCGGACCAGCCATTTGAACCCGGTCAGCGTCTCGACGTGGCGGGCGCCGTAGCCGCGCGCGATCGCGGCCAGCATTCGCGACGACACCACGGTGCTCGCCACGGTGGCCGGCAATGTCGCATGCGCCAGAATGTAATCACCTAGCAGCCAACCGGTTTCGTCGCCGGAGAGCATGCGCCAGCTGCCGTCGACCCCGATGCCGATCGCGCAGCGGTCCGCATCAGGGTCCAGCGCCACCGCGATGTCGGCGTCGACACGCCCAGCCAACTCCAGGAGCGCATCGACGGCACCGGGCTCCTCCGGATTGGGAAACACAACGGTGGGAAAGTCCGGGTCTGGAGCGAATTGATTTGCCACCGTGTGGATGTCGGCAATGCCGGCCCGCTGAAGCGCTGCCACCGCCGTCGCCCCGCCGACACCGTGCAGCGGGGTCAGCGCCACCCGCACACCGCCCGAGCCGCGGCGCACCGCGGCAGCCCGGGCCAGGTACTGCCCGACAACGTGCTCGCCGTCGCGGGGGACGACGGCGACCCGCGCGATTTGGTCGGCGTGGGGCGCAGCGGCGATCGCGGCTTCGATCTCCGCATCGGTGGGCGCGACGATCTGCATGCCGCCGTCGAGATACACCTTGTAACCGTTGTCGCCCGCCGGGTTGTGCGAGGCGGTGATCTGCACACCTGCCGCCGCGCCAACGTGCCTGACCGTGAAGGCCAGCACCGGTGTCGGCACCGGCCGGTCGAAAAGTGTTACGGAAAACCCCTCGGCTGCAAGCACTTCAGCGGCGGCGAGCGCAAACGCAGCCGAACCGTGGCGAGCGTCGTACCCGACGACCACCGCCGACCCGCCGAGACGCCGCGCTGTCAGCACCTGCGCCAGCGCCCACGTCGCGCGCAACACCACGGCCACGTTCATGCCCGACGGGCCGGCTCGCATCGGCCCGCGCAGGCCCGCTGTTCCGAATGTCAGCGACCCGGTGAACCGGGCGGTGAGTTCGTCGGGGCTGCAGGCGGACAGCTCTGCGGCGGCAGCCGGATCGGGGTCGTGGGCAATCCATTCCTCCGGCGTCATCGGCCGAAAGAATGCGCGACGCCGACGTAATACACCTTCTTCACCCTGTGCTTCGTCAAGTGCCCGTCCGAAGGGCCGACGTAGACGGCCCACCCGTCGGACCCCTTGGTGATGCCGGACCCCCGCGGCCCCCAGACCGCGTTGAAACCACCCGGACTGTCGCACGAGTAGTAGCCCACCCAATCCGGGTGCTCTTCGGGGGACGACCATGCGCCACCGTTTCGCGCGCGGCATTCTGTTCCGTCGTCGAGCACCAGTCCCATGGGAACCGCGTCCTTTTCAAGCGGCTTGCGCGGCGTGCTCAACCCGTTTGCACTGATCAGGTTCAGCACCTTCGAGAACGGCTCGACGAGGCACAAGACCGCCGCCTCTTTCGGCTTGGGCCAGCACGCGTCCCCCGCGTCCGCGGACGCACCGCAGTAGCGGACCCCGTCGGTCATGTCGTACGGCGACGGAGAGCCGTAGGAGCAGTCGATTGGTGATTCGCGGCGGCTGGTGTCCACCGTCCAACCGGCCGACGTGTTCCCTTTCGCATCAACGGGTTTCAGCACAACCTTGGCCGGGCCGTTGTCGTTCGACGAGCAGCCACCCAGCACGACGCAGGCGGCGATCAGGGCAAGCCACGTTCGTTGGGCCACGTCGGGATGCTACCGGTCAGATCGCGGCGACGACCGTCGCGAGCAGTGCGCCCAGCCGTGCCGCCGATTGCCGCCCAGTCTCCAGCACCTCGGTATGGCTGATCGGCATCCCGGTGACGCCCGCGGCCAGGTTGGTGACCAACGACAATCCCAGCACCTCTATGCCGGCTGCCCGCGCAGCGATCGTCTCGTGCACCGTCGACATGCCCACCAGGTCGGCGCCCATCGTCCGCAGCATGCGAATCTCGGCGGGGGTCTCGAACTGCGGCCCGGACAGCCCCGCGTACACGCCTTCCGACAGCGAGGGGTCGGCGTATTGGGCCAGCGCGCGCAATCGCGGCGAATAGGCGTCGACCATGTCCACGAACTGCGGCCCGACCAGCGGCGACGAGCCGGTCAGGTTCAGGTGGTCGCTGATCAGCACGGTTTCCCCGACGTGATAGTTCTCGCGCACGGCACCGGCGGCATTGGTCAGGATCACGGACTCGACTCCGGCGACCGCCGCCGTCCACACCGGATGCACGATGTGGCGCAGACCGTGACCCTCGTAAGCGTGAATGCGACCCAGCAGCACCAGGATTCGCCGTCCTCCGACCGACACCGACGACACCTGGCCTTGGTGACCGGGCGCCGACGGCGGGCTGAAGCCCGGCAAATCCGCCATCGCGATGGTAGTGGCCGGCTCGCCGAAGGCCCGGACCGCCGGAGACCAACCCGACCCCAGGATGACCATCACGTCGTGCTTGGCGGCTCCCGTGCGCTCGGCGATCTTCGCGGCAGCCTGTTTTGCCGGCTCATCGCCCGTCACGGTCTGCGAGCTTAGCCCGCAGTGCGATACTTCGAGGATGCCTGCCGGATCGTCGTGTGCGGACGTTGCCGAAGACGTGGTGCTTCGCCGACGAAGCGACCTGGTCGCGCTGTCGCATGACATTCACGGCGAACCCGAACTCGCGTTCGCCGAGCATCGCAGCTGTGCCAAGACGCGCGCGCTCGTCGCCGAACGCGGATTCACGATCACTGATGCGGCCGGCGGACTGGACACCGCGTTTCGCGCGGACTACGGCAGCGGCGAGCTAAGGGTTGCGGTGTGCGCGGAATACGACGCGCTGCCAGGTATCGGACATGCCTGCGGGCACAACATCATCGCCGCGTCCGCGGTGGGTGCTGCGCTCGCGCTGGCCGAGGTGGCCGACGATCTCGGCTTGACGGTTGTGCTGATCGGCACGCCGGCCGAGGAGAACGGCGGCGGAAAAGTGTTGCTGCTCAAGGCCGGAGTGTTCGATGACATCTACGCCGCGGTGATGGTGCACCCGGGACCCGGCGACGTCGCTGCTACCCGGACACTGGCCATGTCGGAGGTGACGGTTGACTACCACGGCCACGAGTCGCACGCATCGGTAGCCCCGTACCTCGGCGTCAACGCCGGCGACGCGGCGACCGTGGCGCAGGTGGCGATCGGCCTGCTGCGGCAGCAATTGGCGCCCGGGCAGCAGGTGCACGGGATCGTCACCGATGGCGGACGCGCGCTGAACGTCATCCCGGCCCGCACACAGTTGCGCTACGGCATGCGCGCTACCGACAAGGCGTCGTTGGCAAGCCTTCGGGACCGGGTCTTCGACTGCTTTCGCGCCGGTGGGCTGGCCGCCGGCTGTGAATGCCGCATCGACGACAGCGCGCCCGCCTACGACGAGGTGCGCTCGGATCGGTGGCTCGCCGAGGTCTTCGGCGACGAGATGCGCCGGTGTGGGCGGGTTCCGATACCGGACGAGCTCGCGCCGCCGCTGGGCAGTACGGACATGGGCAACGTCACCTCGGTGATGCCCGGCATCCATCCGATCGTCGGCGTCGAGGCCGGCGGCGCCACGCTGCACCAGCCGGAGTTCACCGCCGCGGCGATATCACCCAGCGCGGACGCCGCTGTAGTTGACGGCGCAATCATGTTGGCACGCACGGTGGTTCGGCTGGCCGAGACTGAATCGCAACGGCAGCGGATTTGTCAGAGGGCGGCGTCATGAGCCTCGCCGACACCGCCGAATCCTGGTTGGCTGCCCACTACGATGACCTGATCGCGTGGCGCCGCCACATCCACGCTCATCCTGAACTGGGCCGCCAGGAGTTCGCCACCACCCAATTCGTGGCCGCACACCTCGCAGACGCCGGTCTGAACCCCAAGGTTCTGCTTACCGGCACCGGTCTGACGTGCGACGTGGGCCCTGATCACCTGCCGAAGATCGCACTGCGCGCCGATATGGACGCGCTGCCGATGCCAGAGCGCACCGGTGCGCCTTACACATCGACGGTGCCCGGGATCGCCCACGCGTGCGGCCACGACGGCCACACCGCGATGCTGCTGGGGACGGCGCTGGCGTTGGCGCAGGTGCCCGATCTGCCGGTCGGAGTGCGGATGATCTTTCAGCCCGCCGAGGAGTTGATGCCGGGCGGTGCGATCGACGCGATCGCGGCCGGGGTCCTGTCCGGGGTTTCGCGCATCTTCGCCCTGCACTGCGACCCGCGTCTGGACGTCGGCAAGGTCGCTGTCACTGTCGGGCCGATCACGTCGGCCGCCGACTCGATCGAGATCCACCTGTCCTCGCCGGGCGGGCACACGTCGCGGCCGCATCTGACCGCAGACCTGGTATACGGCATCGGAACCCTCATCACCGGGCTGCCGGGCGTGCTGTCACGTCGCATCGACCCGCGCAACAGCACGGTGATGGTGTGGGGTGCCGTCAATGCGGGCGTGGCGCCCAACGCGATTCCACAGAGCGGCACGTTGGCGGGCACGATCCGCACGGCCAGCCACACCACGTGGCTGTCGCTGGAGTCGATCGTGCGCGAGGTTGTCGCGTCGCTGCTGGCGCCGCTGGGCATCGAGCATTCGCTGCAGTACTACCGGGGTGTTCCGCCGGTGGTCAACGAGGAGATCTCCACGCGAATCCTCATGCACGCGATCGAGTCGGTCGGGCCCGATACGCTTGCCGACACCCGCCAATCCGGCGGTGGCGAGGACTTCTCGTGGTATCTGGAGGAGGTTCCGGGCGCGATGGCCCGCCTCGGGGTGTGGTCGGGCCGCGGACCGCAGCTGGACTTGCACCAGCCGACTTTCGATCTCGACGAACGCGCACTGGCCATCGGGGTGCGGGTGCTGGTCAACACCGTCGAGCAGGCCGCGGCCTTCTCATAGCTCAGTCAGTCGCCGTGCCCCGGGCCGATGTTGCGCGACGGACGAGTACGCAGCTTGTGGACGTAATCCTCTGGGGCGCCGGCAATTTCGGCCGCATCGGCCATCACACCGAGATATCGGGCTGAGGGCAGGCCGCCCTCCCACGCATCGACGACGTAAAGCCAGGCCAGCACCGGATCGGTGGTGGTGTCCGACGACACCCGCTCGACGCGACAGCGGATCTTCTTGTGAATGCCCAACTCCGAACCTTCCCAGCGGTCGAGGTTGCGCTCGTCTTCTCTGGTCATGTCGTACAGCACGACGAAGACCTTGGCGCCCGGGTCTTCGACGATCGTGGCAAGCGCACCTTCCCAGCCGATATCCTCGCCGCCGAACGTCAGCCGCCAGCCATGCAGCCAGCCAGTTCCCGCCATCGGCGAATGAGGGGCCCGCTTGAGCATCTGCTCCGGATGCATGTTCGACCCGTACGCGGCGTAGAGCGGCACGGACAAAGAGTAACTACGGTTAGAGCCGTGGCAACCCGCATCGTGATCATCGGGGGAGGACCGGCCGGCTACGAGGCGGCGCTGGTGGCCGCGGGCCAGGTGGGTGCGGAGGTCACGCTCGTCGACTCCGACGGCATCGGCGGTGCATGCGTGCTGTTCGACTGCGTGCCGTCCAAGACGTTCATCGCCTCGACCGGCGTGCGCACGGACCTGCGCCGCGCCCCCCAGCTGGGTTACGACATCCACATCGAGGACGCCAAGATCGCGCTGCCGCAGATCCATGACCGGGTGAAGACGCTGGCTGCTGCGCAATCCGCCGACATCGCCGAACAGCTACGCGCCCAAGGCGTGCGGTTGATACACGGCCGCGGCGAGTTCGTCGACACCGTGATGGGAATGGCCCGACACACGGTGAAGGTCGCGAAAAATGCTGGCGGAGAAGAGGTTCTGGACGCGGATGTGGTGCTGATCGCCACCGGTGCGAGCCCGCGGGTGCTGCCCGACGCACAGCCGGACGGCCACCGGATCCTGACGTGGCGTCAGCTTTACGACCTCACCGACCTGCCCGAGCACCTGATCGTGGTCGGCTCGGGTGTGACAGGTGCCGAGTTCGTCAACGCCTACACCGAACTCGGGGTGACGGTCACCGTGGTGGCCAGCCGTGACCAGATCCTGCCGCACGAGGACTCCGACGCGGCCGCCGTGCTCGAGGAGGTGTTCACCGGCCGTGGCGTCACGCTGGTGAAGAACGCCCGCGCGGCGTCGGTGACCCGCGCGCCCCGGACGCGAGGAGGATCTGAATCTGGGGACGGCGTCGTCGTCACGATGACCGATGGCCGCACCGTCGAGGGCAGCCACGCGCTGATCACGGTCGGCTCGGTGCCGAACACGTCGGGACTGGGCCTAAAGCGGGTCGGGATTGAACTCGGCGAGGGCGGCTACATCCCCGTCGACCGGGTGTCACGGACGACGGTGCCGACGATCTACGCTGCCGGCGACTGCACGGGTCTGCTGCTGTTGGCCTCAGTCGCGGCCATGCAGGGCCGCATCGCGATGTATCACGCACTCGGCGAAGGGGTTTCGCCGATCCGGCTGCGGACGGTGGCGGCCGCGGTGTTCACCCGGCCGGAGATCGCCGCAGTCGGTGTGCCGCAGGCCAAGATCGACGACGGCACCGTGCCGGCGCGCACGCTGATGCTGCCGCTGAACACCAACCCGCGCGCAAAGATGTCGGGTTTGCGCCGCGGGTTCGTCAAGATTTTCTGCCGGCCGGCCACCGGCGTCGTGATCGGTGGCGTGGTGGTCGCGCCCGTGGCCTCGGAGCTGATCCTGCCGATCGCCTTGGCCGTACAGAACAACGTGTCAGTGGCCGACCTGGCGCACACGTTGTCGGTCTACCCGTCGCTGACGGGGTCGATCACCGAAGCAGCCCGTCGGCTGATGGCGCACGACGACTTGGATTAAGTGCTCTAGCCTGGTGGGTACCGACCGGTAACAAAGGAGCATCTGTGATCGAGGCTGCCCCCGGCAACGGGCAGACGCTGCTCGGCCCGCAAGAGCGGGCCGCCGCGTGGGAACGGCTCGGATCCGAGCAGTTCGACGTGGTCGTGATCGGCGGCGGCGTGGTTGGCGCGGGCGCGGCGCTGGATGCGGCCACACGCGGTCTCAAGGTCGCACTGGTCGAGGCGCGTGACTTCGCATCGGGAACCTCTAGCCGCAGCTCGAAGATGTTCCACGGCGGATTGCGCTACCTCGAGCAGCTGGAGTTCGGTCTGGTGCGCGAGGCGCTGCACGAGCGTGAGCTGTCGCTGACCACGCTGGCACCCCATCTGGTGAGGCCGATGCCGTTCTTGTTCCCGCTGCGCAGCCGGTGGTGGGAACGGCCGTATGTGGCCGCCGGAATCCTGCTCTACGACCAGCTGGGCGGCGCGAAATCCGTTCCGCCACAAAAGCATTTGACCAAAGCCGGGGCCCTGCGGCTTGCGCCCGGCCTCAAGCGCAGCTCGCTGATCGGGGGAATCCGCTACTACGACACCGTCGTTGACGACGCCCGGCACACGATGACCGTCGCGCGCACTGCCGCGCACTACGGGGCGGTGGTGCGCGCGTCGACACAGGTGGTCTCGCTGTTGCGCGAAGGTGACCGCGTGATCGGTGTGACGGTGCGCGACTCGGAAAGCGGTGACGTGACCGACGTGCACGGCCACGTCGTCGTCAACGCCACAGGGGTGTGGACCGACGAGATCCAGGCATTGTCCAAGCAGCGCGGGCGGTTTCGGGTGCGCGCGTCCAAGGGCGTGCACATCGTCGTGCCGCGTGATCGGATCGTCAGCGAGGTCGCGATCATCCTGCGCACCGAGAAGTCGGTGCTGTTCGTCATCCCGTGGGGCACGCACTGGATCATTGGCACCACCGACACCGACTGGAACCTCGACCTCGCGCACCCGGCCGCCACCAAGGCCGACATCGACTACCTGCTCAACCACGTCAACACCGTGCTGGCGACGCCGTTGACCCACGATGACATCGACGGCGTGTACGCCGGCCTGCGTCCCCTCTTGGAGGGGGAGAGCGACGACACGTCGAAACTGTCGCGCGAACACGCCGTCGCGGTTCCGGCGCCGGGGCTGGTAGCCATCGCGGGCGGAAAGTACACGACGTACCGGGTGATGGGCGAGGACGCGATCGACGCGGCCAGCGAGTTCATCCCGGCCCGGGTGGCGCCGTCGATCACCGAGAAGGTGCCACTGCTGGGCGCCGACGGGTACTTCGCGCTGGTGAACCAAGCCGAGCGCGTGGGCGCCTACTACGGACTGCATCCCTACCGGGTCCGTCACCTGCTGGACCGGTACGGCGCGCTGATCGGCGAGGTGCTGGCTTTCGCCGAGGACAACCCGGACCTGCTGAACCCGATCACCGAGGCGCCGGTGTATTTGAAGGTCGAAGCGCTGTACGCGGTGGCCGCCGAGGGCGCGCTGCACCTTGAGGACATTCTGGCGCGGCGGATGCGGATCTCGATCGAATACCCGCACCGCGGCGTCGATTGCGCCCGCGAGGTCGCTGAGATCGTGGCGCCGGTGCTCGGTTGGGACGACGCCGACATTCAGCGTGAAGTCGATACCTATGTCGCGCGGGTCGACGCGGAGGTGCGCAGTCAGCAGCAACCCGACGACGAGTCGGCGGATGCGCTTCGGCAGGCCGCGCCGGAGGCGAGGGCAGAAATCCTCGAACCGGTGCCGCTGAACTGAGCGGGAGCCTCAGAGCCGCGCGGCCAACGCGGGTTGCCCGGGTCCGGTCAGTTCGTCGACTACGCTGCGGCGGCCGGTCATCGACATCAGGAGCGCTTCGCCGGTCCCGACGACCTCGGGGCCGTCGCCCTGCATCCAGTCCAGGTCGGTGGCGCGCAGCCGCAGTCCGCGGATGCGCCGCCCCGCGCCGAGCCGCGGGTTGCCCGGCACGCTCCGGAGCACCTTGAGCAGCCGGTCGGGAGGGATCATGCGGGGCTTGCCTAGCGGCCGGCGGATGTCCTGGTGGTGGACGGTGGCGTCGACGAGCCCGATCATCCCGCCGAAAGCCGCGGTGAGTCCGCGTGGCCGGAGATGGTCGTTGAGGAAGTCCAGCAGCTGTTGCGGTGACAGGGAGCTGAACTCGTCCACGCCGAGCTGGTTGGAGCGGACGAAGAAGCCTCTCGCGAATCTCTTGACTAGTCTCCACGTGCCGAGCTCTTCGTAGCTGATCACATGTGCCACAACGTCTTTCACCGTCCAGTGCTCGCACAAACTCGGAGTCTGCCATTCCTCGTCAGTGAGCGTCGCGAGAAAGGTTGCGAGGTCGGACCTTTCGGCTCGGGCCATGTCCATCATGCTGGCGTCGTCGGCCATCACTGCGCCGCGTTGTCGACGAGCTTGGCGTAGCGCACCAGATACAACGACCAGCCGGCGTCGCCGCCGACGCCCTCCGCCACCGATTGCCAGCCGTCACCGTGGCGTTCGAGATGCCGATGCTCGAGCTCGACGCGGGTGGTGTCGGTAGTTTCTGCGATGAAGCGGACCTCCACCTCACTGGCCTTGTCATGGTCCGGTTCGATCTGCCAGGTCGGCCCAATGTCCCAGCTGAACACCAGCCGGTTCGGCGGCTCGAAGACCAGGATGCGCGCCCAGCGGCATTCGCTGCCGTCGACGCCGCGGTCGTAGATGTTTCCGCCCACTCGTGCCTCGAAGGTGGTCTCGGCGATCGGGACGGTCAGCAGGTTGTGCTCGCGGGGTTTGAAATCGCCGAACCTTGTGGTGAACAGTTCGAAAGCCCGCTCGATGGAGGTGTTGACGACGACGTGCTGGCGCACGGTCGATTCGCGTGCTTGTGTCATGAATCCTCTCCCGCCGGTTGGTCGGCTACCTGTTTGTATGTGGCAAGGGCCTGCGTCCAGAAGCGATCCAGCTGGACCCGCAGCGTGTCGATACCGTTCGGGTCCAGCTGGTAGACGCGGCGCGTGCCCACCGGACGATCGCGCACCAGCCCCGCGCACTTGAGCACCTTGAGGTGCTGTGATACCGCCGGCCTGCTGACCGGCAGCTCGGCGGCGAGCTCACCGACGGCGCGTGGTCGTCGAGCCAGGTGCTCGACGATCGCCCGGCGGGTGCCATCGGCCAGCGCATCCCACACGGCATCGGCTTGGTAAGTCGCCACGAACCGTAAGTTACTACTTACGGATGGAGAGTTCAAGCTGTAGAGTTCGCGCGATCCGCCTGAATCTGAGCCGGAGTTTTGGCATCTTGATCGCATGGCTGGGCGGCCATCGTGGACTCAGCGGGAGGTGTGGGCGCCGCGCGCCGACCGAGGCGCCACAATCGCGGTGTTCGCACCCTGGGTGATCTACTGGATTGTTGCCGACGGCCCGAGCACCTGGTTTTACGGGGCACTGTGTGCATGGTTGGCGGCGTTCATGTTCGGGGTGTCGCTCGGTCGTGGCCGTGGATTGAAGCTGCTCGACATCGTGACGCTCGCGTTCTTCGCCGGCGTCACGATCTTGGGCGCCGTCGTCGGTGCGCGAGACCGCGACTGGATGGATACCTACTCGATGACCCTTTCCAGCGGCGTCCTGGCGGCAATGATGTTCTGTTCTGTGGCCTTCGTGCCGTTCACCGAACAGTACGCGCGGGACAGCGTGCCGCCGAGGATGTGGAATGACCCGGCGTTCAAGAGAACTCACCGCGAGTTGACGGGGATGGTCGGCGGCGTGTTCTCCCTCATTGCGATCCTCGGATTCATTGCGGTCAAAATGCCCTCGACGAGTAACTGGACCGCCTGGGTCCTGCCGCTATTGCTGCTCGCCGGCGCCGCCCGAATCTTGCAGGCGTACCCGCGCGCACGCGAGGGCCGTCCGCGCATGGCGTGATTGACGCTTCCGGCTAGTCCACTACGCCGGTTCGTCGTCGTCTTCGGTGGGCAGCATTTTTTCGGGGTGGAAGTAGGTGTTGGTGCGGGGTTGGCCGCGGTCGAGTGTCGGGGGTGGGATCCATTCGGTTTGGCCGCGCTGGTTTTTGCGGGTGGCCCAGCCGCCGTCTTTGACCAGGCGGTTGTGCGGGCCGCAGGCGAAGGTGAGGTTGTCGATGTTGGTGCGCCCGCCGGCGGCCCAGTCTGTTGCGGCGTGGTGGGCTTGGCAGCCGTAGCCGGGCACGGTGCAGCCCGGGAAGCTGCAGCCGCGGTCGGTGGCATGTAGCACCAGCCGTTGGGCGGGGGTGGCGCAGCGGGTGGTGCGGCCCTTG
>DATBFF010000061.1:0-2213 GCA_036558625.1 Mycobacterium sp. | reverse complement strand
GCGAAACGTGCGTTTCGCACGCCTGCACTCGAACTCTTCGTGCGAAACGTGCGTTTCGCAGATGAGGTGATGCGTCCCGTGTCGCTCCCACAGACTGTCGGAGACGCCCGTTAGAGTTCGCCTCGAACAGTTGTTCGGCATACGGAGGCCGCGTGCGCGTCATGGGAGTCGACCCGGGCCTGACCCGCTGCGGGCTGTCTTTGGTCGAGAGCAGCGGGGGGCGCAAGCTGGTCGCGCTCGATGTCGACGTGGTGCGCACCCCCACCGACATGGCGCTGCAGCGGCGGCTGCTGGCGATCAGCGACGCCGCCGAACACTGGATGGACACCCACGCACCCGACGTCGTCGCCATCGAGCGGGTGTTCTCCCAGCAGAACGTATCGACCGTGATGGGCACCGCTCAAGCCGGGGGAGTGATCGCCCTGGCTGCCGCGCGCCGCAAGATCGACGTGCATTTCCACACCCCCAGTGAGGTCAAGGCCGCGGTCACCGGTACCGGCGGTGCGGACAAGGCGCAAGTCACCGCGATGGTGACGAAAATCCTTGCGCTGCAAACCAAGCCGGCCCCAGCCGACGCCGCCGACGCGCTGGCCCTGGCGATCTGTCACTGCTGGCGCGCACCCATGCTAGCGCGCATGGCCGAAGCCGAGGCGATGGCCGAGCAGCAACGAAAGCGGTTCGCCGCCAAGGTGAAAGCGTCCACAACATGATCGCTTCGATCCGCGGTGAAGTCCTCGACATCGCACTCGACCACGTCGTCATCGAAGCATGCGGCGTCGGCTACCGAGTCAACACCACACCCTCCACGCTGGCGACACTGCGCCGCGGCACCGAGGCACGGCTGATCACCGCGATGATCGTGCGTGAGGATTCGATGACCCTGTACGGCTTCGCCGACGCCGATTCCCGCGACCTGTTCCTCACGTTGCTCGGTGTCTCCGGCGTCGGCCCGAAGATCGCGCTGGCTACGTTGGCGGTGTACGACGCGCCCTCGTTACGCCACGCGCTTGCCGACGGCGACGTCACGGCGCTCACCCGTGTGCCGGGGATCGGCAAACGCAGCGCCGAACGGTTGGTGCTGGAGTTGCGCGACAAGATCGGGCCGGTCGCCGCATCGGCGGGCACGCTAGCGGTCAATGGTCACGCCGTACGTGGGCCTGTGATGGAAGCCCTTGTGGGCCTTGGGTTTGCGGCCAAACAAGCCGAAGAGACAATTGACAAGGTGCTGGCCAACGAACCCGAGGCCACCACCTCCAGTGCGCTGCGCGCGGCGCTGTCGCTACTGGGTAAGAAATGACGCGGTTCGACCCGCCCCAAGACGACGCCGACGATCGCGAGGTGTCCGCAGCGCTCACGGTTGGCGAGGGCGATATCGACGCAAGCCTGCGCCCCCGATCGCTCGACGAGTTCATCGGGCAGCCGCGCGTGCGCGAACAACTGCAGCTGGTGATCGAGGGCGCCAAAAACCGCGGTGGCACACCGGATCACATCTTGTTGTCCGGCCCGCCAGGGCTGGGCAAAACGTCGCTGGCGATGATCATCGCCGCGGAGCTGGGCAGCTCACTGCGGCTGACGTCCGGCCCTGCGCTGGAACGCGCGGGCGATCTGGCCGCGATGCTGTCCAACCTCGTCGAGCACGACGTGCTGTTCATCGACGAGATCCACCGCATCGCCCGGCCCGCCGAGGAAATGCTTTACCTGGCGATGGAAGACTTCCGCGTCGACGTCGTCGTCGGCAAAGGCCCTGGGGCGACGTCGATTCCGCTCGAGGTCGCGCCGTTCACGCTCGTCGGTGCGACCACCCGTTCCGGCGCGCTCACTGGCCCGCTGCGCGACAGGTTCGGCTTCACTGCGCACATGGACTTCTACGAGCCGGCCGAACTCGAACAGGTCCTCCGGCGCTCGGCAGGCATCCTTGGCATCGAACTCGGTGGCGACGCCGGCGCCGAGATCGCCCGACGCTCACGGGGCACGCCACGCATCGCCAACCGACTGCTGCGCCGGGTGCGTGACTACGCCGAAGTCCGCGCCGACGGCGTCATCACTCGTGATGTCGCCAAGCAGGCGCTGGAGGTGTACGACGTCGACGAACTCGGCCTCGACCGTTTGGACCGTGCCGTGCTGACCGCGCTGATCCGCAGCTTCGGCGGCGGTCCGGTCGGTGTCTCGACGCTCGCGGTTGCGGTCGGCGAAGAAGCGACGACGGTCGAGGA
>DATBFF010000060.1:0-2457 GCA_036558625.1 Mycobacterium sp. | reverse complement strand
TCGTTCCAGCGGCTGATCCGGCGCCCCGCGCTCTGCCAGCCGGGCGTCGATGGCGGGCAGCGCGGTCAGCGGACTGGCCACCAGTTTGGACAGGTCGCCGTAGTGTCCGAGCGCGCGGCGGGTGAGCCGCGTGAAGGCATCGTCGTCGATGCCGCCCAGCGGGTGATCCGATCGCAACGGCAGCGCGGCCTCGGTCTGGCGCAGTGCCTCACGGTCGGCGCGCAGATCCGGGGAACGGGAGAAGGCCAACCGGTCGAACACCCCGGCCAGCGGGTCGGCCAGTACCTCCACGGCGACCGCGACCGCCAGGCTGGTGAACAACAGGATCGTCATGACGGTGCGGCCGGTCCCGGCGTCGAGCACGGTCATGCCGATCAAGGCCTGCGCGGCGAAGGGAACCGCGATCACCAGCGTGCCGATGATCGAGCGACGCATGTCCGCGCGCAGCGCCTGCCCCTCGTCGAACGCGTCCCAGATCGCGACCGCGACACCGAGCAGTGCGACGTCGAATCCGGTGGAGGCCAGCGCCAGCCAACTGGGAACCAGTCCGAGCGGGATCACCAGGATCGCGTTGCCCAGCGCGAAGAACAGCGTCGCGACGATGATGAAGCCCACCACCGAACCGGGTTTGGCGCCGCCGACCACCGCCTTGGTCATGGCGCCGAGCGAGGACAGCGAGATCACCGCGAACATCACCCAGTGACCGGCCCGCAGCGGACCGTCGACGCTGCCCGCGAGTCCCGCGCCGGCCAGGGCCAGAACCGCGACGGCGAAGATCGCGGCGATCTCGCCGGCACGCGACCGGAAGGTGTCGGCCGGCCGGGCGAGTTCGACCATGACCGCGAACCAGGCGATACCCGGCAGCGCCACCAGATAGATCTCGACGCGGCTGAGCACTTCCGAACCGGTGACCAGCCGGACCGCGTCGAGCGCGACGACGACCGCGAAACTGGTCAGCCCGATCGCCGCGAGGACGAGGACGGGCTTACGCGGGTCCCGCGCGAGCAGGTAGAGACCCAGCCACCAGCTGAGGGTGAAGACCACTGCCGACAGCGCAGCCATAGGTTCAGTTTGGCACTACTTGCCGAATCTGCGGTGCCGGGCCGTGTAATCGCGCAGTGCGCGCAGGAAGTCGACGCGACGAAACGCGGGCCAGTGCGCCTCGGTGAACCACATCTCCGAATATGCGCTCTGCCACAACAGGAATCCGCTGAGTCGTTGCTCACCGGAGGTGCGGATGACGAGATCGGGGTCGGGTTGGCCTGAGGTGTAGAGGTTCTCGGAGATGCCCTCGACCGACACGGCGTCGACGAGTTGCTCGGCCGTCGCCCCGTTGGCCAGTTCCTTCGACAACAGGGAGCGCACGGCGTCGACGATCTCCTGACGGCCGCCGTAGGCGACGGCGACGTTCACATGGAACTTCCCGCCCCTGCCGTTCGTGGACTCCACCGCGTCACGCAACCGCCGGGCCGTCTCCTCCCCCAACAACCCCAGGTCACCGACGGTGCGCACACTCCACGTGTTCGACGGGGCGCAGATCTCCTCGACCACGTCGGTGATGATCTCGATCAGTGCGGCGAGCTCTTCGGGATCGCGTTGCAGGTTCTCGGTGGAGAGCAGATAGACCGTGGTCATCTCGATACCTGCGGCCTGACACCAGCGCAGCATCTCGGCGATCTTGGCCGCACCCATCCGGTAGCCGATGCTGACATCGTCGTAACCCGCATCACGCGCCCAACGGCGGTTCCCGTCGCACAACACCGCGATGTGGCGGGGCAGTTCGGATCTGGACTCCCGCAACTCCTGACGCAACCGCATCTCGTAGAGCCGATAGGCCGGTTCCTTGAGCCGCGGGGGAATGATGTCCACGAGAACCCAGACTACTGTGAGCTTCGGGGTACACCACGGTTCTCAATGGAGGTGACATGACTGCGCCGACGGGTAGCACCAAGCCCTACCGCTCAGCGGCCGCGCTGAGCCGGCCCGCGGAAGATCTGCCCGAAGCCGTCGCCGAAGGCGTCGCCCAGTTCCTGGGCAGGCCGCGCGCACGGGGCTGGATCCACGTGTATTCGGCGGTGGTCGCGTTCATCGCCGGCGCGGCCCTGGTGTCGGTGTCGTGGTCGGCCGAATCCACCCGGGCCGGGCTGGCCACGCTGCTCTACACCTTCACGATCGTGGCGATGTTCACCGTCAGCGGCACCTATCACCGGGTGAACTGGAAATCCGAAGGCGCCCGCAAGTGGATGAAGCGCCTCGATCATTCGATGATCTTCATCTTCATCGCCGGCAGCTACACCCCGTTCGCACTGCTCGCCCTGCCCGAATCCAAAGGCATGGTGCTGTTCTGGATCGTCTGGGGCGGGGCGATCGCGGGCGTGCTGCTCAAGATGTTCTGGCCGTCGGCGCCACGCTGGCTCGGCGTACCGCTCTACATCCTGTTGGGCTGGGTCGCGGCCT
>DATBFF010000059.1:0-2817 GCA_036558625.1 Mycobacterium sp. | reverse complement strand
GAGTTCGAACACGATGTGCGGTACAAGGGTTCGATACCGGCCGAGCACGTCAGCGAACTGGACCGCCGGTTCACGTTGGCCGCCGGCCTGCTGGAGTTGGCCGACCGCGAGTTCACCGAGATCCGGGAACGGCTGCGACTCACCATGACCGACGAGGAGGAGGTCAAGTTCGGCTCCTCGGACGCGCGCATCGCCACGCCGGTGCTGGCCACCTATCTGGGCATCCGCTTCCCCGACGCAGGCTGGTCGCGCACAGACCACTACAGCTGGATCTCGGGGTTGCTGCTCGAACTCGGCATCACCTCACTGGATGCGCTGACGGGCGTGCTGGATTCGGTGGACACCGATGAGATCAACCGGCTGATGGACTACCGGTACCCGCCGGGCGCGGTCCGCCGCCTGGACGACGCGTTGCTGGCCGTGTTCGATGACCGCTACATCGAACTGGACGGCAATGCCCACCGGATCGCTCTGCTGCAGAACCGGATTGAAAAGCTGCGTAAAGACTAGGGCGCGTCGGCGAGATGGGTCGGGTCGGTGATCCCGGGTCCGGTGATACCGAGTTGCTTGTTGATCACCTTGGTGATCACGAAGAGCACCACTCCGGTTGCGACCAACGCCAGCGCCAGCACGTACTGCACGGCCGGCCGCCCCGACGTCGGCAGTACCAGATACAGCGAGGCGATGAAGCCGATGACGGGCAGCACGGTCGGGGTCTTGAAGTGCCCTCCCCCTTGTCGGACATCGCGACGCAGTACCAGCACCGCGACATTGACGACCGAAAAGACTGCGAGCAGCAGCAGTGAGGTCGTGCCGCCGAGGATCGCGACGGTGTCGCCACTTGCGAACGCCGACACGTAGAAGATCAACCCGAATGCGATGAGGGTCGTGAAAACGATTGCCACCCATGGCGTGTGCCGCTTCGGGTGCACCGTACCGAGCACCGGGGGCAACACGTGCTGGCGGGCCATGCCGTAGATCAGGCGACTGGCCATCAACATGTTGATCAAGGCGGTGTTGGATACCGCGAACATCGAGATGATGGGGAGGATGTTCGAGAACGGGAGCCCCGGCGCGGCGGCCTCCATCACCTTCACCAGCGGGGAGGAGTCGGACTCGGCGAGCGTTCCGACCGGCACCAGCGCGACTGCGATGACGGCAACCACGACGTAGACCAGGCCGGCGATACCCAGACCCGACAACAAGACCTTCGGGAAGATCCGCACCGGATCCTTGGTCTCCTCCGCCATGTTGACCGAGTCCTCGAACCCGACCATCGCGAAGAAGGCCAGCGACGTCGCCGCGGTGACCGCGACGAAGGCGTTCTTCTCCCCGGAGGTGTCGAATGCGACGACGCGGGAGAAGTCGACCTCCACCCCGCTGACGATCGCCCACAATCCCACGGCGACCACGAGCACCAGACCGGTGATCTCGATGAACGTCAGAACGACGTTCAGCTTGACGCTTTCACTGACGCCGCGCAGATTCACCGCGGCGATCAAAGCCATGAACAGAAGCGCAAGGAAGATGACGCCGACCACCTTGAGATGGGCGACGTGATCTGTGAAGAACTGCCCGAAGTTGACTTCTATCGCATCGAAGAAGCTGATCGCGAAGAACCGCGAAGCCGTTGAGGCCGAGGTGATTCCGGAGCACATCACGATGAACGCCACCAGGAAGGTGACGAAGTGGACGCCAAATGCCTTGTGCGCGTACAGCGCTGCACCCGCAGCCTGTGGATACTTGGTGACCAGCTCGAGATAGCTGAACGCCGTGATGGTGGCGATCAGGAACGCCGCGAGGAACGGAACCCACGCGGCGCCGCCCACCTCCTTGGCGACCTGCCCCGTCAGCGCATAGACACCCGTACCGAGGATGTCACCGACGACGAACAGCAATAACAGTCCGGGCCCCATCACCCGCTTGAGCTGTGGCTCCTCCGCGGTTGCGGGTTGCGACATTCCCCCTCCTTCAGCCGGTCAGACGCGTACCCGCCCGTTCGTCGACGGGCGCCAGCACGTCGATGACGTCGATCAACGTGGCGCGGGCACTGGCTCTGGGCCCTTCCCCTTCGTCGACCAACGATGCCACGACTGCCCCGTCCACCGCACGCACAAGCGCGGTGACCAGTTCGGCCCGCACCGAGCGGCCCGACCGTTCCACCACCTCGACCACCGCATCGGTGCGCTGTTGCAGGATCCGACGCTGAACATCGCGCAGCCCGGGCTGCCGGGCGCAGGCGATGTAGCGCTCGTAGCGCGAGATCAACTCTTCCGTTCCGTGTCGCTCCGGAGACTCTCCGAGCAACAGATCGACGAGAACGTCGGCGGTCGATTCGGCACCGCGGCGGCGCCGCGAGAGCGCCGCCACACCGGCGCTGAGTTGTTCGGCTTCTCGGGTTCCGATGTACTCGACGGCCTTCGCGATGAGGTCGTCCAGTGAGGAGAAGTAGTACGTCGTCGAGGCCAGCGGGAGGCCGGCGCGACGGGCGACGGCACGGTGCCGCACGGCGTCGAAACCGCCTTCGCAGAGCAACTCAGCGGCCGCCCTGACGAGGGCGTACCGCCGACGCTCCCCTTTAGGAGTGACCGCTGCCGTCACCTTCCACATGCTGCCAGCCGGGCCCTCTCCACATCGGGCTTTCGGTCAATCATCAGGCTTTACTCAGGTTTTTCCGGAGCGTCGGCGATGGCCCGAGAATGCCACCGGCGGATGCCATTGTCGGGCGATGGCAAGATGGCCCGCATGCCCAACTTGACCCGTCGCGCAGTCCTGCGCCTCGGCGTCGGTGCGGCTGCCGGCGCCGCCGGTGCTGTA
>DATBFF010000058.1:0-12384 GCA_036558625.1 Mycobacterium sp. | reverse complement strand
AGCACCTTGACCCGCACCGTCTCGCCGATCGACAGCACCTCCGAAGGATGGTTGACGTGACTCCAGGAGAGCTCGGAGATGTGGATCAGGCCGTCGATGCCCTCGAGGTCGACGAAGGCGCCGAAGTCGACGATGTTCGAGATCTTGCCCTCGACGACCTGGCCCGGCTGCAGGCGCCCGAGGATCTGCTCGCGAACCTCCTTGCGCTCCTCCTCGAGCACCGCGCGGCGCGAGAGGACGACGTTGTTGCGCGAGCGGTTGAGCTCGATGACCTTGCACTCGATCTTGGTGGCCATGAACTCGTCCAGGTTCTGCACCCGGCGGATGTCCACCAGCGAGGCGGGCAGGAAGCCGCGCACCCCGAGATCGATGATCAGGCCGCCCTTGACGACCTCGATGACCGTGCCCTCGACCGGCTCGCCGGACTCGGCGGCCGCCTCGATGCGCCGCCACGCCTTCTCGAAGCGGGCGCGCTTCTTGGACAGCAGCAGGCGACCGTCCTGGTCCTCCTTGGTGAGGACCAGCGCCTCGACCTCATCGCCGACGGAGACGACCTCGTTGGGGTCGACGTCGTGCTTGATGGACAGCTCGCGGGACGGAATGACGCCCTCGGTCTTGTAGCCGATGTCGAGCAGGACTTCGTCACGGTCAACCTTGACGATCGTCCCTTCGACGATGTCGCCATCGTTGAAGTACTTGATGGTTTTGTCGATGGCGGCGAGAAAATCCTCGCTCGAGCCAATGTCGTTGACGGCTACTTGGGGCGAGGTGACGGAGGGACTTGGCATGTTGTTGGGTTGCTCCGGACAGGTTTGGTCGTAGGGACAGTTGCAGTAGTTACCCGCGAACAGGCCGCAGGTCACCCGTCGAGGCTACTCGACCCGCTACATGCAGGACAAACTCGGTGCCGCGGCGCTGTGCGCGGCTACGGCGCCGCTTGGTGCCGGTCGGTGACGTGGTTTGTCCACGCCTTCCCGTCCCAGTACCGCAGCAACTGCGGATTGCCGGAGGGGTCTGGGAACCAGCCGGCGGCTTTCGCGGCGGCCGCATTCTGCTGGGCCGGTGGTTGGCCGCTGCGCTGCTCGCCGGTCGCCGCCGGCTTGCCGTCGTGCAGCAGCGAGTCGATCTCGGTGACGGTCGCGTACGTCACCTCGGGGCGCCGTCGAAGGTCACGCAGCAATTTGCGGATGTCGTTTCGCACCGATTCGTCGTCCTCGTCGCGCAGTCCCTGCCGGAGCTGGATGAGGATTCCTGCCTGCTCAGCGTGCGGAATCGGGTCGGGGCCCTCGATGGTTTGACCGAGTTTTTGCAGGTACTCGTACGGGATGCGGGGCGGATCCGGCAACGGGTCGGGCAGCGGCTGTCGCTGGCCGGCCAGGTCCTGAAGGGCCAGCACCAGACCGATCCCGGTGCGCACCGTCGGATTGCGGTAGTCGACCATCTGCATCGAGAAGATCGGATCGACCCGGTAACTCTCCACGTCGGCGATCTGGATCGGCAGAATCGGCAGGCCCAGCGCTTTCGCGTAGCCGATCTCGGACTGGCATGGCTTGGACTGCAGTGAGTTGTCCGACAGCGCCAGGATGAAGACGTCCGCAGCACGAATCTGCTCGAGAATTCTCGCCCACCATGCGTCACCACCGGTGAGATCCTGGTCCAGCCACACGGTTTGCCGCGCGATTTCAAGATCGGCGACAAGGGAACGTACCGCCGCGCCGTCGGTGCTGGAGTAGCAGATGAACACGCTCATTGCCACACATGATGCAGGAAAGATCTGCGGGTCCGCCAGTGTCGGTGAGGCGGCTACCCTGCTCAGGTGTCATTTCCCGCTACCACACGCACCAGCAAGGTCGGCGCGCCGCTGGGTGTGATCATCACGCTGGGCGTCGTGGCCGGGCTGATCCTCATCTCGGCGGCCGCCGTCAATCCGGTTGGCACAGGCGTCGCGTTCGTTCTGACCAGCGTGGCGATGACGGTCGTCGTGCTGGCCTACCTGTGGCTCGACCGATGGGAGCCGGAACCGCCGCGCCTGCTCGTGCTCGCATTCGTCTGGGGCGCATCGGTCGCCGCGATCGTCTCGGTGGTGCTGGAGGTCTACGTCGAGTCCGTGATCAATCCGGGCTCGAAGAACGTCAGCCCCGCGTCCGTCGGGATCGTCGCGCCCCTGATCGAGGAGGCCGCGAAGGGCTTGTTCCTGCTGCTCATGATGACCGGTCGCAGGCGCAACGAGATGAACTCGCTGACCGACTGCCTGGTCTATGCCGGGATCACCGCAGCAGGTTTCGCCTGGCTGGAGGACATCTTCTACATCGCCGACGGTGGGCTGTCCACCGCGGCGGTGCGGTTGGTCATGGGCCCGTTCGCGCACTCCCTGTTCACCACGATGACCGCGGTCGGCGTCTATTTCGCGCTGCAGCGGCGCAATGCCGTCGCCAAGATCGGCTGCATCTTGCTCGGCTACCTGGGCGCTGTGATCATGCACGGGCTGTGGAACGGCTCGGCGCTGATGGGGTCGGGTGTTTACCTATTGGTTTACCTGCTCTGGATGGTGCCGATCTTCGGGTTGGCGATCTGGCTGGGCGTCGCAAGCCGCCGTCGCGAGCAGCGCGTCGTCGCCGCCAAGCTGCCCGGCATGGTCGCTGCCGGTGTGGTGACCCCCAACGAGGCGACCTGGCTGAGCTCTATTCGCAGCCGCAAACGCGCGATCGCCGAGGCGACCCGGGCCGGGGGAAAGCCGGCCGGCAAGACGGTCAAACGGTTCGCCGCCCACGTGGTGGAGCTGGCCTTCGTCCGAGACCGCATCGACCGCAGCTTCGGCAACGAGCGAGTGTCGGCACTGCTGAACGACGAGGCGTACGCGGTCTATGCGGCACGCGCGGCCGCCCCGATTCTGCAGTGGCTGGGCGAGCACCACACACCGGCCGCATAGCGCGCACTACGCCGAAGCGCTGCAGTTTTGACGTCTGGGACAGTTACGCTCAGTGCCGTGCCCGACACGTCATACGCGCCTTGCGGTGACCTCAGCCTGGCGTACCAAGTGTTCGGCGACGGCCCCGTCGAACTGGTTTACGCGGGGTCGTTCGTCAGTCACATCGAGTTGCTGTGGACCGCGCCCGAGTTCGAAGCGTTCATGACGCAACTCTCTGCGTTTTGTCGCATCCTGATATTTGACAAGGCCGGAGTCGGGTTGTCTGACCCGGTACCTCGAGTTCGGACACTGGACGATCGGGCAGCCGAGATCGAGGCCGTCATGGACGCTGCGGGTTTCGGAAGAGCCGCTCTGTTCGGTATCAGCGAGGGTGGGCCGGCGGCCATCGTGTTCGCTGCAACACGACCGCGGCGGACGGCCGCATTGGTCCTTACCGGAACGACTTCATACACCGGCTACTTCGACGGCTGGGAAGACATCGATCGCGATCCGGCCGAACTGCGGGCACGCCTGCTACCAGAGATGGGTGAGGACTACGCGCCGTCGACAGAGCAGATCGCCCGATGGCTGACATTCGCCCGCTCCGCTCGCTCGTCGTGGGGCAGCGGAGCGGCGATGCAAGCTCTTGTGCCGTCGATGGGATCAAGTCGTCAGCTGGCGATGCTGGAGCGGATGAGCGCCAGCCCGGGCATGGCGCGCGCGACGCTCGAAGCCGTGATGCGGCTCGACATCCGGCCGATCCTGCCGACGATCGCCGTGCCCACCCTTGTGGTGCACTCCTCCGGCGATGTGGTGCCGGTGCAAGGCGGCCGCTACCTCGCCGACAAGATTCCCGGCGCCCGGATACTCGAGGTCGAGGGCAGAGACCACGCGCCGTGGCTGAGCGATCCCAACGTGATTACAGCGGCGATCGAAGAGTTCCTCACCGGAAGCCACGCTGCGCCGCCGCGGTCCCATCGCGCACTGCGCACGGTGCTGTTCACCGACATCGTCGCCTCGACACAACACGCCGCGACGAAGGGTGACGAGCAGTGGCGTGCCGTATTGCACCGCTTCAGCGAGATCACCGTCGACCGAACAAAGCGATTCGACGGGACGGTCGTGAAAAGCACTGGCGACGGATATCTTTCGACGTTCGAAGGTCCGACACAGGCGATCCGCTGTGCCGAGGCTTTGCAGGCGGACGCCGAAACACTGGGCATCGAGATCCGCGTAGGAATCCACACCGGTGAGTGCGAACTGCTCGACAACGACATCGGCGGCATCGCTGTGCACATCGCGGCGCGGATCCTCGGACAGGCTGGCGCCGGCGAAATTCTGGTCTCCCGCACCGTGCGCGACCTCGTCGTCGGCTCGGGCACGGGTTTTGCCGACCGCGGCAGCGTCGATTTGCGCGGTGTGCCTGGCACCTGGGAGCTTCTCGCGGTCGATCGCCACGGTCCGCGGGCTGGGTCAGCCGAGGCGGAGTTGGTCTCGACGCCCACACCTGGCCCACGAACCGCGATGCGCCGCTCTGATCGCGCGATGGGGATGATGGCGAGGCGCGCACCGTGGATCCTGCGCGGGATAGCCCACCTGAGCCCGGCCGCCATTCGCAAATGAATAGCTAATGCGCAGCCGCGTCCCAACTGCGCCCGTAACCAACCGATACCTCCAGCGGCACATCGAGCGGATAGGCACTGCCCATCTTGTCGCGGACCAACGCTTCTAACTGCTTCCGCTCGCCGGGTGCGACTTCGAACAGCAGCTCGTCGTGCACTTGCAGCAGCATCCGCGATTTCAGCCCGGTCGCGGTGAGCGCCTTGTCAACCTCGATCATCGCGACCTTGATGATGTCGGCGGCGCTGCCCTGGATCGGCGCGTTGAGCGCCGCGCGTTCGGCGGCTTCCCGCACCTGGCGATTGCTGCTGTCCAACTCGGGCAGATAGCGGCGCCTTCCGAACACCGTCGATGTGTAGCCGTCCTTGCGCGCCTGGTCGACGACCTCGAACAGGTAGTCGCGTACGCCACCGAAGCGCGAAAAGTACTGTTCCATCTGGTCTTTCGCCTCTTCGGTAGAGATCTTCAGCTGCTGAGACAACCCGTAGGCACTGAGTCCGTATGCCAATCCGTAGGACATCGCCTTCACCCGACGCCGCAGTTCGCCGGTGACTCCCTCGATCGGGATACCGAACGCGCGCGATGCGACGAACGAGTGCAAGTCCTCGCCGGTGTTGAACGCTTCGATCAGCCCTGCGTCGCGGGAGAGGTGCGCCATGATCCGCATCTCGATCTGGCTGTAGTCGGCGGTCATCAATTCGTCGTAGCCCGTGCCGACGACGAACGCGTCGCGGATCAGCCGTCCCGCGTCGGTGCGGATCGGGATGTTCTGCAAATTGGGCTCGGTCGACGACAGCCGGCCCGTCGCGGCGATCGTCTGGTTGAACGTGGTGTGGATGCGCCCGTCGCTGGCCACCGCGTTGAGCAGCCCGTCGACGGTCACCTTGAGCCGGGTGACGTCACGGTGCGCGAGCAGATGTTGCAGGAACGGGTGCCCGGTCTTTTCGTACAGCGACTGCAGCGCGTCGGCGTCGGTGGTGTAGCCGGTCTTGGTGCGTTTGGTCTTCGGCATCTCGAGTTCGTCGAACAGCACCACCTGCAATTGTTTGGGTGAACCCAGGTTGATCTGCTTGCCGATCACCGCGTACGCCGCCTCCGCGGCGCCCCGGATCTGCTCTGCGAACTGGTGCTGCAAATCGGTCAACTGCGTGAGATCGACTGCGATACCGGCTTTTTCGATACCGGCAAGCACGCGCTGCACGGGCAGCTCCATGTCGCCGAGCAGCGACGAGCATTCCATGCGGTCCAGCTCCGCGTCGAGTGCCTCGGCCAGGTCGACAACCGCGCGGGCCCGCAGGATCTGGGTCTGCACGGCTTGGTCGTCGACGCCTCCCGAATCGCTGAGGCTGTCGTCGAGCAGGGACAGCTGGGCCTGCTCGGGGTTGTCGGCGCGCAACTCGCGGCGCAGATACCGCAGAGAGAGGTCGTCGAGCGTGAAACTGCGCTGCCCCGGCCGGACGAGGTAGGCCGCCAGCGCGGTGTCGGACGTGACTCCGCTGAGCTTCCAGCCACGGGAGGCCAAGTCGTGCATCGCCCACTTCGCCTCGTGCGCGGCCTTGGGCTGCCCCTCGTCGGCCAGCCAGCGGCCGAGCGCGGCCTCGTCGTCCGGGGTCATCGTCGCGGTGTCGATGTAGGCGCCGTCGCCATCGGAAGCCGCGATGGCGACTGCCGTGGCGTCACCGTCGGCGACGGTATGAGTGCCGACGACCGAGAGGCCGGCACGGCGACCGTCGGTGACGTGCTTGGCCAACCAGTCGGCGACGGTGCCCGGCTCGAGTGCACCGCCGCGCACGTCGAATCCCTCGTCGACTTCGGGTTCGACCGCGGCGAGGGTGTCGAAGAGCCGGTCGCGAAGGACACGGAACTCCAAGTCGTCGAACAGGCGGTGGATCTGGTCGCGGTCCCAGGGCTGCATGCGCAACATGTCGGGTGTCTGCGCCAGCGGCACGTCGCGCACCAGGTCGGTCAGCTCACGGTTCAGTACCACGTGAGACAGGTTGGCGCGCAACGCATCACCGACCTTGCCGCGCACCGAGTCGACGTTGTCCACGAGCTCCTGCAGCGAGCCGTATTCGATGATCCACTTCGACGCCGTCTTCTCCCCCACGCCCGGAATGCCGGGCAGGTTGTCGCTGGGGTCGCCGCGCAGCGCGGCGAAATCCGGGTACTGCGCCGGGGTCAGCCCGTACTTGTCGAGCACCGCCTCTGGAGTGAAGCGGGTCAATTCGCTCACCCCCTTGCGGGGGTAGAGCACGGTCACGTCCCCGGTGACGAGCTGCAGCGAGTCGCGGTCACCGGTGACGACCAGGACCCGAAAGCCGGCGGCCTCGGCCTGCGTGGTCAGCGTGGCGATCACGTCGTCGGCCTCGAAGCCCGGCTCGGCGAGCACGGTGATGCCCAGCGCGGCCAGCACCTCCTTGGTGATCTCGATCTGACCGCGGAACTCGTCGGGCGTGGAACTGCGGTTGGCCTTGTACTCCGGGTACTTGTCGGAGCGGAAGGTCTGGCGTGACACGTCGAAGGCAGCGCCGACGTGAGTGGGCGCCTCGTCGCGCAGGAGGTTGATCAGCATCGCGGTGAACCCGTAGACCGCGTTGGTGGTCAGCCCCCCTTGCGTCTTGAAGTTCTCGGCCGGGAGCGCGTAGAACGCGCGGAACGCCAGCGAATTGCCGTCCAACAGCATCAAAGTGGGCTTGTCGGCCGTCTCGGGCGCGGGTGGCGATGCGGGCGCGGTCCGTGCAGGGCTCACGGGGCTACTCTATGCACCCGCGCAGACATCTCATGAGGCGTCACTCACTCGTCGCGTCGGCCGCTACTCCTGAAGAATGCAATGAGGGCTGCCGGCAGATTGTTATCACGACCCTGGGCGCAAAAAGCAGCTAGCCGACGTCAACAAACTGGAACACGTTTCAGTTTCGCGCTCACAATGGGTAGGCTAAGCGGGTGCCAGAAGCTATTGACGAGGCGAAACCCGCCATCGACTGCTGGTTCGCCGAAGACGAATCCGGATCACCCCATCTCATCGGCAGCCGCTGCCCGGCGTGCGGCACGTATGTGTTCCCGCCCCGGTCACTGGACTGCCCGAACCCGGCGTGCGAGAGCGCGACGCTGGAGCCCGTGGCGCTGTCGCGGCGTGGCACATTGTGGAGCTACGCCGAGAATCGTTACGCGCCGCCGCCGCCGTACCCCGCGCCGGAACCGTTCGAGCCGTTCGCCGTTGCCGCGGTCCAGCTCGCCGACGAGGGACTGATCGTCCTCGGGAAAGTCGAAAAGGGCACGCTGGCCGAGGATCTGAAGGTCGGCATGGAGATGGAACTGACCACCGAGCCGCTCTACTGCGACGACGACGGCGTCGAGCGGACCGTCTATGCCTGGAGGATCGCATGAAGGCGCAACCCGTGTACATCCTCGGCGCTGGCATGCATCCCTGGGGCAAGTGGGGCAACGACTTCACCGAGTACGGCATGGTCGCCGCCCGCGCCGCGCTGGCCGAATCCGGGCTCGACTGGCGCCAGATCCAGTTCGTCGCCGGCGCCGATACGATCCGCAACGGCTACCCCGGGTTCGTCGCCGGCGCGACGTTCGCGCAGAAACTGGGCTGGACCGGCGTGCCGGTGAGCTCGAGTTACGCGGCGTGCGCCAGCGGTTCGCAGGCGCTGCAGAGTGCGCGCGCGAACATCCTGGCGGGCTTCTGCGACGTCGCGTTGGTGGTGGGCGCCGACACCACCCCCAAGGGCTTCTTCGCACCGGTCGGTGGCGAGCGGCGCAACGATCCCGACTGGCAGCGATTTCATTTGATCGGCGCGACCAACCCGGTGTATTTCGCGTTGCTGGCGCGCAGGCGGATGGATCTGTACGGCGCGACGGCCGACGATTTCGCGGCGGTGAAGGTCAAGAATGCCAAGCACGGGTTGCAGAACCCGAACGCGCGGTTTCGCAAGGAGTCGTCGGTCGAGGACGTGCTGGCCAGTCCGGTGGTGGCAGACCCGTTGCGGCTGTTGGACATTTGCGCGACGTCCGACGGCGCCGCGGCGCTTGTGATTGCCAGTGCGGAGTTCGCGCGCAAGCATCTCGGCTCGCTTGACGGGGTACCGTCCGTGCGCGCAGTCAGCACGGTTACGCCCCGCTATCCGCAGCACCTTCCCGAATTACCCGACATTGCAACCGATTCCACCGCAGTGGTCTCGGCGCCGGAGCGGGTGTTCAAGGACCAGATCATCGATGCCGCCTATGCCGAAGCAGGTCTCGGGCCCGACGACATCGGTGTCGCCGAGGTCTACGATCTGTCGACGGCCCTGGAGCTCGATTGGTATGAGCACCTCGGCTTGTGCGAGAAGGGCGGCGCCGAGTCGCTGCTGCGCAGCGGCGCCACGACAATCGGCGGCCGGGTACCGGTGAATCCGTCCGGTGGATTGGCGTGCTTCGGTGAGGCGATCCCCGCGCAGGCCATCGCGCAGGTTTGCGAACTGAATTGGCAGCTGCGCGGGCAGGCGGTCGGCCGCCAGGTCGACGGCGCCAAGGTCGGCATTACCGCGAACCAGGGATTGTTCGGCCACGGGTCGTCGGTGATCGTCGCCCGCTGAGGGCTTAGCTCACTGCACTTTGTAGATCCAGATCGTCGGGTGCCCGAGTTCGCCGCTGGCGGTCCACTGGTATCGGCGCGCAACACCCTGGCCGTCATAGCGGCGCATCCAGTCCAGCATCTGCCGCCGCACCAGGTGCCCGGCATCGATGCCGTTGAGCATGACGGTCGCGAGGTCGTAGCCCTCGGTGCTGTAGGCACCGGGGGCGGTGCCGAAGCTGTCGCGGTACAACTTGGCAAACCAGTCTGGCCGAGGCCCGCACGGGCAGGCCAGCAGCGCGCCGTTCGCCGCGCTGCCCGTCTCAACCGTTCCCAGCGCCGACACCAGGGTCGCGGTGATGCCGGAGTCACGCAGCTTGCGGGTAAACGCCGACGCATCGTCGCTCGAGCCCATCATCAGCACGGCGTCGGGCGCTGAGGCCTTGATCCGGTCGACGGTTCCGCAATCCGCCACTGCGAGAGTGCCCAGAGCCGCGGAGGCGGCTCGTGCCATCGCCTTGCCGTATGAGCTGTTGTCGCTGACGATACAGATCCGCTTGTACCGCAGCGTGTTTCGCAGGTAGTTGGCGATGGCTTGGCCCTGCGCTTCATCGCTGGCGACTGCGCGGAAGAACGTCGCCCACCCCTGCTGCGACAGTGAGGTGCTCGAGGCCGACGCTGTCGCCGCCGGCAGTCGGTTCTGATCGAAGATCGCGCCTGCCGCCCGTGCCACTCCCGAGAATGTCGGACCGATCAGCCCGACGGTGTAGGCGTCGCTGACGATCTGTGGGGCGAAGTCGTTTACCCGCGCAGGATCGCCGCCGGTGTCGAACTCTTTCATCTGCACCTGACATCCGGCATTGGCGGCATTGTGTTTCTCGATTGCCAGGCGCACGCCGTTCTTGACGTTTACTCCCGCTTCGGAGTCAGGCCCGGTGAGGGCGCCGGCCATTGCGATCGACAGCGGTGGGCATACCGCGTGGCCGGTGCCTGCCGGATCTGCAGGGGCGATGCTGTCGGTCGATACAGTGGTGCCGTCAGGCCGTATCTGGGCCTGCGCCACGATCGTGTACTCGACGCTACGTAGGCGGCCGATCAGGCCCGCGGCCAACGCAATCAACACGATGCATGCGGCGGCGACAGTGACGCGCAGCAGTCGCACCGACATTCAGGCGACACCGAGATAGGCTGCGCGGACGCCGTCGTCGTGCAGCAGTTCCTGTGCGGATCCTTCCCGGGTGATGGTGCCGGTTTCCAGGATGTAGGCGCGATCCGAGCGGCTCAACGCCTGCTGGGCGTTCTGCTCGACCAACAGAATCGTGGTGCCCTGTGCATTGATGTCGGAGATGATGCGGAAAATCTGCTGAATCACCATGGGGGCCAGCCCCATCGACGGCTCGTCCAGCAGTAGCACACGCGGGCGGGCCATCAGCGCCCGGCCGATGGCCAGCATTTGCTGCTCGCCGCCCGACAGCGTCCCCCCGACCTGACTGCGTCTCTCGGCCAGCCGTGGGAACGTCTCGAAGACCCAGTCCAACTTTTCGCGATGCTCGGTGCGGGATGGAAAAGCCCGTCCGTAGCAACCCATTTCGAGGTTCTCGGTGACGGTCATGCCCGGGAAGACGCCGCGGCCCTCCGGCGCTTGGATCAGGCCCTCCGCCGCCCGCTTGTGCGGCTTCACCTCGGAGATGTCGCGACCCTCGAACCACACCGAACCCCGGCTCAGCGGCCGTAGACCCGAGATCGCACGCATCGTGGTCGTCTTGCCCGCCCCGTTGGACCCCAGCAACGTGACCAGCTCCCCATCGTGCACGACGAGCGAAACACCGTGCAGTGCTTGGATTCTGCCGTAGTGCACGACGATGTCACGCACCTCCAGCAGTACCTGTGGCTCTTCGCGCGAGACGCTCATCGCCGGGTCATTGGACTTCGTCATCAGGCACCCCCAGATAAGCGGCTATCACGGCTGGATTCTCGCGGATCTCCGCCGGTACTCCTTCGGCGATCTTGCGGCCGAATTCCAGCACCACGATGCGTTCGGTGACACCCATGACCAGCCGCATGTCGTGCTCGATCAGCAGCACGGTGTATCCGTCGTCGCGAATCTTGTTGATCAGTTCGACAAGAGCGACCTTCTCGCCGGGGTTGAAGCCGGCCGCCGGTTCGTCGAGGCAGAGCAATTTGGGTTCGGTGGCCAGCGCACGTGCGATCTCCAGCCTCCGCTGATCGCCGTACGGGAGGTTCTTGGCCTTTTCGTTTCCGCGATGCGCAATACCGACGAACGTCAGCAAGGCGGCGGCCCGCTCGATCGCATCGCGCTCCTCGCGCTGGTGCCGCGGGCTGCGCACGATCGCGCCCGGGACCGAGGTCTTGTGCCGGGCGTCCGTACCCACAACGACGTTTTCCAGCGCCGTCATTTCGCCCCACAGTCGGATGTTCTGGAATGTCCGGGCGATGCCTCGTCGCGTGATCTGGTGGCGCTTGATGCGGCCGAGGGGCGCGCCGTCGAAGATCACAGATCCGCTGCTGGGCCGGTACACGCCGGTGATGGCGTTGAAGCAGGTGGTCTTGCCGGCACCGTTAGGCCCGATCAGTCCGAGAATCTCGCCGCGCCGGATCGAGAACGTCACTGAATCGAGCGCGACGAGGCCCCCGAAGCGCACAGTGAGATCCCGAGTCTCCAAAAGGATTTCACCTTCAGCAGCGTGCACGTCACGGTGCAGGCCGGCAATCTCCTCGATACTCATGCGGGATCGCCTCGCCGCAACAGAGCACGCGCCGACTTTCCGTACGCTAATAGCTGCTGTCGTACCGGGAAGAGACCTTGCGGCCGGAAGATCATCAATATAACGAGTGCGAGGCCGAAGAACAGGTACCGCAGTTGGTCGAGATGGATGCCGGCAAAGTCCACGCCGATCAACCGGTTCGGCAGGTAGACGATGACGAACGCACCGAATATCACGCCGAGCTTGTTGCCCTGCCCGCCGAGCACGACCGCGCACAAAAACAGCATCGAGTTGATGATGTTGAAGCTCGTCGGCGCGACGAACTGCACCTGGCCGGCGTACAACGCCCCGGACAATCCGCCGATGCCCGCGCCGATGACGAACGCCCACAGCTTGAACCGGAAGGTGTTGACGCCCATGACTTCTGCGGCATCCTCGTCTTCGCGGATCGCCACCCATGCCCGTCCTACCCGGCTGCGTTCCAGATTGCCGACGATCAACAGCGCACCGGCAACCAGCACAAGTCCGAGCCAGAACCACCAGGTGCCGTAGTTCGCGTCACCGCGGGC
>DATBFF010000057.1:0-21561 GCA_036558625.1 Mycobacterium sp. | reverse complement strand
GACAGCACGACTTCGCCGCCAGGCCCCACCAACTCGGCGGCCGCGAGGCCGGTCCCGCCGGGCCCGCACGCCAGTTCGAGCACCCGCTCACCGGGTCGCACGCCGGCGGCGAGCATCGCTTCGGTCACGACCGCTCCGCGCTCGTCGACCAGGTCGGCGTGGCGGCGCCACGCGGGTGCCGCAGAAGCCCACATTCCGTGAAGTGCTTCCTGCAGCGGGTCCGTCACTTCAGGGCCAGACCGACGGCTTCGCGGATCGGGCCACGCCACAACGGGCCGTGGCCGGGAACAAGCACGTCCGTGTCCAGCAGTGCGAGCGCGTCAAGGCTGCGCCGGCAGCCGTCCTCGTCATGGTTGAACACCGACGGCAATAGCTGCGGGCCGTTGCGCCGGCTCACCGCGTGCCCGGTCACCAGTGCGTCGCCGCTGACCAGCACCCCGTCGACGATGAAGCTGCAGTGGCCCCCGGTGTGCCCCGGGGTGGGAATGGAGACCGGCTGGCCGGGCAGCGCGGCCGCGACGTCTGCGGTCAGCGGTTGCGCCGTCGGGATGCCGTCGCGCGAGGTGCCGCCCTTGCGTAACAGCCGCAGCGCCCACGGCGCCCAGCCCGGACGCCAGGCGTTCATCGCGACGTCGAGCGGTGAGACCTGCTCCAGGTATTCACGCTTGGCGTGCCCGACCTCGTCGGGATGGCAAAACACCGGCGTGCCATGCTCTTTCGCGAACCAGATGCCCGAACCCAAGTGGTCGACGTGCGCATGCGTCAACACGATCGCGCGGACGTCGCCGGGGCCGGCCCCGAGTTGCGACAACGACGCCAGCACGTCTTCGCGATCGCCCGGCAGCCCCGCGTCGAACAACGTGACACCGTCTTCGCCGGCGGCCACCGCCCAATTCACCAAATCACCTTGGACGAAATGAAGATCGTCGGTGACCGCAGTCAACCCCCGCCCCATGGCCGCGAAGTCTAGTAGGGGGTACAACTAACTCGTGCCTGAACTGAGATTGGGATACAAGGCGTCGGCCGAGCAATTCGATCCGCGTGAACTCGTCGAGCTGGCAGTGCTCGCCGAAAACCACGGCATGGACAGCGCGACCGTCAGCGACCACTTCCAGCCGTGGCGATTCGAAGGCGGCCACGCCCCGTTCTCGCTGGCCTGGATGGCCGCGGTCGGCGAACGCACCGAGCGTCTCGTGCTGGGCACCTCGGTGCTGACCCCGACGTTCCGCTACAACCCGGCGGTGATCGCGCAGGCTTTCGCGACGATGGGGTGCCTGTATCCCGGTCGGGTGTTCCTGGGCGTCGGCACGGGGGAGGCGCTCAACGAGATCGCGACCGGCTACGAGGGTGAGTGGCCGGATTTCAAGGAACGCTTCGCGCGGCTGCGTGAGTCGGTGCGGCTGATGCGCGAACTGTGGCTGGGCGACAGGGTCAGCTTCGACGGCGAGTACTACCGCACGAAGGGCGCGGCGATCTACGACGTACCCGACGGCGGCGTGCCCGTCTACATCGCCGCGGGCGGGCCGGTGGTCGCGAAGTACGCCGGCCGGGCCGGCGACGGTTTCATCTGCACGTCCGGAAAGGGCGAGGAACTCTACAAGGACAAGTTGATGCCGGCGGTCGCAGAAGGAGCAGCGGCGGCGGACAGATCGGTCGACGAGATCGAGAAGATGATCGAGATCAAGATTTCCTACGACACCGATCCCGATCTCGCGCTGGAGAACACCCGGTTCTGGGCGCCGCTGTCATTGACCGCCGAGCAGAAGCACAGCATCGACGACCCGATTGAGATGGAGAAGGCCGCCGATGAGCTGCCGATCGAGCAGGTGGCCAAGCGCTGGATCGTCGCGTCCGACCCCGACGAGGCCGTCGAAAAGGTCGGCCAATACGTCGAGTGGGGACTGAACCATTTAGTTTTCCATGCGCCCGGCCATGACCAGCGCCGGTTCCTGAAGTTGTTCGAAAAGGATCTCGCGCCGCGGTTGCGTCGGCTGGGCTGACGTGGCGAGGCCGTCCATTTATGTCGCCTCTCCGGAGGGTGACACCGGGAAGTCGACGATCGCGCTGGGTATTTTGCACCGGCTGGCGGCCTCCGTCGCGAAAGCCGGTGTGTTCCGGCCGATCACGCGCATGGGTGAGGACCGCGACTACATACTGGACCTGTTGTTGACCCACGCCAGCGCAGATATTCCGTACGAACAATGCACTGGAGTCACCTACCAACAACTTCATGAAGACGAAGATGCCGCGATCGCCGAGATCGTCGACCGCTATCACCGCGTCGCGGACCAGTGTGACGCAGTGGTGATTGTTGGCAGCGACTACACCGACGTCGCGACGCCCACCGAGTTGAGCGTCAACGGGCGCATAGCCGTGAATCTCGGTGCGGCCGTGTTGCTTTCAGTGCGCGCGACGAACCGTACGCCGGATGAGGTCGCCCAAGTTGTGGAGCTGTGCCTGTCCGAGCTCGCCAACCAGCATGCGCACACCGCGGCGGTGGTGGCCAACCGGTGTGACCCGACGCAGATGGCGGTGGTAGCCGGAGCACTTCAGCGGTTCGATCCGAAAACCTATGTGCTGCCCGAGGAACCGTTACTGGTGGCACCGACCGTCGCCGATCTGCAGCGTGCCGTCGACGGCACGCTGGTCAGTGGTGACGAATATCTGCTCGACCGTGAAGTGATGGCCGTCCTGGTGGCAGGCATGACCGCCGACCATGTCGTAGAGCGCCTCAGCGAAGGCGCGGCGGTGATCACTCCCGGCGACCGCTCCGACGTCGTGCTGGCGGTCTCCAGCGCCCATGCCGCTGAAGGGTTTCCGTCGCTGTCGACGGTCATCCTCAACGGCGATCTCCCTTTGCACCCGTCGATCGCAGCACTGGTGAACGGGTTGGGCCTGCGGCTGCCGATGATCGCTACCAGACTCGGGACCTTCGAAACCGCGAGCGCCGTCGCATCCACGCGCGGCCGGGTCACTGCGAATTCGCAGCGCAAGATCGACACAGCGCTGTCGCTGATGGAGACCTACGTCGACATGTCCGATCTGCTCGACCAGCTGGCGATTCCGATCCCGACGGTGACGACTCCGCAGATGTTCACCTATCAGCTGGTGGAGCGGGCGCGCGCGGATTGCAAGCGCATCGTGTTGCCCGAGGGCGACGACGATCGAATCCTGCAGGCCGCCGGCCGGCTGCTGCGCCGCGGCGTGGCCGAGCTGACGATTCTGGGCGAGGAAGCCCAGATTCGCGGCCGCGCTGCGGAATTGGGTGCAGACCTGTCATCGGTAACGGTTCTCGACCCGACGACAAGCGACTTGTGCGGCAAGTTCGCCGAGCAGTACGTGCAGTTGCGCGGGCACAAAGGCATGACCGCGGAGCGGGCGCGGGAGATCATTCACGACGTGTCGTACTTCGGAACGATGCTGGTGTACAACGGAATCGTCGACGGTATGGTTTCTGGCGCCACGCACACCACCGCGCACACCGTGCGGCCCGCCTTCGAGATCATCAAAACCGAGCCTGACGTGTCGACCGTGTCGAGCGTGTTTTTGATGTGCCTGTCGGATCGGGTGCTGGCCTACGGCGACTGCGCGATCGTGCCCGACCCGACGTCTGAGCAGCTGGCTGACATCGCGATCTCGTCGGCGCGAACCGCCGAACAGTTCGGCATTGAACCGCGTGTCGCGATGTTGTCGTACTCCACCGGCACGTCCGGCACTGGGGCCGACGTCGAAAGGGTGCGGCGGGCAACCGAACTCGTGCGCAATCGGCAGCCGGACCTCTTGGTCGACGGACCTATCCAGTATGACGCGGCCGTGGAGCCGTCGGTCGCGAAGTCCAAGGCGCCGGACTCGCCCGTCGCAGGCCGCGCGACGGTGCTGATCTTCCCCGACCTCAACACCGGCAACAACACTTACAAGGCGGTGCAGCGCAGCGCAGGCGCGATCGCGATCGGGCCGGTGCTGCAGGGCTTGAAGAAACCGGTCAACGATCTGTCACGTGGCGCGCTCGTCGAGGACATCGTGAACACTGTTGCGATCACGGCTATCCAGGCGCAGGAGAGCGTGTGAGCGGCACGGTGCTCGTGCTGAACTCGGGTTCGTCGACGGTGAAGTATGCGGTCGTCGACCCGGCGTCCGGTGAGTCGCTGACCGACGGGATGGTCGAGCGGATCGGCGAGGGCGAGGTGGCCGATCATGAGGCCGCGTTGCGGCTCGTGTTCGACCAACTCAGCGAGCCGGATGATGTGGTGGCGGTCGGCCATCGAATCGTCCACGGCGGCAAGGAGTTCTACCAGCCGACCGTGATCACCGACGCGGTGCTGGCGACGTTGGAGGAGCTTTCTCCGCTGGCGCCGCTGCACAACCCGCCCGGTATTCTCGGGGTCAGGGTCGCGCGCAAGGTGCTTCCGCATCTGCCGCATGTGGCAGTGTTCGACACAGCGTTCTTCCACGGCCTTCCGCCGGCCGCGGCCACATATGCGATCGACCACGAGATCAGCGAGCGGTGGGACGTGCGGCGCTACGGCTTCCACGGCACGTCGCACCAGTACGTCAGTGAGCAGGCCGCAATCTTTTTGGGGCGCCCGCTGGAATCGCTGCGCCAGATCGTGCTGCACCTGGGCAATGGCGCGTCGGCGGCGGCCATCCTCGGCGGCCGGCCGGTGGACACCTCGATGGGGCTGACGCCGATGGAGGGCCTGGTGATGGGCACGCGCGCCGGCGACATCGACCCGGGCGTCGTGTTCTACCTCTGGCGCACGGCCAAGATCGGCGTCGAAGAGATCGAAGCGATGCTCAACCGGCGGGCCGGGATGCTCGGGCTGTGCGGCGAGATCGACTTCCGACGGGTGCACGAGCTGATCGAGTCCGGCTCCGACTCAGAGCGGGCCCCCGCGCAATCGGCATACGACATCTACATCCACCGGTTGCGCCGCTACATCGGCGGATACCTGGCGGTGCTCGGTGGTGCTGACGTGATCACGTTCACCGCCGGGGTCGGCGAGAACGACGCGGCCGTACGCCGGGACGCGCTGAGCGGACTGGCGGCGCTGGGGGTCGAGATCGACGAGCAGCTCAACAGGAGCCCGGCCGTCGGCTCGCGGCGAATCTCGGCGGAGAACTCGGCGACCACGGTGCTGGTGGTCCCCACCAACGAGGAGCTGGCGATCGCGCGAGACTGCCTGACGGTGATCTGAGGCCCCGCCACGGCCAGCCGACTTGCGCGGTTGTGACAACTCGTAGTATTTATGTTCTGCCTCGCGAACCCTGGGCAGAACGACCCAACTTGGTGTCGTCCCTCAGGGGACGCATCTGCTCAAGCCGCGCGGCGCGGGCGACAGCAGCTTTAGAATGTCGAGGCGGTATGCAAGGGCACGGTGGGGAAGCGCTCGCTTGGGGCGCGGCGCAGCGCGTGGGCTGGTTCCGCTATTACTTCGACGACGATCGCTGGGAGTGGTCTCCGCAGGTCGCGAAGATGCACGGTTATGAACCGGGCACAGTCGCCCCGACGACGGAGTTGGTGCTCTCGCACAAGCATCCCGACGACTACCGTCAGATCGCCGACACTCTTGCGCTGATCCGCCAGACCCGCCAGCCGTTCAGCAGTCGCCACCGGATTCGCGACGTGGCCGGCCTGGTGCACCACGTGGTTGTCGTCGGCGACCAGCTCCGCGACGACAACGGCGTCATCGGCACCCACGGGTTCTACATCGACGTGACACCGGCCGAGCAGGCCCGTCAGGAGCACCTGACCGCCGAGGTCGCCAAGATCACCGAGAGCAGAGCGGTCATCGAGCAGGCCAAGGGCATGTTGATGGCGATCTACGGCATCGACGCTTACGCCGCTTTCGACCTGCTGAAGTGGCGGTCGCAGGAATCCAACGTCAAGCTGCGGCCACTCGCCGAGCAAATTGTCGCCGACTTCTCGTCCGTCGGCCACGACGAGTCGTTGCCCGCCCGCGCCGTGTACGACAACCTGCTGCTGACCGCACAGGAGCGGCTGAACGCGACCGTTTAGAAGGTTGACGACGGGCGCACTTCGTTGGCCATGTCGACCAGCGCGTACCGATGCGCGCGGGTAGGCGCAACTCGCGCCAGCCCGCGCAGCGACGCCTCCACTCCCAGCCGCAGGCCGTGTGGCGTAAACGGGAAGCCCAGGATGTGGTTGGTGCTGGCGGTGTGGTCGCCGATCCAGTCCAGCGCGGTACCCAGCACCAGCGCACGTATCTGCAGGACCCGTGGTTCGGTGTCGGGCAGCGCCTCTACCCGGCGGGCCGCATCACGGATCTGGGCCTCGGACAGCTCGTTCATCGACCGCCCGGACAGCAGCGTCACCGCGCTCGTCAGCCGCGCGGTGGTGAAGTGCCGCGAGGTCGGCAGCACCGCGTCGAGCGTACGAACCGCGCCCTCCCGGTCGCCCTCCGCCGATCGCGCCCGCGCCAGGCCGAAACCCGCCGAGATCACACCGTTGTCGGTGCTCCACACGGTGTCGTAGAAAGTCAGGCCGTCGGAGTTCCCGGCGAGCTCCGCCGTCGCTGCCAACGCCATCTTGGGGGCCAACTCGCCCGGTTGGGTGTCGAGCACCTCGTTGAAATGCTTTGTCGCCGACTCGAAGTCGTTCGTCAGGAGCTCGGCCACCGCGCGGAACCACACCAGCCGCCACTGCCAGCCGACGCGCTCGGCGAGGTCGTCGAGTTTGCGAGTGGCCTTGCTGACGTCGCCGAGGTCCAGCAGCGCGCGCACCTCCATCAGCGGCAGTTCCACCGACTGGCCCAGGTCGATGCCCTCGCTGTCCAGCGCGCCGTGGCGCGCTGCGCGCAACTGGTCCAGCGTGTGCACCGGTTGGCTGAGCACACTCGCACTCAACACCGGTGCGCCCACGTCGGTGGGATCGACCAGCGGCACCGGCAGCGCGTTGACGATCTCTTGTGGGGTCAGCTTCTCGGAGTGCACCAATCCGTCGAGGTAGACGTCGGTGTGCGCGACCAGCAACTCCACCCCGAAGGTCGAGCGGGACGGACTGAACACCGTGGACAGGCCCGGCCGGGGGGTGCCGCTGTCGTGCGCGACCACCTCCCGCAGTACGCCGAGCAGCTGCGCCATCATCTCCTCCGCGCTGCCGAACCGCCGCCGCGGGTCGGGGTCGATCGCTCGGCACAGCAACCGGCCGTACGAGTCGTAGGTGGTCAGCACCGGGTCGTTCTCGGGCAGCCCCTCGACGTATCGGCCTTTCTTGGTGCGCAGATTCAGCGTCATCGCGGCCAGCGTGCGACCGACGGTGTAGATGTCGGTCGCCACAGTAGGGCCGGTGCGCACGATCTCGGGTGCCTGATAGCCCGGGGTGCCGTAGAGATAGCCGAACGAGTTGATCCGCGACACGGCACCGAGGTCGATCAGCTTCAGCTGCTCCTCGGTGATCATGAGGTTTTCCGGCTTTAAGTCGTTGTAGGCCAAGCCTATTGAATGCAGATATGCAAGCGCGGGCAGAATCTCGAGCATGTAGGCGATCGCTTGTGCCACCGGCAGCTTCTTGCCCTTGGCCTGCTTGAGCGAGTCGCCGCCGACGTACTCCATCACGATGTAGCCGACGGGCTCGCCGTGCTTGTCCGGGTGCTGGACGAAGTTGAAGATCTTGACGATCGACGGGTGGGTGACCTCCGCCAAGAACTGCCGCTCGGCCATTGCGATCGCCTGCGCCTCGGCGTCGCCGGAGTGCACCAGGCCTTTGAGCACGACGGGCCGTTCGTTCACGTTGTGGTCGACCGCCAGGTACACCCACCCCAGGCCGCCGTGGGCGATGCACCCCTTGATTTCGTACTGGCCCGCCACCTTGTCGCCCGGCCCCAGTTGCGGCAAGAACGAGAAGGAACTGCCGCAGTGCGGGCATGACCCCTCGTTCTCGGCCTCTCTGCCCGGGCCCGGGCGTCCGACGGGTCGTCCGCAGTTCCAGCAGAAGCGTTTCGACTCTGCCACAACGGGATTCGTCATCAACGCGCTGAGCGGATCCTTTTCAGGCACCCGTGGGATCTCGACCAGCCCGCCACCGAGGCGGCGGCTCAACGGCAGCTGACGGGTGGCCGTCGTCTGCTCGTCGAAATCGCCGAGCGCGTCGGTGCCGAGACTGTCTGAGTCATCGTCGAACTGGGGGCGGAAGATCGCCTGCGTGGACATCGGGCGCAGGGTCTGCTCCGAATCCTCCGCGTAGTCGATGCCGAATGCCGCCGGCTGGGTGCCGACGGGTGCGTCGTCGTCGGGAGCCCTTTGCTCTTCGCGCGAGCGCTCATCGGGAGCCATCAGTCCGAATACCTCGGTGTCGGCGCCACCGGCGTGGACCCCAGGACCGTTAGCCACTTGCGGTACAACGCGTACCAGGTGCCGTCCCTGCGGATGCGCTCGAGCGTTCCGTTCACAAACCGCACCAGTCCGTCGTTGTGCAGGTTGATCCCGATGCCGTAGGGCTCCTCTCCCATATTAGGACCGGTGATGTGCAGATAGGGGTCTTGCGCCACCAGCCCGGCGAGGATCGAGTCGTCTGTGCTGACCGCGTCGACCTGCCGTTGTTGAAGGGCGACAAGGCAATCGGCCCACGTCACCACCGACACGATGATCGGCGGGGGACTGACGCGCTTGAGCCGGTTGATCGATGTGGTGCCGCGGGCCGCGCACACTCGCTTACCCGACAAATCCGAAATCTGTGAGATCGCCGAGTCGCGTGGCGCCAGAATCCGTTGGTTGGCCGTCAGATACACCGTCGAGAACGCCACGTCCTTGCGCCGCTCGCAGGTGATGGTCATGGTCTTGACGACGATGTCGACCTCATTTTGCTGCAACGCCTTGATCCGGTCCTCCGACGAGAGGATCCGGTACTCCACCTGTGCCGGGCTGCCAAAGATGTCGCGAGCCACCTCGCCGGCGATGTCGACGTCGAAGCCGGTGATGTCGCCGGTGATCGGGTCGCGGAACGAGAACAGGTTGCTTCCGATGTCCAACCCGACTCTCAGCCTGCCCCGCTCGCGGATAGCGGCGACGGCGTCGTCGGCGTCCTTCTTGTCGGGGAACGGTCGCAGACTTGCCGTGCGGTCGCAGCTTTCGTCCGGAGCCGGTTCCGGAAACTGCTGCGGCGGAAGCTCCTGCATTCCGGCCGGGGTCGGCGGCGCCAGCGACAGCGCGGCCGGCTGCACCAGTGTCTCGGAGCGGCCGCACCCGGTCAGCAGCAGCCCGGCCGCCGCGAGCAGAGCGAGTGTCTTTCTCATCGCGGGCTGTCTCTTCTTCGCGCAAGCGCTCATCGCAGGTTGTCTCTTCTTCGCGCAAGCGCTCATCAGCGGTACTCGCTCATCCGTGGCCACAACCCCACCGTCACCGCCAGCGCCGCGACGACACTCAGCAGCACCGCGCCCACCGTGGCACCTGACAGCACCGCCCGGGCACTGACGATGTCGCCGCGCAACTGGCGACGGCTCTCCTCGATGCCGTTGTCGAGTGCCTTCTCAAGACGGTCGAACGCCGGCGTCGAGTCCTCTTCGCCCGTGCCCAGCGCCACTTGAGTGGCGGCCTTGTAGTTGCCCACGGCGATGTAGGAGTTGATCCGCTCATCGGCTTGGCGCCACTTGGTCAGCAAGTCGTCGGCATCCTGTAGATCGGAGTTGTCGATGGCGTCGTCGCGCTTGAGATAGTCGGCGAGCACCTTGTGCATCGCGTCGATGCGCTGGTAATACGCCTGCTTGCGGATTTCCTCATCGCCGCGGCGGATCAACGCCAGCGTTTCGTCGGCACGGGCCTGCTGCGCCATGATCGCCAAATTGGTGATGGTCCTGAGGGACTCGGCAGCCGTGTCCTTCGCGTTGCGGCTGTCGGTGGTGGAAATCGTCAGCACCGTTCCCACCCATACCACCATAATCAGCACGGCGACGCCGCCCGCCACAAAGCCGAAGTTCAGTCGCCGCTGCGTTTTTCGCGCCAGCCACCGATTCGAGAACGCGCCGAACAACAGCGTCGCGGCCACCACCAGAATTCCGAGTGTCGGAATGTCCGTCGATGCGGTGGTCTCGGCGTCGACCTTCGCCGAGGTCTGGTCGTACAGCTTCTTGGCGTCGGGCAGGATCTGCTGCTGCATCAACGACGACGCCTCGGACAGATACGACGAGCCGATCGGGTTGCCGGCCCGGTTGTTGGTGCGCGCCGTTTCGACCAGCCCGGTGTAGACCGCGAGGCGGGCGTTGATCCGGCCCAGCAGATCCTGCATCGCCGGATCGGTGAGGCCGCCAGATGCCCTGGTCAGTGCGACTGCCGCGTTGGTGATCGCCTGTTCGTAGCGCTGCCGCACGTCGCGCGGCTCGGAGCCGGAAATGAAGGCGGTCGCGGCTGCGGCGTCGGCCACCGACAGCGTCGTGTACAGCTGGCCCGCGGCAAACGCCAGCGGCTCGGTGTGATTGAGCACGGTGGTGAGCGCCCGCTGGCGGTTGTTGATCATCGTCGCCGTCGCGAATGCGGACAGCGCCACCAAAGCGATGAGCACGACCCCGCTGACCAAAATTCGCCCCGGCGTCGTCGTCCAGAACCACCACCGGGAGCGGAGCGGGTCGACCGTGTCAGGCGTCGCCGTCGGCTCCGTCGACGGATGCGCCAGCTCCACGGTCACCGCTCTGCGCCCCTCATGCTCACTCTTGTGCCCAATGTATGAGCAAAGTCTAAGAGGCTCCGGCACGACTCGCGTTCGTTCGCCATATCCTGAGTTCGTGCGTGGCGACGGTGACGGATGGGTGCGCTCCGACACCGGCGCGATGTTCTGGGGCCGGCACGGGGCGGCGGGGCTGCTGTTGCGCGCGCCGCTACCCGACGGCACGACGGGCGTGCTGCTACAGCACCGGGCGGTGTGGAGCCATCAGGGCGGCACCTGGGCACTGCCCGGCGGCGCACGCGACAGTCACGAGACCGCCGAGGAGACCGCGGTCCGCGAAGCTCGTGAGGAGACCGGCTTGGTCGCCAACCACGTCACCGTCCGCGTCGCGGTGATTACCGCCGAGGCGAGCGGCAGCCACTGGACCTATACGACGGTGGTGGCTGATGCGCCGCATCCCCTCGACACCGTTCCCAACCGCGAAAGCGTCGAACTTCGCTGGGTGGGCGAGGACGAGGTGGCCGGGTTGCCGCTGCACCCCGGCTTCGCGGCCAGTTGGCACCGGCTGCTCGAGCTGAGCCGTGTCACTCCGCTGCTGCGAGTGCGGCGCTGAGCTGGCGTGCGGCGGAATACGGGTCCTCGGCATCGGTGATCGCGCGCACCACCACGATGCGCCGCGCGCCGGCCTCGATCACCTGCGGTAGCCGCCGGTTATCGATGCCGCCGATCGCAAACCACGGCTTGGCCGGCCGCATCGCGGCGACGGCGCGCACCAGCCCCAGCCCAGGTGCGGGGCGGCCGGGCTTCGTCGGCGTCGGCCAGCACGGGCCGACACAGAAGTAGTCGACGTCCTCGGTCTGTGCCGCGCGAGCCTGGTCTTCGTCGTGCGTGGAGCGCCCGATCACCGCCCCCGGCGCGATCTCTCGGGCCACCGACAGCGGGAGGTCGTCCTGGCCCAGGTGCAGTACGTCGGCGTGTGCGGCACGGGCGATGTCCGCGCGGTCGTTCGCGGCCAGCAGCGCCCCGTGGCGGCGGGCGGCATCGGCGAGGATCTGCAGCGCGGCCAGTTCGGCCCGCGCCTGGAGCGCCTTGTCGCGCAGCTGGATGATGTCGACGCCGCCGGCCAGCGCGGCATCGGCGAATTCGGCGAGGTCGCCGCGTTCGGCCCGGGCGTCGGTGCACAAGTACAGCCGGGCCTTCTGCAGCCTCGCTCGCGATTCCTGCACGCGGACTAGCCTAGAAACCGATATGTCACACCAGTCCATCGCGGTGATCGGCGGCGGCGTGATCGGCCTGTCGGTTGCCCGCCGCCTCGCGCTGTCCGGGCGGCTGGTGCGCCTGCACCGCGATCCGGCGCTGCCAGGTGCGTCGTGGGTTGCCGGCGGCATGCTGGCCCCGCACAGCGAGGGCTGGCCCGGCGAGGAGCGACTCCTTCGGATCGGGTTGGAGTCGCTGGCGCTATGGCAGGAGTCGTTCGCCGATGGGCTCGGCGTCTCGGTGGTCACTGCTCGCGAGTCGCTGGTGGTCGCGGCCGACCGCGCGGACGTCGCCGATCTGCGCACCGTCGCGAAGTGGCTGGCCGCGCAGGGCCACCCTGTCACGATGACGACGGACGCACGTGACGTGGAACCGCTGCTGGCGCAAGGTATTCGGCACGGCTTTCGGGCGCCCACCGAGCTCGCCGTCGACAACCGGGCGGTAGTGAAAGCGTTGGCCGCGCAGTGCGAACGGCTCGGTGTCACCTGGGCGCCCCGCGTCGACGACCTTGCGGAAGTCACCGACATGGACGCGGTGGTGCTGGCCAACGGCATCGACGCCCCGGCGCTGTGGCCGGGCCTGGCCGTGCGGCCGGTCAAGGGCGAGGTTTTGCGCCTGCGGTGGCGCCAGGGATGTATGCCCATGCCGCAGAGAGTCATTCGCGCGCGTGTGCACGGCAGGCAGGTGTATCTGGTGCCGAGGGCCGACGGCGTGGTGGTCGGCGCGACGCAGTACGAGCACGGCCGCGACACCGCACCCGCGGTGACTGGTGTGCGCGACCTGCTCGACGATGCGTGCGCGGTGGTTCCGGCACTTGGCGAGTACGAACTGGCCGAGTGCGGGGCCGGGCTGCGGCCGATGACGCCGGACAACATGCCGATCGTGGGCCGGCTCGACGATCGCGTGCTGGTGGCGGCCGGTCATGGCCGGTCCGGGTTTCTGCTGGCACCATGGACCGCGGAGAAGATTCTGTCCGAAGTGAATGCGCTTGTGGGGGCCGCGTGATTGTCACCGTGAACGACGAACATGTGCAGGTGGAGGAACACACCACCGTCGCCACGCTGCTGCGTGCGCTCGGGTTTCCCGAGCGCGGCGTCGCGGTGGCATTGGATTGGTCGGTGCTTCCCCGGTCAGGCTGGGACGCAACGCTTTCCGACGGTGCCAGGCTCGAAGTGGTGACGGCGGTGCAGGGTGGCTGAACCCGAAAAGCTCACCATCGCCGACCGCAGTTTCACGTCGCGGCTCATCATGGGCACCGGCGGCGCCACCAACCTCGCGGTCCTGCAGGAAGCGCTGGTCGCGTCCGGCACGGAGTTGACGACGGTCGCGATGCGCCGCGTCGACGCCGCGGGCGGCACCGGGATCCTGGATCTACTGACGCGACTGGGCATTACGCCGCTGCCCAACACCGCCGGATGCCGCACCGCCGCCGAGGCAGTACTCACCGCCCAGCTCGCCCGCGAGGCGCTGCACACCGACTGGGTCAAGCTCGAAGTGATCGCCGACGACCGCACGCTGCTGCCTGATGGAATCGAATTGGTCAGGGCCGCAGAGCAATTGGTAGATGACGGTTTCGTCGTGCTGCCCTACACCAATGACGACCCCGCGCTGGCGCGCCGGCTCGAGGACACCGGATGCGCTGCTGTGATGCCGCTTGGCTCGCCGATCGGCACGGGGCTCGGCATCGCGAATCCGCACAACATCGAGATGATCGTCGAGCAGGCCGGGGTTCCAGTGGTGCTCGACGCCGGCATCGGGACGGCCAGCGACGCGGCACTGGCGATGGAGCTGGGCTGCGACGCGGTGCTGCTCGCCAGCGCGGTGACCAGGGCCACCAACCCGCCCGCTATGGCCGCGGCGATGGCCGGTGCGATCGCCGCCGGGCACCTGGCCCGCCATGCCGGCCGGATCCCGAAGCGGTTCTGGGCGCAGGCGTCCAGCCCTGTGTTGCCATGACAGGTCGCTACGTCGCGCTGGGCAGCTCGATGGCGTCCGGGCCTGGCATCCGACCCCGCGCGAGTGGCGCACCGTTGCTTGCGGGCCGCTCGGCCCGCAACTATCCGCACCTCGTCGCCGATGAGCTCGGACTCGATCTCGTCGACGTGACCTACTCGGGCGCTACCACCGCAAACATCTTGTGCGACAAGCAAAATGGCGTACCACCGCAGATCGATGCGCTCGACGGGTCGGAGACGCTGGTCACCGTGACGATCGGCGGCAACGACGTCGGGTATGTGCCGCTGTTGACGCTGGCGTGTTTCCCGTGGCCGGCGCGCTGGATGCCGGTGCTGGGCTGCCGAATTCGCGACCTGCGCGATCGCGGTGCCCGGGACCGCGCGCTGGGAGCCGTCGCCACGTCGCTGATGCAAGTCGGCGCAGCGATCAGGCGGCGGGCACCGCGGGCGCGCGTATTGTTCGTGGACTACCTCACCCTGCTGCCTCCGGCGGGTCGCACGGCACCGCCCCTGTCGCACGGCGACGCCGACCTCGGCCGGCACATCGCCAACGCGCTCGAGAAGCACACCGCGGTAGCCGCGGACGAGAGCGGCTGCGAACTCGTGAAGGCGAGTGAGGCCAGTCGCGCACACCATGCCTGGTCAGCCGATCCCTGGACGACGCGCTTTGCGGTGCCACTGCCGGGCCGTCCGGCGCCGCTGCACCCCAACGGCGCCGGCATGCGTGCCGTCGCCGAGTTGGTGTCCGCACGGGTGTGCGGCGGCTAACGTGGGCGCAGTGAAACGCAGACGCACCGGTGTGGTGAGGTTCGCCGCGGCGGTGCTGACGGCCTTCTCGCTGCTCGCGATGATCGCAGGGTGCGCGCACAAAGCGGCTCCACAGGAACAGACGACGACACCGGCTGCCGCCGACTACGCGCAGTCGCTGGCCAAAAAGGTCACCGCCGATGGTATGTACGCGGACTTGCAGCAGCTTCAGCAGATCGCCGATGCGAACGGAGGCACCCGGGCGGTCGATACGCCCGGGTATGAGGCGAGCGTCGACTACGTGGTGAAGACGCTGCGCGACAAGGGATTTGACGTGCAAACACCCGAATTCGAGTTTCGTCATTTCATTCCCGGGCCACAGTCGCTGACAGTCAACGGCGTGAACATCGGCGCACAGACGCTGGAGTATTCCCCCGGTACTGGGCCCGAGGGCCTGACGGCACCGCTGGTCGTCACCCCTGCCGATCACACGCCCGGCTGCGCCGCATCGGATTTCGACGGAATGCCGATCAAAGGCGCGGTGGCGCTGGTCGATCGCGGCTCCTGCCAGTTCGCCGTCAAAGAATCGGTCGCCGCCCAGCGCGGTGCGGTGGCGCTGATCATCGCCGACAACGTCGACGAGGACAAGATCAAAGGCACGCTGGGTGCCACGGCGGACATCAAGATTCCAGTGCTCGGCGTCACCAAATCCGACGGTGCGAAGCTTCGGCAAAACCCCGGGCCGGTCCACGTCCAGGTGGATGCGAAGGTGTCGATGGTCAAGGCGCGCAACGTCATCGCTCAGACCAAGACCGGCTCGACGCAGAATGTCGTGATGGCCGGGGCACACCTGGACAGTGTCAAAGACGGGCCCGGCATCAACGACAACGGTTCAGGTGTGGCCGCTGTCCTCGATACCGCGGTGCAGATGGGCAGTTCCCCGCCGATCTACAACGCGGTGCGCTTCGCCTTTTGGGGCGCAGAAGAGTTGGGGCTCGTCGGTTCGCAGAAATACATCGAGGCGCTCGACGAGGACGCGCTCAAGGACATCGCGTTGTATCTGAACTTCGACATGCTGGCATCGCCGAATCCGGGATACTTCACCTACGACGGCGACCAGTCCACACCTCCGGCGGCCGACGAGAGCGCTCCCCGGGTGCCGGAGGGGTCGGCCGGAATCGAGCGAGCCTTGGTCGCATACCTTGCCGGCGCCGGAAAGCCCGCCGAGGACACCTCATTCAACGGCCGATCCGACTACGACGGCTTCACCAAAGCGGGCATCCCCTCGGGTGGGCTGTTCTCCGGCGCGGAGGAGAAGAAGAGTGCCGAGCAGGCACAGCGGTGGGGTGGGCAGGCCGACGAGCCGTTCGACCCCAACTATCACAAGGCAACGGACACACTGCAGAACATCGACCGTGCGGCCCTCGCGATCAACGGCAGCGGCGTCGCCTACGCGGTCGGCCTGTACGCGCAGGACATCGGCGGACGCAACGGGGTTCCCGTCCGCCAGGACCGCACCCGTCATGTGCTGAAAGAATCATGAGGCGGGCCGCGCTGGGACTGCTGGTCGTCGCCGCACTGCTGGCGTCGTGCTCGTCCCAACATGCACCTGCTCCTGCCGACACGGCTCACGACTTGGCGTCAAAGGTGAAGGTGGACGCGGTCGTTGCGCATCTGCAAAAACTGCAAGAGATTGCGAACGCTCATGGCGGCACGCGCGCCGACGGGACTGCCGGCTATGACGCCAGCGTCGATTACGTCGTGAAGATATTGCGCGACAAGGGCTTCGATGTTCAGACACCCGAGACGAGCCGGGTCTCTCTGCAGAAGCAGGGTACGCAGACGGTAGCGGTTTCAGGGCGCACTTTTCCGATCGAACAGGCGTCACTGCTCGTGCAGACGCCGGCGGGCGGACTGACGGCGCCCGCGGTGCATGCGGTCAAACACCCGGGCTGTCTTGCAAGCGACTACGACCGCACGGCGGTCAAAGGCGCGATCGCGGTGGCCGATGACACCGCGTGCTCGGTGGTCGACAAGCAAAACGCGGCCATTGCCAACGGTGCGGTCGCGCTGCTGGTGAAAAGTGCGCGGGGAGATCAGGGTGCTCCGCGGGGATTGTTCACGTCGGGCTACTACAAACAGCTGAAGGTGCCTGTCGGGGTGATCGGAGCTGACGCCGACGCGGCCCTGTGGCAGACGGTGTCGCCGGTGCGGTTGACGCTGGAGAGCAAGTCTGTGCAGTTGCAATCGCGAAATGTGGTGGCGCAGACCAAGACCGGGTCACAGAAGGACGTCGTCGCGGTCGGCGCGCACCTGGACAGCGCCAAGGCCAGCCCCGGCATCAACGACAACGGCAGTGGTGTCGCCGCGGTGCTGGAGACAGCCCTGCAGTTGGGTTCCTCGCCGCGGGTGAAGAACGCGGTGCGGTTCTGCTTCTGGGCTGCCGAAGAGGCGGGCGTCAGCGGATCGACGCAATATGTCGCCGGGTTGACTGCCGACGCGCTCGCCGACATGGCGTTGTATCTCAACTTCGACGCCATCGCCTCACCCAATGCAGGCTACTTCACCTACGACGGTGACCAGTCGGGGCAGCCGAGTCGCGACGTGCCAGTCGACCAGGTGCCCACCGGCTCGGCCGGTGTCGAGCGGACGTTGGCCGGCTACCTGAATTTGGCCGGCAAGCGTCCGGCCGACCAGCCGTTGGGGGGTGCGGCCGACTACTTCCCGTTCCTGCGCGCCGGGGTGCCCGTCGGCGGGATAACCACCGGAACGACCGGCAAGAAGAACCAGGTACAGGCCCGGTTGTGGGGGGGTACCGCAGGGCAGCCTTTCGACCCCAACTATCGCACGTCCGACGACACGGTCGGCAACGTCAACCGCGACGCGCTCGCGCTCACCGCGCCCGCGGTCGCGTTCGCGGTCGGTACCTACGCGCAGTCGATCGAGGGACCCAACGGGGTGCCGGCGCGCGATCAACGGCACCGGAAAGCTCAGGGCCGCTAGCAGATTCAGCTCGCACCGACACCAAGCGCAGCGAGCAGCGTCAGCACCACTGTGGCGACGGCCAACACGCCGTGGGCTCCCCCCACCACGACGGGGAATCCGTGCTCAGGTGTGCCTGCGGTTCTGCGGTAAACCGGGATCCACCCGGCCAGCATCATGAAGCCGATCAGTACCACGGCGATGAGCGCGATGAACGCGATCCACGCCACCGACATCTCGTCGAGCACGACGTAGATGATCCACAGCACCAGGCCGACGACGGCGAAGAAGAAGTGCCCGAAAATCAGCGAGGGCGGAATCTTCGTCGGGCTCTGCCGGCGCGGGCCGCCGCCTGCCACCCACTGGGCCAGCATGTAGAACCCCCCGAGCGCGGTGAGGACCCAAGCGACGAGCGCGGCGATGGCCATGACAAATCCTCCTCTATCAGAAGCCTTCGGTCTGTGTCGTTTCGCTGGCGACACGAACCCCGTAGCGGTAGGCGAGCTTGCCACCCAAGTAGCCGGATACCCCCAGGACGGCAAAGCTGACCGCGGACAGCACCAACGGACCGATACCGACGGCCTCCGGGCTCGTGTATGTGCCGTGGCGCCACACGAAGTTGACGACGTAGGCCGCAGTGACGGCAAGGTTGATCGTCATGTGCAGAAGACCGGTGCGAAACGCGGGCGTGCCCGACGGGATCGTGAAGAAGTCGAGGAATCCCACCATGGCGGCTGCCGCAGCTCCGAGCACGCCGATCGCGATCAGCCATTCGGATGCCTGATTGAGGAAGCCGGGTTGGCCGACGACGTGCGAGGCGATGTCGAATACCAGGCTGCACGCCCATGCGCCGATCGGGATCGTGACGAGGATCGGATGGAACGGATGCCCGTAGGGTCCCGCGAGAACCGCGCTGACTGGTTCTTTCGCCTGCTGTAACCGGTTACTCACGGATGCTCCCCGGGCCGAGAAATTTAGACAGTAAGTAGCAGTTATATCTGCCCGCGCTGCGCGGCGGCCCGTGAGCCAATGCCGAAAACGGTTAGGCGTCGACCGTTTCGCGCTCGGGTGAGGCATGCCGCCACAGCGCGACCGCGAGGCCGGACAGCACGACCCAGCCCGCCACCGCCAGCGGGATGGTCCAAGTCCGGCGCATGGCCAGCGCACTTTGGCATTGGCCGACGAAGTCGGAGCCCGGTTTTGCCTGGTTCGCGATCTCTGCCTGCATGAGGTTGGTGCTGTAGCCGGTACCGCACTTGACCTGCCAGCCCCACTGGTCGTACGCGTCGATGAACACCGGGAACTTCAGTGCGAGCAGCCCCACTGCGAGCATCGCCACACCCACGGCGAGAATCAGCCACCCGCGATTCGTCACGCTGCCTCCTGTCGGAACTTCACGTCATGCACACGTCGGAGAACAGCAGCACCGGCCATGACACAATTTGGCCGAGAAACGACACGAGTTTGTCTATCCCGTGCATGTCCTGCAGATGGTCGGTGTGGTTGGCCGACCAGAATAGTCCGACGAGCAGATAGGGAAACCCGACGAGGAACCCCATCCCGATGAGTTCTGCAACCGAGAACCGGTGGCCGAGGATGCGGCGGACCATCGCGAGCACGTGCACTATGTTAATAGCCATTCTTGACACCGTCGACAAATTCAGCCGCTTTTCTGCCGCATATGGCCGGATGTGTATGAACATTCCTCCGATGGGGTTAACGTGACGTGATGGCGACGACACCCACCGATGCGTCGGCACCGGTCCGTCGGCGGCCAAAGGATCGCAAGGCGCAGGTCGAACGGGCTGCAGCGGAGGGGTTCAGTGAGTCCGGCTATCACGCCGTCGGCATGGACGCGATCGCCGCGAAGGTCGGTATCTCCGCGGCCGCGCTGTACCGGCACTACCCCAGCAAGTACGACCTGTTCTGTGCGGCGGTGTTGAGCCTCGGCCAGCAGCTCGTCGACTCTACCGACCTGCCGGTCGCTCCGTCGGACGCCGAACAGCTGCACCGCCTGATCAATGCGCTGATCGACGTCACGCTAGCCAACCGCGAATCAGGCGGGCTCTACCGTTGGCAGGCACGCTATCTGCGGCCAGCGGATACCGAGCGGTTGAACGATCAGATCCGCATCGTCAACCGCCGTATTCAAAGCCCGCTCATCGCCATCCGGCCGGACCTGTCGTCGTCGGAGCGGCGGATCATCTCCGCGGCACTTCTCAGCGTCATCGGCAGCATCATCGACCACCGGGTCGACATGCCCGCAGACCAAATCCGCGCACTGTTTGTCGACGTCGGCCTCGCAGTCCTGGCAGCCGAACTGCCCGCCCCCGACACCACGCTGCCCAGTCCTCGGGGTCGTCGGCTCTTCTCCGGCATCGGCACGTACGAGGCGCTGTTGCAGGCCTCCATGGTTTTATTCGACGAGCAGGGCTTCCGGGAAACCAGCATGGAGCAGATCGCCGCCGCGGTAGGGATTCCGGCATCCGGTATCTACCGCTACGTCTCCGGCAAGGCGGACCTGCTGGCAACCGTGATGCGGCGCGCCGCAGATCGTGTCTCGGGCGAGCTGTCGGTCATCGTCGGAGCAGACACCGAGCCTCGCAGGGTCTTGACCGAGCTGATCGAGGCTTACGTCGCAACGTCTTTCGCCAACCCGGAGCTGGCGTTCGTCTACTACACCGAGCGGGTCAATCTGCCGGTCACCGACGATCTTCTGTTGCGCAACGTGCAGCGCTCCACCATCGACTCATGGGTGGGACTGTTGACACAGGTGCGGGCGGACATCACCGCGACGGATGCACGGTTTCTGGTGCACGCCGCGATGGCGGTCGTCGTCGACGTGGGACGGCTGGTCCACTATGGATCCCGGGCCGGCGACTCCGCGCACTCGCAGGCCTGTGTGCGCAAGCTGATGGAACTCACGCTGTTCGGGGCGTGACGACCGGCCGATCGGACGGCCGATCAGGCGAAATCGTAGTGGTCCAGCGGGAATTGCGACGCCTCGCGCAGCGCCACGCGCGTCCTAAACGGCTGAAGCAGGGACGCCTCGCCGCTGGGATTGAAGTAGTACGACCGCGATCCTTCACAGCTGCCTAGCGTGAATACCGAGTCGCCCAGCCGCTCGGTCACCTCATCGAGGTACGCGGCATTGGCTTCCTCGGTGACCTCGAATGTCGTTGCGCCGCGGCGCTTCACCTCGCTGAACAGCCGGTCCATGTGCCGCATCTGGAACTCCACCGTGTTGAAGAAGTTCAACCCGAGGAATGCGTACGGGCCGGCCAGCGTGAGAAAGTTCGGAAAGCACGGCATCGACACGCCCTGGTACGCCTGGAATCGCTTCTGCCGCCACCACTTTCCGAGGTTTCGGCCGTCGCGGCCGATCACCTCGATCGCCGGGAAGTTCGCCTCCCACATGTCGAAACCGGTGGCCAGGATCAAGGTGTCGATGACGGCCTTGGTCCCGTCGCTGGCGACGATGCCGTCCGGCTCGATGTGGTCGATCCCGCTGGTCTGAAGATGCACATGAGGCTTTACGAGCGTGCGGAAGTAGGTGTTCGAGAAAGTTGGTCGCTTGCAACCGAATTCGTAGTCGGGTGTCAGTTTCCGGCGAAGCTCCTTGTCGCGCACCGCCGCAAACCGGAATATCTTCGTCACGTCGGACGCCGCGACGTTGAGTCGCCGGAACAGCAGGTGCCGGTATTTCAGTGGGACGACGAGGAAGAACTCGTAAATCGCATCTGTGACGAATCGGATCGCGCGCTGCGTCAGCGGCACTTTGGCGAACAACCGCTTGGCGCGATGGGAGAAGCGGAAGTCGACCTTGGGCACCACATAGATCGCCGTGCGCTGGTAAACAGTCAGGTCGGCAGCTTTCTCGGCGACCTCGGGAATCAGTTGCACCGCCGTCGCACCGGTGCCGATGATCGCGGCTCTGCGGTTGCGCAAGTCGTACGTGTCGTCCCACTTTGTGCTGTGGATCACCTTGCCCGCGAAGCTCCTGAT
>DATBFF010000056.1:0-19742 GCA_036558625.1 Mycobacterium sp. | reverse complement strand
CTCCCACCTGAATTCTGCGACTGGTCCCTACTGTGGCGCGCTGGTTGAAGATCGCGTAGTCAATCTGCTCGATGCGGTCCAGAATCTCGGAGTACAGAATCTGGGCTGCGGTGACGCATGGGCGAGAGCGCGGCTGCAGCGTTTGGATGCCACGCCGTGCGTAGTCGTAGATGCGTCGGGTGATGGCGTGCTGCTCGACGAGGGCGCGCCGCACCCGAATGTCAGTTCGCCTGCGGGCATGGCACCACGTCAACACGTCCCGGTCCACGCCCTGGCTGGCCAACTCGTCAGCCGGCAGATAAACCCGTCCGCGTTGGAGATCCTCGTCGATGTCGCGCAGAAAATTGGTGAGCTGGAAAGCCTTTCCCAGCGCAGCGGCGTAAGGCGCGGCGTCCTCGCGGGGGGCGACGGTGCCGAGAACCGGCAGTAGCTGAAGTCCGATGACTTCGGCTGAGCCGTGCATGTAGCGATCCAGCGCAGCGCGGTCGGGATAGTCGGTCACCGTCAGGTCCATGCGCATCGAGGCCAGAAAGTCGTCGAACAGTTGCCAGTCGATGCCGTAAGTCCGTGCCGTGTGCACGACTGCCCGCACCACCGGGTCCTCAGTAGTGGGCGCATCTTGCGCCCACTGGTTGAACAACTCTGTGGCGAACCGCTGTAGCCGATCGGTCCGTTCGGCTGTGCTTGTGCCGGGTGTGACGTCGTCGAGGATGTCGTCGGCCTGTCGTGCAAACCCGTACAGGGCATGGACGGCGGGCCGCTGCTGAGGAGCCAGCAGCCGCGTGGCCAGAAAAAACGTACGGCCGTGCTGGGCATTGAGCATCCGGCATCGGCGGTATGCGTCACGCAGTTCGGGCTCACGCACGCCGGCGGCGTCGAGTTCAGAGCTGATCATTTTCCTCGGCCCCCCGCCTCGACACGAACGGCGCGGGTGGCGCGGGTGACCCGATCGGCGGCCAGTCGTCCCGAGAGCAGTGCAGTCGGCACGCCGACTCCGGGCACCGTCGACGAGCCGGCCAGCACGACGTTGTCGACGCCTCTGACCGTGTTGGCGGGCCGGAACGGGCCGGTCTGGGAAAAGGTGTGCGCCAACGCGAACGGGCTGCCCGCCGCCATGCCCTGCCGGGCCCAGTCGGCGGGCGTCACCACATGCAGCACTTCGGCATCGTCGCCGAAATGAGGAAGCCGCGCGGTCACAACGTCAAGCATCTCGCGGCTGTAAGCAGCGCCGATCCGGTCCCAATCAAGCTCGCCGACCCGAAGATTGGGCGCGGGGGCCAGAACATAGAGCAGGTCCCGCCCGTCGGGTGCCAGGGCGGGATCACCGGCGGTCGGCCGGCTCACCAACAGCGACGGGTCGGCCATCAGCCGGCCGTGGTCGACGATGTCACGAAACGTCGACTCCCATGCTCGGCCGAAAACGACGGTGTGGTGCGGTGTTTGGCGCTCTAGGGTACGGCATCCGATATGTGTCACGACGGCTGACGGCGAGTGCCGTAACGGCAGCAGCCGACGGGGAAACCGCCCGAGCAGTCGATAAGCATCGGGCAGTTCGGTGGTCAACACAACCGCGTCGGCGGCGATGCGCTCCCCCGTCGACGTAGAGACGGCGGTGACCCGCGTACCACGGCGCTCGAGCTCGGACACCGTTGAGCAGTACCGGAATTCGACACCGGCATCCATTGCTGCCGCCGCCAGCGCATCGGGCAGCGCCCGAACACCGCCGGCCGGAAAGTACACCCCGGCGACGGTGTCCATATAGGCGATGACGGCGTAGACGGCCAGCGCTCGCTGCGGCGAGACTCCGGCATAGAGCGACTGGAATGTGAAGACGCGCCGTAATCGTTCGTCGCTGATGAACCTGCGCACTGCGTGTTCCCACCGCCGGAATCCGCCCATGGCCACCAGCCGGGCCAATTGCGGCGTCAGCAGCGACAGCGGGGAATCGAAATTCGCGCCGATGAAACTGTCGAACTCCACCCGGTACAGCCCAGTCAGCCAGTCGCGTAACCGCCGATAGCCGGCGGCCTCGCTCGGCCCGGCGAAGCGTTCGACCTCTGCGGTCATGGCGTCGGCGTCGCTATGCACGTCGATGTGGCTGCCATCGGCGAACGACGCCCGGTAGGCAGGAGAAACAGGCAGCAGTTTGAGCCGGTCATCGAGCGATTCGCCGACTGCGGCGAAGGTGTCGTCGATGATGTCGGGCATGGTCAGCACGGTCGGCCCGGTGTCGAGCCGGTATCCGGCGATGTCGAGTCGCCCTGCCCGCCCGCCCGGGGTCTGACCGCGCTCGACCACGGTGACCGCGCGTCCTCGACCGGCCAAGTGCAGGGCCGCGGCCAGACCCGCCAAACCCGCGCCGACCACCACCACGTGATCGCTCTTCGGGCCGACCCCGGCCCTCAAGCTGACCTCCTTGTACAGACCGCAGCCATGTCAGTCAGGGCCGCGCACACCCAGTCGTCGACATGCGCGGCTTGAAGCACGCGCAGTGCGCGAGCCAGATGGTCGTCAATCATGTTCTCGATGAGTTCGACGGCACCCGTCACGACGATCAGTTTGCGCCATCGGTCGATGTCGATCTCATCGAGATCGCCGGTGGCCATCAATTCCGCAAGCTGGCGTCGCTGATCGCCCCTGGCCAGCTGATGTGCGGCGACGATCACACTGGTGGCTTTGTGTTCAGTCAGGTCGCCGCTGACGGACTTTCCGGTGATCGACGGTGTTCCGAATATGCCCAGTAGGTCGTCGCGCAACTGGAACGCCTCGCCAACCGAACCTCCGTAGTCACCGAGCGCAGCGATGGTTTCGTGAGGGCAATCGGCCAGCGCGGCCCCGAGTTCCAGCGGTCGGCGCACGGTGTAGTTGCCGGACTTGCGCCGGGCCACAGCACGTACCGCGGCCAGCGGTGGACTTCCTTGCCCGTCGTGGATGAGTTCAGCAAGCTGTCCGCCGGCCAGCTCTGTGCGCATCGCATCGTATCGCGGCCACGCTCGGGCTAAATCAACTGCGTCACAACCACTTTCACGAAGTAGCTGCTCAGACCACACCAGGCACAAGTCACCGAGCAGAATAGCGGCCGATTCGCCGAACCGCTCCGAGCCTCCGCGCATCCTGCGCTTGCGATGCCAGTTCGCCAAACTCACATGCGCAGAGGGCCGACCGCGCCGGCGCGGCGATCGGTCCATCACGTCGTCTTGCAGCAGCGCGAAGGCGTGAAGTAACTCCAGACTGGCCGACGCGCGCATTGCCGCCAGTTCCGGTTGGGCGCCGGACAGCCAGCCCAGGTACATGAACGTTGAACGCAAGCACTTTCCGCCGATGAAAAAATCGAGCAAGACTTCTGCGAAGACGTCCGGTGCGGGGATTTCGCCTTCGGCACAACGGGTCTGCACGAAGTCGATGACAGTCTCCGACACCGCTTCGCGCACCTCGTCACGCCAGATGCCGAACTCGTCTGTGCTCACGCTTGGCGTCGGAGGGGGCGCCGTCACTCGTCGGCCCGCTGCCAACGATGTCACCGAGGCCGACTTTCGTGGCCGTCCATTCCATGGGTGCGTCGGCGCTCCTTCATCTCGGCCTCAAAGACGTGCCGAACGCCGCCCTGTAGCGCACAACGGACATCGGCCTCCCGGCTCCGAAACGGCGCCCAGTAGTTGTCGTCGAACTCTTCGACGATCTGAAACGTCCACCGTCCGTAGAGCACATTGCGACCCACGAGTTCGGTCTGGAGTCGCTCGGCGACATCGCGGTGTCCGGCAGCGCGAAGCTTGTCGCACGCCTCACCGAGGAGCAGATCCGCGCGCCCGATCAGCTGATGAAAGGTGTACAGCTCACCGCGCGCCCGCTCGACATACTCCAAGGCTTCCGAGAGCCGGCCGACAGCCTGCACGGTCGCGTCGTCGAGACCGACGGGCCTTGCGCCGGCAGACACTGTCGCATCTGTGTGTTTCATCGGGCGGTGGATACCTCCTTGTTGAGCGCCGTACTTCGGCCGCGTGTTCGGTTCTGCGGATCGGCAGCTTTCTTGCCTACAGCGCCGCGTGGGTACCCGGGCGGCGGGTCGCTAATCCCATTCGATGCACAATCGCTTCAAAAGTTACACGTTCGGGCGACCCCCGCACAGCGAGGGCGTGAGAAACCGAGGCCCGCGACCGCACGGTCCTTCCCCGTGACTTTGAATCGCTCATGCATCGTTTTATGTGTGAGTCCGCCGAGCGCGGGTATCCGAGGCCGAAGTCGCCAAACGGCCGCTGCGGCGGCGTTGCGGCGTCAGGTTCGCACTCGAAATGCGGCGCTAACCAGGAGGTATGCATGCCCGTAAAGCATTTTCGCCGGGGCGACAAAGTTACGTGGAAGAGCCATGGCACCACGACCACCGGCACCGTCGAGAAGAAAATCACGTCTGACACCACAGCGGCCTCGCGGACGGTGCGCGCGTCGGAAGACCAGCCGCAGTACGTCGTGCGCAGCGACAAGAGCGGAAGCGACGCAGTGCACAAGCCCGAGGCGCTCAAGCGGCGTCGCAAGTAGCGACCAATACGGGAGTGACTCGATGGCCGAAGACAACGAAGCGACGTGGCAAGAGTTTCGTGATGCCGTCAACATGACGGCCGGCGAACTCGAGAAATGGCTGCATCGCAATGAATCCAACGAAGTCGGCCAGAAGTCCGGAGGCGGTGAATCCACCGGACACGCAAGCGGCCGCCGAATTGCCGCACTGCTGCGGACGCGGAAGCCGGATCTCACTGACGACGACTACCGCCACATGCGCAAAGTCGTCGGCTACGTGCACCGGCACTCGGCGCAACGCCCACAGGGAGACGTCAGCAAGACGCCGTGGCGATACTCGCTGATGAACTGGGGCCACGACCCATGCAAGGAATAGCTACTGCGGCCCTAATCCTGCTGCGGCCTCGAGGAGCGGAATCTGGGCAGCCGCCCACGGGCTGATCGGCCAAGCGAGCGCGGCAGCGGTCCTGAGGTCTGCCCACGCCACCCAACGCCAGTCCATGACTTCGTCGGCCGCTGGCCGGATCGGTGACTCGGTCGTCGCGCAGAAGACCGGACAAATCTCGTTTTCCACGGTGCCATCCGTAGCGACAGCGCGATAGCGGAAGGTCGGCAATACGCATTCGGGCTGCTCTATCGGAACCCCGAGTTCTCGCTCACCGCACCTTTGCACCGCCGCGATCAAAGTCTCATTGGGTAACGGGTGGCCGCAGAACGAGTTGCTCCACGTCCCGGGCCAGGTCTGCTTGCTCAGGGCGCGGCGCGTCAGCAGTACCTGGCCGGCAGAGTCGAAGAGATAACACGAGAATCCCAGATGCAGCGGCGTGGCTCGGTGATGCACGAGCGCCTTCGGCGCGGTGCCGACCGCCTGCCCGTGGTCGTCGACCAACACCACAAGCTCTTCAGAAGCGATAGTCATCCCAGTCAAACCATACCCAGCGATGCGGAACCGATGCAGAGCGCGGCGCTCCCTACGCGGTCAGCGCTTGCAGCGCGTCGCTGAGGCTGGTGACGGGCACTGCCGCGGGTGCCAACTCGGCCGAACTCCAGCCGGGTCCGGCAAGGATCGCGGTGGCCGCGGCGTCCAGGATCGCCTCCGCGGTCTCAGTGTCGGCAGTGGCCGCGGTTTGCGACCACAACACCACGGCGGATGGTGTCGCTAGACGTGCGAGTGCGTCGAGGATGGCGTCGCACGGAACGGTGGCACCGAGCATCACTGCGCCGACCTCGCACTCGCCGAGCGCTGCGCGTAGCGCCTCCAGCGGCATTGTGTGGCTTTCATGTTCTGTGCACGCCAACACGATCGACGGCTTTTGATCCGGCTTGACGATCGGCAATCGCTGAAAGCATCGCGACACTGTCCACGACAAGGCATGTTCCACGTCGACACATCGCTCGCCGTCAGTCTGCTGTTGTTCGATCGTGCCAAAAACGGGACGCACCAACGCATCCCATGTATCGAGCACACCGAAGTGGCGAACATGTTCGTCCAAGATACGTCCCGCCGCGACTACGTCGAATGCATACACGGCCGCGAGCAGCGCCGCCGTTTCCGCGTGTGGAGGGACCGCGTTTTCCAGCGCCGTGCGCGCTGCGCTTCGCGGGTTGGCGCCTTGGTCGATCAGCGCATGCATGTGCTGCACCACTGCGATGTCGCTTTCGCTGTACAACCGGTGCCGGCCCGGGCGGTGCAGAGCCGGGCCGACGCTGTAGCGCTGGTTCCAGCTGCGCAGCGTCGCCGTCGGCACACCTACCCGTTCCGCGACCGCGCCGACAGTCCACCGCGGTAGATGCCAATCCGCGTCGACACTGACGGAATGGTCGACTGACCTCGCGCCTGAACGCTTCCTGTTACGGTTCACCCCGCCGTTCCTCGCAGCCCCGAGCGGTCGACCTCGACTTCGGACTTGGCCAGGATAAACGCGGCCGTCGCCTAAGTGCGTTTTCTGGTCAGCACGCCCAGGACGGATCACTTGGCATTGGCAGCCATGGGGCATCGCGCAATCCTGACCAAGGTCTGCCCCGCCGCGGCTGTGTCAACGTCAGCGACAACGCGTCGCGGTATCCGGTCAAGCCGCCCTCAGGCAACGGAATCAACCGGTCGATGTCGTGGTTGCTCATCACCGCGTCGCAGAGCAACGACTCCACCAGCGGGCGGCCCAGTCCCAACGGGATCGGTGTGACCAACCCGATCCACCAGCTCGCCATCGCGGGGGTGAGAACCGGCACCGTGATGATCAGTCGGTTACGCAAGCCGGCGACATCGGCATACACCCGCATCATGTCGGCATATTCCAGGACATCCGGGCCACCGATGTCCCAAGTGCGTGAGGCAGGCACCGGTACGTCGGCGGCAGCAGCCAGATAATGCAACGCATCACGGATCGCGATCGGCTGAATCTTGTTGTGAACCCATTTGGGAGTCACCATGACCGGGAGGCGGTGGGTGAGATAGCGGATCATCTCGAACGACGCCGACCCCGAGCCGACGACGATACCTGCCTGCAGCACAACGGTTTCGATGCCAGAACCCAACAGTCGGTCGCCGACTGCTGTACGTGAACGTAAGTGGTCGGAAAGCGCGCCGCGATCAGGGTGCAGGCCGCTGAGATATACGATCCTGCCCACGCCAGCGTCTCGTGCGGCGACGATTACATTGTCTGCCAAGCGTTGTTCCTGAGCGACGAAGTCCGCTGATGTGCCCATCGAATGCACGAGGTAGTAGACGACGTCGACGCCGGCGCACGCGGCGGCCAACGACTCTTGTTCGGCTAGGTCCGCGGGTAGGACCTCGGCGTCCTGGCGCCACGGCACATCATCGAGTTTGTCGGGGTTTCGCGCGATAGCGCGTACATCGAACCCGCGCTCGAGAAGCTGCGGCACCAACCGGCTTCCGACGTATCCCGTAGCCCCCGTCACCAAACAGCGCATCGACCACATCTACCCGTGGCTGCTCGTCGGCAAACCAACTGATGCACATTCGATGCAGACGGGTCCTCGGGGCTAGTAGGACCGAGTCAGGTCCGTGGTCGCAGGGCCTTCGAGTAGCGTGCCGTCCGGCGCGAAGCGTGAGCCGTGTAGCGGGCACTCCCACGCCTTATCGGCGTCGTTCCAGTTGACGATTCCGCCCAGATGCGGGCACACCGGCGATACCCGATGCTCGGTGCCGTCGACCACGCAGCGGGCCTCCAAATGCCACGGCGGCCCGCTGACCACACCGCCCTCATCCTCGGCGGGATTGCGCCGCAGGCTGCGGGTCACCGGCGTGATCCACCCTTTCGCGAGGTTGAAGCCGACCTCGAGGTTCGCCTGCAGCGCGGTGGTCAAGCCGGACAACTCGTTTGGGCTCCAACTGGCGAACGCGCGCGCCCAGTCCATGCGCCCACCAAGGATGCGGCTGGACAGGGCCAGCGCGGCCGCCGCGCCGTTGGTCATCCCCCACTTGTTGAAACCTGTTGCCACAAAGATGTTTTCGTTACCAGGCAGGATAGGCCCGACGTAGGGCAGCTTACTGATCGGCGTGTAGTCCTGCGCCGACCAGAAGTGCGTCTGCACCGCACCCGGGTAGTGCATGCGGGCCCACGAGGACAACTCCCCGAGTGCCACCGACGGGCTCTTCTCCCGGCCCACCGGATGACCGGCGCCACCGACGATCAGCCGTTCGCCGTCGGCGGTCGGCGCGTAACGCACCGACCGGGTCGGCGACTCGGCGGAGATCATCATCGGCCGGGTGATCGTGCCCGGCACTTTGAACGCCAGGCAGTACGACCGGTTCGGCTTCACCCGCGCGAAGAACCCACCGCGGTCGAGGATCGGAATGCCGGTCGCCAGCACCAATTGCGCGGCGCTCACTTCCACATCCTCGTCGTCAGGCCCGTTCACCACGAGCGTGACCGCATCGCCGCGACCAGACACCCGCCGCACACGACTGCGTTCGACGATGCGGCCGCCCCGGTTCTTCAGCTCGGTGACGAGCGTGTCGAGGAACGGCATGGGATCGAACTGCGCCTGATCTGGCAGCCGCACACCGCCGTGGTACGGGAACGGAACGTCGGCGTCGTCGTCCCACTTCGCATCCAAACCCACTGCCTCACAAGCCTTCAGCTCCGCCCGCGCCGATGCCACACCCTTACCGGACTGCGCATACGTATAGGCGTCCTCGCGTTGCACCGCGACGTTGTGCGATTCGCAGTGCTGCACTATCCACTGCAGGCCCTCGCGGTTTCCCTCGACGTATGACTTCGCAGTGTCGGTGCCGTGTCTTGCGATCACCTTGCTCAACGTCGTGCCCTGCAGCAGGCTGATCTTGGCGGTGGTGTTACCGGTCGCGCACGCACCGACGGTCCGCGCTTCGACCACGAGGACGCTCTTGCCTGCTCGGGCCAGTAGCGCCGCGGTGATCAGCCCGGTGATGCCCGCGCCCACAACGACGACGTCGGCGCGCTCGCCGGTCCCGAGCGTGTCTGCCTCCCACGGTTGTTCCGTACGGTTGGCCAGCCACAGTGACGTCATGCAGTCCCGTTTACCCGGCAGCCGATCACCGAAACGACGCGTTTCGCGCCACCTCGCCCCGGGTACGTTTCCCAACGTGTCCTCCGATCCGATCGACGACCAGGTACCGGTCAACGACGCCGTCGACCAGCGACGCGAGGTTGGCCGGACACCGCCGCTGGCCGAGGACTTCGAGCCGACCGAGGTGAACGAGATCGCCGGCGAGGTCGCTCCCGAGGACGTCGATCCGGCAGATTGGCAGGACCAGCTGACCTCCGCTGCCGACTCCGACGACTGGGACGCGGACGACCGCGGCTGACGGGGTTTAGCCGCCGATCGTCCGGGGAAGCCAGGGTTCGAAGACGGGCAGAGTGGCCCGCAATTGAAAGCAGCCAACAAGGAGGAATCCATGGCGGAGAACAGCGGACCCGAAGAAGCCGTGAAAGGCGTCGTCGAAGGCGTCAAGGGCAAGGTCAAGGAAGCCGTCGGCACCGTGACCGGCCGCGACGACCTGGCCCGCGAAGGCGAAGCCCAACAGGACAAGGGCGAGGCTCAGCGCGACGCGGCCAAGAGAGAAGCCGAGGCCGAGTCGGCCCGCGGCAGCGCGAAAGCTGCTGAGCAGCGCCAGAAGTCGCACCAAGAAGACTAGTTGATCGCCGGTAGGCCCAGTCCGATCAGGACTGGGCCTACTGCTTTGTCCGGATCAGTTTGCGGTCAGCGGTCGGGATCGATTGCGTTCTCCCGGGCAACCCGCGCTACCCGCCGGCGTTCGACGTAGACCCAGACGCCCCCCGTCGCTGCGGCCAGCACCGCGATGACGCCGGCCCCGATCGCCCAGCCGCTGACACCGCGTGCAGCCGCGCCGAGGCAGATGACAAGGGCCGGCACCGCGAGCCCCAGCAGCAAATATCCGGCCAGGCCGCGGTTGTCCTTCATCGCCTCGCCGGCGCGCGGAAGCGCGGTGCGGGCGTGATCGGTCGGGTCGTCCCGCCGGTCGGGCATAGGACCTCCGTCACAAGTCGACGTACGTATCGACTAGTGCGGCTACCCGAGCGGCGGACCGGCAAAACCGCGCCACCCCGCCCGCGAGCGACTCAGGCGGCGTGCTTACGCGGATGGTCCGCGACCCACCGCGCCTCGATACGTCGCACGCGGCGACGCTCGACAGCCAGCCAGGAAGTCCCTCCACCGAACGTCAGCAGAGCCGTCGCGCCGGCCCAGACCAACAGGGCGGACTGGTGATATGCGAGCGCCGCGATGAAGCCTACGACGGCGACGACGCCGACGGCGATCAGGAACAGCCCCGGCCAGAAGTAGACGTCGATCATCGACTCACCGGCGTGCTGGTTGTGGGTGCGGGAGTGATCCGTGGGATCGATGTGTGTGTCTCCCATATGCTCTCCTTTGAAGAAGATATCTCCAAGGATACTGCGCACAGCGGGACGGAAGTGCTTATTCATAGGCCGGATAGCCGTGCTGGCGCAGCAGCGCAGCCAAGTGGACGGCGTTTCGCGCCGCCGATTCGGTAGTGCTGGCGACGGCCTCGGGCACCTCGTCGAGATCGTTGAAGTCCTTGCCGCCCATGGCTTCGCCGTTCCAGTACGTGCAGCCCTGTGCGGGGATCGTGAACCCAATGTCATTCAGCGCCTGAAAGATGTCCGCGACGATCTTGTGCGCGCCATCCTCGTTGCCGACAACCGCTGCCAGCGCCACTCTGCCAACCATCGCCGGCCGGCCGTCGTCGTCGGTATTGGACAGCTCCGCATCCAGACGCTCGAGAACGCGCTGCGCCACACTTGACATGTGGCCTACCCAGGTCGGCGTCGACAGCACGAAAATGTCTGCGGCAGAGATCTTTTCGCGCAGCCGCGGCCACTCGTCGCCTTCGCCCATGTCAGCTTCCACGCCGGGCTTGAGGTCAAGCTCCACCGCGCGCACGGTGTCGCATTCGACGTCGGCGCGCGACAGGTTGTCGAGAAGCTGCTGCGCGATCAGCTCGCTACTCGACGGCGCCGGAGCGGCTTTGAGCGTGCAGACGACCGCAACCGCGCGCAATGTCATGGCGGGCGACTACCCGCGCCGCACGGCGATCAAACGGTTACAGCAACAGCGCCGACGGCACTGTGACCGCCAAGACGACGAGCATCAGGACCATCAGAAACCAGCCCGCGCCCTGCCAGATCCACCAGCCGCCGCGCGCACGCCACACCCGGTAGGTGCGGACGAACGCCCAGACCCCGCCAATGAACAACACCAGCGCGGGCCCGATCGCGAGTGTGTTGCGCTGCACCGCGCTGCACCCCTGGAGCGATCCCATGCCGGTGCCCGTCTTGCAGCCGTTGAGCCACAGCATCGCCGCGAAGAACAGCAGCAACGCAATCACCACGAATACTGCGACCCACTTCACCGCCGCCGCGAACGTCGAACGGTCGCGTTGCGGGTTCGACGTGTCGGGCGCCATCTTCATCGCGGTGCGCCTTACCCGCCGGCCGGCGTCGGGAATCGGTCGTTGACGTCGGCGGTGCTTGCTTTGCGGGCGCAGTGCGCACAGCAGTAGATCGCGTCTTCGGTCTCCACACCGTGGCCCAGAATTCGGCAACCGCAATGTGCGCACTCCGGCGCCAGCTTCGCGGCGGCGCACTCGATGCTGTCGAAGGTCGCGGTGCCGCCCTCCCATGTCACCGTGAAGGCCTTGTCGTAATGGTTGCCGCAGGTATCACAGATCGCCATCCGTGCCGGGTTCCCAGCGCCGAGAACCGACAAACGCCTGCCCGGATCGGCTTCGAACTGCCTGCACTACCCGCACATGATCGAACGCATGCGCGCCGAATCCCACAACCGATGAGCGCTTGCGCGAAGAGGATCAAGCACCGATGTCGGACCCCATTGGCACCATGGACAGGTGACCTCGTCCTCCGATTCCCTGGGCCGCTTCAGCCCCGCCACCCGCGAGTGGTTCTCCGGCACCTTTGCCGCGCCCACGCCCGCGCAGGCGCAGGCATGGTCGGCCATCGCCGGTGGCGACAACACGCTGGTCATCGCGCCGACGGGATCCGGCAAGACGCTGGCGGCGTTCCTGTGGGCGATCGATCGGCTTGCCCAGGAACCGGCGCAGGCCCGCGGCACCCGCGTGCTCTACGTCTCCCCGCTGAAGGCGCTGGCCGTCGACGTCGAACGCAACCTGCGCACCCCGCTCACAGGCATCACCCGCACCGCGCAGCGGCTCGAGCGTCCGGCGCCGCAGATCAGTGTCGGCGTGCGCTCCGGGGACACGCCCCCGCGACGACGACGGGAACTGATCACCCGGCCGCCTGACATCTTGATCACGACGCCCGAATCCCTGTTCTTGATGCTCACCTCGGCGGCCCGGGACGCGCTGACCGGTATCGAGACCGTGATCGTCGACGAGGTGCACGCGGTCGCGGCCACCAAAAGAGGCTCGCATCTCGCGCTGTCGTTGGAGCGGCTGGACATGCTGTTGCCGCGGCCGGCGCAACGTATCGGGCTGTCGGCCACCGTGCGACCGGCCGAGGACGTGGCGCGGTTCCTGAGCGGCCGGTCACCCGCCAAGGTCGTCGCACCGCCGGCGGCCAAGACGTTCGACCTGTCGGTCGTCGTCCCGGTGCCAGACATGGCCAACCTGGAGAACAACACGATCTGGCCGGACGTCGAGCAGCGGATCGCCGAGCTGATCGACGCACACAACTCCACGATCGTGTTCGCGAACTCGCGGCGCCTGGCCGAGCGGCTGACCTCGCGGCTCAACGAGATTCATGCCGCACGTTCGGGTATCGAACTCGAGGCCCCGGCCAATCCGGAGGTTCCCGCTGGACCTCCGGCCTACATCATGGCCAGCGGCCAGACCTACGGGGCCGACCCTGTTTTCGCCCGCGCGCACCACGGCTCGGTGAGCAAAGAGCAGCGGGCCGCGGTCGAGGACGACCTCAAGAGCGGACGGCTCAAAGCGGTGGTCGCCACGTCAAGCCTCGAACTCGGAATCGACATGGGCGCAGTCGATCTCGTCATCCAGGTGGAGGCCCCGCCGTCGGTGGCCAGCGGTCTGCAACGGATCGGCCGGGCCGGCCACCAGGTCGGCGAGATCTCCCGCGGTGTCGTGTTCCCGAAGCACCGCACCGACCTGATCGGCTGCGCGGTCACGGTGCAGCGCATGCTCAGCGGGCAGATCGAAAGCCTGACGGTACCCGCCAACCCGCTCGACGTGCTGGCGCAGCACACCATCGCGGCGTGTGCGCTGGAGCCGCTCAATGCAGACGTGTGGTTCGACGCGGTTCGGCGCAGTGCACCTTTTGCGACGCTGCCCCGCAGTGCGTTCGAGGCGACGCTGGACCTGCTGTCGGGCAAGTACCCGTCGACGGACTTCGCGGAGTTGCGTCCGCGACTGGTCTACGACCGCGACGCCGGCGTGCTCACCGCCCGGCCGGGAGCCCAGCGGCTGGCTGTCACGTCCGGCGGCGCGATCCCGGACCGCGGCCTGTTCACGGTGTACCTCGCTGCCGGAGCCGACTCCGAAAAGCCTTCGCGGGTAGGAGAACTCGACGAGGAAATGGTGTACGAGTCCCGCCCCGGCGACGTCATCTCACTAGGCGCGACGAGCTGGCGGATCACCGAGATCACCCACGACCGCGTGCTCGTGGTACCCGCGTACGGGGAGCCCGCACGGCTGCCTTTCTGGCGCGGTGACAGCGTCGGCCGGCCGGCAGAACTCGGTGCGGCGCTTGGCGCGTTCACCGGGGAGCTGGCGCAGCTGACACCGTCGTCTTTCGAACAACGCTGCGCTGCAATGGGTTTCGATGCATCCGCCACGGACAACCTGCGGCGCCTACTCGACGACCAGCGCGACGCCACCAATGTGGTGCCCACCGACGCCACGCTGGTGGTCGAGCGGTTCCGCGACGAGCTGGGCGACTGGCGGGTGATTCTGCACTCGCCGTACGGGCTGCGGGTGCACGGCCCGCTGGCGTTGGCCGTCGGCCGCCGCCTGCGCGAGCGGTACGGCATCGACGAGAAACCCACCGCGTCCGACGACGGGATCGTGGTGCGGTTGCCCGACACCGAGGACAAACCCCCCGGCGCTGACCTGTTCGTGTTCGAACCCGACGAGGTCGAGCCGGTCGTCACCGCGGAGGTGGGTGGCTCGGCGTTGTTCGCGTCGCGCTTCCGCGAGTGTGCCGCCCGCGCGCTGCTGCTGCCGCGCCGTCATCCCGGCAAGCGGTCGCCACTGTGGCACCAGCGCCAGCGGGCCGCACAGCTGCTCGACGTCGCCCGCAAATACCCGGACTTCCCGATCGTGCTGGAGGCGGTGCGCGAGTGCCTCCAGGACGTCTACGACGTGCCGGCGCTCATCGCGTTGATGGCCCGGCTCGGGCAGCGCCGCGTGCGCCTCGTCGAGGTCGAAACCGCGACGCCGTCGCCGTTCGCCGCGTCGCTGCTGTTCGGCTACGTCGGCGAGTTCATGTACGAGGGCGACGCGCCGCTGGCCGAACGGCGGGCGGCCGCGCTGGCGCTCGACACGACGCTGCTCGCCGAGCTGCTCGGCCGCGTCGAGATGCGCGAGCTGCTCGACCCCGATGTCGTCGCCACCACTCACCGGCAGCTTCAACACCTCAGCGACGACAGGCGTGCCCGTGACGCCGAGGCCGTCGCCGACCTGCTGCGATTGCTCGGCCCGCTGACCGAGGAAGAGGTCGGCGAGCGCAGCACCGCTGAGGATGTCGGCGGGTGGCTCGAGGGGCTGCGCGCGGCGCGCCGCGCCGTCACGGTCTCGTATGCCGGCGCGAGCTGGTGGGTGGCCGTCGAGGACATCGGTCGACTGCGCGACGGCGTGGGCATCGCGGTGCCACCGGGCGTGCCGGTGAGCTTCACCGAGCCAGTGGCCGACCCGCTGGGCGAGCTGATCGGTCGCTACGCGCGCACCCGGGGGCCGTTCACCACCGCCGAGGCCGCGGCTCGCTTCGGCCTGGGTTTGCGAGTGGCTACCGACGCGCTGGGCCGGCTCGCCGCCGACGGCAAGCTGGTGCGCGGCGAATTCGTCGGCACGCGAACGGATTCCGGGCAGTGGTGCGATGCCGAGGTGTTGCGGATGCTGCGCCGACGGTCGCTCGCGGCGATGCGTGCCCAGATCGAGCCGGTTTCCACCGCGGCGTACGGCCGGTTCCTGCCGGCCTGGCAACAGGTGGGCGCGCGCAGTTCGGGCGTCGACGGGCTGGCCGGTGTGGTCGAACAGCTTGCGGGAGTTGTCGTTCCGGCATCCGCGTTGGAGCCGTTGGTCCTCGGCCCGCGGGTGCGGGACTACCAGCCCGCGATGCTCGACGAGCTGCTCGCCTCCGGTGAGGTCCTGTGGTCCGGCGCAGGCGCGATCTCGGGCAGTGACGGCTGGATCGCGCTTCACATGGCCGACACCGCTCCGCTGACATTGGTGCCGCCCGCCGACATCGAGCTCGCCGATGTGCACCGCACCATTCTCGAAACGCTGGGTCGTGGCGGCGGATTCTTCTTCCGTCAGCTGGCCGGTGGCCGCGGGCCCGAAGAACTGAAAACCGCACTCTGGGAACTGGTTTGGGCCGGCCACGTCACCGGAGACACGTTCGCCCCGGTGCGCGGGCTGCTCGCCGGGTCGCGTCGTTCGACGCCCGCGCATCGGGGACGGCGGCGTCCGCCCCGGCTCAGCCACTACAGCGTCGCGCACGCCCAGACCCGATCCGCCGACCCGACCCTCGTCGGCAGGTGGTCCGCATTGCCTGCGCCCGAACCCGATTCGACGGTACGGGCCCACTTCGCGGCAGAGCTGCTGCTCGGTCGCTACGGGGTGCTGACCAAGGGCAGCGTCGCTGCCGAAGGAGTGCCCGGCGGATTCGCGACGCTGTACAAGGTGCTGACCACTCTCGAGGATGCGGGCCGTTGCCAGCGCGGCTATTTCATCGAATCGCTGGGCGGCGCACAGTTCGCGGTCGCGTCCACGGTCGACCGGCTCCGGTCGCATCAGGACAGCGTCGATGCCGGTCAATCGGAGTATGCGGCGGTGGTATTGGCGGCGGCCGACCCGGCCAACCCGTACGGCTCGGCACTGCCCTGGCCGGGGACGGACGCCGACGACGTCAGCCACCGGCCGGGGCGTAAGGCAGGCGCGCTCGTCGTGCTCGTCGACGGCAAGCTGGCGTGGTTCCTCGAACGCGGCGGCCGGTCGCTGTTGACGTTCTCGCCCGATCCCGACGCGCACCGGGCAGCCGCGGGTGCGCTGACGGAATCGGTGACCGACGGTCGCGTCGGCGGTGTTCTGGTCGAACGGGTCGACGGGGTGGCGGTGCTCGACCCGGCACAGTCCGGGCAACGCGCACTCGTCGCCGCGGCGCTGGCGGACGCCGGGTTCGCCCGAACACCGCGGGGCTTGCGGCTGAGGCGTTAGGTCATGCCCGAAGGCGACACTGTCTGGCACACCGCGGCCGTCTTGCGCGACGGGTTGCTCGGCGAGACGCTGACCCGGTGCGACGTGCGTGTGCCCCGGTTCGCGGCGGCGGATCTCACCGGTAACACGGTCGACGAGGTGCTCAGCAGAGGCAAGCATCTCTTCATTCGGGTCGGGCCGGCCAGTATCCATTCGCATCTGAAGATGGATGGCAGCTGGCGGGTTTCGTCGCGCCGCCGGGCCGCCGACCGTGACCATCGAGTGCGAATCATCTTGGAGGCAGGCGATGTTCAGGCGGTCGGCGTTGATTTGGGCCAACTGGAAATCCTTGACCGCGACGACGACCTGTCCGTCGTTGCGCATCTGGGTCCGGATCTGCTCGGCGACGACTGGAACGCGCCGACAGCGGCGGCTAACCTGGCTGCCGAGCCGGACCGCCCGATCGCCGCGGCGCTGCTGGATCAGCGGGTCATGGCCGGCGTCGGCAACGTTTATTGCAACGAATTGTGTTTCATCGCAGGGCTGTTACCCACCGCGCCGGTGACGGAGGTCAGAGATCCGCTGCGGCTGGTGAGCCGGGCGCACGACATGCTGGTGGCCAACCGTTCGCGCTGGCAGCGCGTCACCACCGGTGATCGACGGCGTGGCAACGAGCTTTGGGTGTACGGCCGGGCCGGGCAGCCTTGCCGCCGCTGCGGCACGTTGATCGAAACCGACCGGGGCGGCGAACGCGTCACCTACTGGTGTCCGACCTGTCAGCGCTAGCCGCCGAACAGCTCGGGGTTGGCTGCGACGTACTGCTGCACCGTGCGGGCAGGCTCGCCGGTCAGCTTCTCGACGTCGTCGGATGCGCGGTTGTAGTGGTCCTCGCGGTGCAGTCGCGCGATCGTCGCGACGTGCTGCTGGACGTGGTCGGGCAGCCCAGCCGTTCGCAGGTAGAGGCGCACCCAGTCATCGTGCGGGATATCCTCCGCCGTCACCGGGCGGTTCAACGCCCGGGCGTACTGCTGCGCGATGCCGTCGATGTCGAGGACTTCGGGTCCGGTCAGCTCGTAGACCTCACCGATGCGGTCGGCGGGGTCGAGCAGTAGCGCGACGACCACGCGGGCGACGTCGGCTGCCGCGATCGGCGAGGTGTGGCCGGTACCGAACGGCAGCGGCAGCACACCGCGGTCGCGTACCGAGCGCCTCGCCAGCAGCGAGAACAGCGGATTGTCGAGAAAGACGGTGGGCCGCACGTGCACGACCGGCACACCCGACCAGTTCACCACCTGCTCGGACAACCAGTGCAACCACTGCTGAAACGATTCCTCGGTACTGGTCAGGGTCATCTGGGAAACCGTCATCTGCGACATGTTCACGATCACCTGGAAGCCGCCGAGCTCGCGGGCCGCCGCGCACACGATGGCGGTGGCCTCCAGGTAGTCGAGCGACACGCTCATGTTGAAGAACATCCGCTCGACGCCGGTCATCGCGTCGACGACGTTGTGGGGGTTGGTCAGGTCGCCGACCACGACCTCGGCGCCGATGTCCCGGAGCCGCTGCGCCCGAGCGTCTTCGCGGTGCACCATCGCGCGCACCGGCTCACCGGCCTCGAGCAGCATTTCGACCACCGATCGACTGACTCCGCCGATCTTTCCGGCCGCCCCGGTGATCAGATACATGTCCTCAACTTAACCGTCAGTCCGCGCTCAGCCACTTCGACGTCGCGATCAGATCGCCGCGCTCCAACGCGGCGGCGCGGTGCTCATGCACCTTGCCGTATTCGTCGTCGGTCACCATGTCGATGAACGCGGCAGGCGACGGGTATTCGACGACGAGAATCGCGTCCCACCAAGGTCGTTCGCCATCGCCGATGACCACGGCGGGCGCGGCCCCGCTGTAGACGACCCGCCCCCCGACACGGTTCAGGTGCGGGACGACCCCCTGCGCGTATTGCAAATAACGGTCGAGTCCGCCGGGTTGCTTGAACTTCAGCAGGTTGACCATCACCACGGGTGCGTCGGGCGGGCGCTGCGAAAGCGCCGCGAACTGCTCGGGTGTCGGTTCCAAGGAGGCGCTTGTGTTCATAGGGCTACCGTATTGAATCGATGAGCGAAGTGAATGCATTGGTCGCACACGAGGACACCGAGGGCGGCATCACGCTGAGACACGAGGTCGTCGACACCGGGTTTCTGCCCGACGGCGATGTCGAGATCGCCGTCGAATACTCCGGGATCAACTACAAGGACGCTCTTGCGGTCACACCCCGCGCAGGAGTGGCGCGGTCTTATCCGCTGATCCCGGGTATCGACGTGGTGGGCACGGTGACGGCTTCGTCGTCTGCGGACTTTGCGGTCGATGACACGGTCGTCGCTCACGGCTACGACATCGGTACGGGGCGCCACGGCGGCTACGCGTCGGCGGCACGCTATCCCGCCGACTACCTCGTCAAGCTCGACGGGCTGACCGCCGCCGAGGCGGCCGCGATCGGCACCGCCGGATTCACTGCGGCAATGAGCGTGAATGCGTTACGGACACAAGGGGTTTCCGCGGGGGATGGTCCGGTGCTGGTCACCGGTGCGACGGGCGGCGTGGGCAGTGTCAGCGTGGATCTGCTTGCCCGTTTGGGCTACGAGGTGGTGGCGTCGACCGGCAAGTCCGACGCCGAGGGGTACCTTCATGACCTTGGTGCGGCGGCCGTCATCGACCGGGTGCCACCCGACGGCGAGAAGGTCCGTGCGCTGGGTAAGGCACGGTGGGCGGCCGTCGTCGACTGCGTGGGCGGGACGGCGCTGGCGTATGGGTTGAGCACACTGAAATACGGTGGGGTGGCGGCTATTTCCGGGCTTGCCGCGTCGGCGGAGCTGCCGACGACGGTGCACCCGTTCATTCTCCGCGGCGTCACGCTGGTCGGCATCGACTCGGTGCAGTTGCCGATCGAGAAGCGCCGTGAAGTGTGGAAGCAGTTGGCGGGCGAACTCAAACCCGCGCACTTGGGATTGCTGACAAGCGAGATCTCGGTACTCGAGGTTCCCGACGCGCTGCGGCGGATTATCGCCGGCGGGCTGACCGGGCGGCTGCGGGTCGCGGTGAAAGACGGCTTCTAACCCGCTGGCGGTTTCTTGTCAAGGGCAGGGAGGCTGGCCTGTGGATGAATCGGCGGGTGTGGATAACTCGCGCTGAATTGCCTTGTGCGGCAGGGGTTGTCGGCGCGGGTTGTCGGTGGGTGTCACTACGTTTGTGGTATGAGTTCGACGGCGTTCGACCAGAGCCAGGCCGGCTATGACGGGCTGGACGCTGTCCTGGACAAGATCGCCGCCGTCGACCGCAGCGG
>DATBFF010000055.1:0-27856 GCA_036558625.1 Mycobacterium sp. | reverse complement strand
ATCCCCTGGCCGATGCGGTTGGGCCCCGATCCGAGGATGAGCACCTTGGGCTTTTCTGCCTGCGGTGCGACTTCGGTTTCGGCGGCAGGGTCGAGTTCGTAGCTGCTGTAGTGGTAGGGCGTCTTGGCCTCGAACTCCGCGGCGCAGGTGTCGACGGTCTTGAACACCGGGCGGATGCCGAGCCGCTGACGCAATGCTCGCACCCCGACCTCGCCGGCCAATTCCGGTCGCAGCGCGGCGATTTGGCGATCCGACAAGCCGCTGTGCTTGGCGCGCCGCAACAGGTCCGCGTCAAGAACCGGCGCATCGATCAACTCGGTGCGAAGCGTGGTCAGTCCGGCGATCTGTTCGACGAACCACGGATCGACGGCCGACGCTTCGGCGACTTGCTCGACGGACGCGCCGAGCCGCAGCGCCAGCTCGACGTCGTAGAGCCGGCCCTCGCTGGGCGTCTTGAGCCGATCCAGTGCGCCCTCGACTCCGCCGTCGGGGTCGGGACCGGTCCAGAAGCCGGCTTTCGTGGTCTCCAGCGACCGCATCACCTTGCCGAGCGCCTCGATGAAGTTGCGGCCCAATGACATCGCCTCGCCGACCGACTTCATCGTGGTGGTCAGCACGGGGTCGGCGCCCGGGAACTTCTCGAACGCGAACCGCGGAGCCTTGACGACCACGTAGTCAAGCGTCGGCTCGAAGCAGGCCGGAGTTTCCTTGGTGATGTCGTTGAGGATTTCGTCGAGTGTGTAGCCGATGGCGAGCTTGGCTGCGATCTTTGCGATCGGAAAGCCGGTTGCCTTCGACGCCAACGCACTTGACCGGGAAACCCGCGGATTCATCTCGATGACGATCAGCCGGCCGTCTTTCGGGTCGACGGCGAACTGGATGTTGCAGCCGCCGGTGTCGACGCCGACCTCGCGCAGTACCGCGATGCCCAGATCGCGCATCCGCTGGTATTCCCGATCGGTCAGCGTCATCGCCGGAGCGACGGTGACCGAGTCGCCGGTGTGTACACCCATCGGGTCGACGTTCTCGATCGAGCAGACGACGACCACGTTGTCGTGGCCGTCGCGCATCAGCTCCAGCTCGAATTCCTTCCAGCCGTAAATGGATTCCTCGATCAGCACGTTGGCGCTCGGCGAGGCGGCGAGCCCGTCGCCGGCCATGCGCCGCACCTCGTCCAGGCTGTGTGCGAGGCCGGAGCCGAGCCCGCCCATCGTGAATGACGGCCGCACGACGACGGGCAGCCCGAGCTCTTCGACCGTCTCGCTCACTTCCTCCATCGTGAAACACACGCGGGAGCGGGCGGATTCGCCACCGACCTTGGCAACGATGTCCTTGAATCGCTGGCGGTCCTCACCTCGCTGGATCGCCTCGAAATCGGCGCCGATCAGTTCGACGCCGTAGCGCTCCAGCGCACCGTTCTCGTAGAGCGCAACAGCGGTGTTCAGTGCAGTCTGGCCACCCAGCGTGGCCAGCAGCGCGTCGATCTTGTTGCCAGCCTCGGCCTGCTGCCTGATGACCCGCTCGACAAACGCCGGCGTGATCGGCTCGATGTAGGTGTGGTCGGCGAACTCGGGGTCGGTCATGATCGTCGCCGGGTTGGAGTTGACCAGGCTTACTTGCAGGCCCTCGGCGCGCAGCACGCGGCAGGCCTGGGTGCCGGAGTAGTCAAACTCGCACGCCTGGCCGATGACGATCGGCCCGGAGCCGATCACCAGCACGTGGTTGAGGTCAGTCCGCCGCGGCATGTGTTTTCTTGGCCCCCTCCTTGGCGCGAGCGTGCGTGTCTGTCGGCGACACGCCGGTGAATTGTCCGATTCTGGTCGCGCTCGCGGCCGGCGAGCGCGCGTCTAATCGCATACCGCTTTTCACGGTGCGGTTTCGTCCGCGGCACGACGGGCCGGCCGTTTCGACCAGCCCACTCGGGGGATAAACCTCTGATGCCAACGTCGGCGCACCCTCGCCACGGCGCGAACGTGCGCGATTGCCGGTTAGACCGCGGCGTGTCGACCGGCAGACACGCACGCTCGCGGAAGGCGAGAGGGCGGTCATGACCCGCCTCCGGCCGCCATCAGGTCGACGAACTGGTCGAACAGGTATTCCGCGTCGTGCGGGCCGGCGGCGGCCTCAGGGTGGTACTGCACCGAGAACGCCCGTCCGTCAACGAGTTTGATGCCCTCGACGACGCCGTCGTTGGCGCAGGTGTGGCTGACCACCGCGGGCCCGAAATCGGTGTCGAACCGCTCACCGGCCTCGCCTTCGAGTGCGAATCCGTGGTTCTGCGCGGTCACTGCGACCCGCCTGGTGGCGTGGTCGATCACCGGTACGTTGATGCCCCGGTGACCGAACGTCATCTTGTACGTGGAGCGGCCGAGCGCGCGGCCGAGAAGCTGATTACCAAAACAGATGCCGAACAACGGAATTCCCGCACCGATGACCTCGCGGGTCACTCCGACGACGTGATCGGCGGTCGCCGGATCGCCGGGCCCGTTGGACAGGAACACCCCGTCCGGCTTCATGTCGGCGATCTGCTCGAACGTCGCCGACGACGGCAGCACGTGGCTGCGGATGCCGCGACGGGCGAAGTTACGCGGTGTGTTGGTCTTGATCCCCAGATCGAGCGCGACCACGCTAAACCGGTGCGGGCCTTCGGGTTCGACCACATATCCGCCAGCCGTGGTCACCTCTCCCGCCAGATCGGCGCCCAGCATCGGCGGCTGATCGCACACCCGCTGCAGCATCGTGTCCGCGTCGCTGACGGCAGGTCCGGAAAAGATGCCGGCCTTCATCGAACCGCGGGTACGCAAGTGCCGCACGACGGCCCGCGTATCGATACCCGCGATGCCGACGATGCCCTGCCGAATCAGTTCGTCATCGAGTGTGCCGCTGGCCCGCCAATTCGACGCGCGCGGCGACGGATCGCGCACCGCGTACCCGGCCACCCAGATCTTGTCACCTTGGCTCTCGGCGTCGTCGGCGTTCCAGCCTGTGTTGCCGATCTGCGGCGCGGTCGCGACGACGATCTGGCGGTGGTAGCTCGGGTCGGTAAGGGTTTCCTGGTATCCCGACATCCCGGTGGAGAAGACGGCCTCACCCAGCGTCTCGCCGACCGCACCGAAAGACGTGCCGGAGAACATCCGGCCGTCCTCGAGCACAAGCAGTGCCGTCTGCTCTTCGCGGCGAGCGCTCGTCGCTGCTCTCGTCACGTCGTCGCCTCCCCCTCGTGAGTGAGCCAGTCCGCGTAGTTCCCGCGGTCGTCGCCACGAAACCCGGTATCGATCTCGACACCCGAAGGCAGCCGCCAGCGGATCGCGAGGATGCCGTTGCGCGCCGCCAGCTTTCCGGCGACGATGTGCTCGGTCCGTATCGCGGTGATCGACTCGTCGGGTATCCACAGCGCCCTGACGCCACCGCGTTTGAGCATGATGCCCTTGGAGTGGCGGCTCAGCACCGCCTTGGCCCGGTCGCCGAGCTTGCCTACGACGACGCGCTCAAGTCGCTGCGGCTCCAGCGTGCTGCCCACATACAGGCCGGTCAGCTGGGGCAGAATCGGCGGCCCGACCGCGTCCGGCACAGGCGGCAGCGCACCGATCACCGGGCCCTGCGCGTGTTCACGACGCTTCCATCCGCGAAGCATCGCCCGGAAGATCAAGGCCAGCAACACCAGCAGCACGGCGACCATGATCAGCGACAAAATCAGAGTCGGCCTGTTCATGAGGGGCACTTCCCGTCGCGTGCAGTCACTTTGCCGCGCAACAGGGTTGCGGTGACGGTGGCGGGCAGCGTCGTCGACTCGAAGGGAGTGTTGTCCGAACGGCTGGCCAGATCCGTTCCGTGCACAGTCCACGTCGCGTCGGGGTCGACGACCGTGAGGTTCGCGGGTTCGCCAACCTGAAGCGGGCGCCCGTGGTCCGGCAGGCCCGCGATGCGGGCGGGGTTCTCGCTCATCACTGCGGCAACGTCACGCCAGCTCAGCAGCCCCGGGTGCACCATCGTCTGGACGACCACCGACAGTGCCGTCTGCAAGCCGAGCATTCCCGGCCGCGCGGTGGAAAACTCGCAGACCTTCTCGTGCTCGGCGTGCGGTGCGTGATCGGTGGCCACGCAGTCGATCACCCCGTCGACCAGTGCCCGCCGTAGCGCCTCGGCGTCGGCGGCCTCCCGCAGCGGCGGGTTCACCCGGTTGCGGCCGTCATAGGTGGCCAGCCGCGAATCATCCAGTGCGAGATGGTGTGGCGTAACCTCAGCGGTGATCGAAATCCCTTGCTCTTTGGCCCATCTCAGGATCTCGACGGTTCCGGCGGTGGATGCGTGGCAGATGTGCACCCGCGCCCGCGCGTCGCGGGCGAGTAGCGCATCGCGCGCCACGATCGACTCCTCCGCGGCGCGCGGCCACCCGGAAAGTCCGAGCAGTGCGGCGTGACGCCCCTCGTGCGCCACGGCGCCCACGGTCAGGCGCGGCTCCTCGGCATGTTGGGCCACGAGCACGCCCAGACCGGTCGCGTACTCCAACGCGCGCCGCATGACGAGCGGGTCGTGCACGCAGACACCGTCGTCGGAGAAGATCCGCACCTGTCCCGCGCCGGCGTTCATCAGCCCCATCTCGGTGAGTTGGGTGCCGGCGAGGCCGACAGTCACGGCGCCGACAGGATGCACGTCGACGAGCCCGACCTGCTGTCCCCGATGCCACACGTGGTCGGTGACCACCGGGCTGTCGGCGACGGGGTTGGTGTTGGCCATCGCGAAGACCGCTGTGTAACCGCCCAATGCCGCTGCAGCTGAACCCGTTTCGATGTCCTCGGCGTACTCCCGGCCCGGTTCCCGCAGATGCGTGTGCAGATCCACCAGGCCCGGCAGCAACACCTGTCCGGTTGCGTCGATGACGTCGAGATCTTCTTGAAGTGCTCCGTCTTCGGCAAGGCGCGCACCGATGTCGACGATCTGCCCGTCGTCGACGAGCACGTCGACCCGGTCGCCTTCCCCGTACAGCTGCACCCCACGGATCAGCACGCTCATGCGCTCACCGCCTGCTGTTCGGCGCCGACGAGGAGATGGAACAGCACGGCCATCCGCACATGTACGCCATTGGAAACCTGTTGCAGCACAGCCGATTGCGTCGAGTCGGCCACCGAGAACGAGATCTCCATGCCACGGACCATGGGCCCGGGGTGCAGTACCACCGCATGCCCGGGAAGCATGGCTTGGCGCCGCTCGGACAATCCGTACAGCACCGAGTATTCGCGCGCCGACGGAAAGAAGCCGCCGGTCATCCGCTCGGCCTGCACCCGCAGCATCAACACCGCGTCGGCGACAGGCAACTCGGCGTCGAGGTTGTGCGAGACCGTCACCGGCCAGTCCGCCACCCCGACCGGCAACAATGTCGGCGGGGCGACGAGCACCACCTCCGCGCCCAGAGTGTGCAGCAGCAGCACATTGGACCGGGCGACCCGGCTGTGCAGCACGTCGCCGACGATCACCACACGCTTGCCGTCGATGCTTCCCAGTCGCTGGCGGATGGTCAGCGCGTCGAGCAGCGCCTGGGTGGGGTGCTCGTGGGTGCCGTCACCGGCGTTGATCACCGACGGTCCGTCATCCTCGGTGGCGGTCCACTCCGCGAGCTGTTGCGCAGCGCCTGACGCCGAATGCCGGATGATCAGCGCATCGGCCCCAGCGGCGCGCAACGTCAGCGCCGTGTCACGCAGCGACTCCCCCTTGCCGACTGAGGATCCCGTGGCGCTGACGTTGATCACGTCGGCACTCATCCACTTGCCGGCCACCTCGAACGACACCCGCGTGCGCGTCGAGTTCTCGTAGAACATTGTGATGATGGTCCGGCCCCGCAAGGTCGGCAGCTTCTTGACGTCGCGGCCCAGCAGCGCCTGCGCGAACCGGTCGGCGTCGTCGAGGATCGCCGTGGCGTCGTCGCGACTCAGGTCGGCGGCCGAGAGCAGATGACGCGTCACTTGCTGATCACCACCCCGTCGCGCCCGTCGTGCTCGGCGAGCAACACATGCACGCTCTCGCTGCGGGAGGTGGGGACGTTCTTGCCGACGTAGTCGGCGCGCAGCGGAAGCTCCCGGTGACCGCGATCGACGAGCACCGCCAGCTGCACCGCGCGCGGCCGGCCGATGTCGTTGAGCGCGTCCAGCGCGGAGCGCACCGAGCGGCCGGAGAACAGCACGTCGTCGACGAGAATCACCAACGCATCGTCGACACCACCTTCGGGAATCGACGTATTCTCAAGCGGCCGTGGTGGTTTCATCATCAGGTCGTCGCGGTACAGCGTGATGTCAAGCGCCCCTTCTGGCACCGTGACGCCGGCGAACTCGCCGATCTTGGCGGCGAGGCGGGCGGCCAGGATCACCCCGCGGGTCGGGATGCCGAGCAGCACCACGCGCGGCGCATCAGCGCCGTCGAGCGCGGTCTTTTCGATGATCTGGTGGGCTATGCGGGAAATGGTCCGACCGACGTCCGCCTCGGACATCAATTCCCGGTCAGTGGCGTTGCCCACCTGCGACCTGGACCTCCTTCTCCGCCTCACCGGACGGCCTGTTAAAGGATGCCAAACTGGGGCGAGCCTATCACCGCATATGTCTAGTAGCGTTTGACACGTGGCTCTTCGGCGTGAAAGCCCGTATCGCGGGCGACGGCTGCGGCTTGACGAGGCGTTGTTCGAGCGACTCGCGATGAGTCAGCTGGGCCTCTGGTATGTGCTTCACCTCGCGCCGCGAATCGACAAGATTGTCATCCCCCGCACCAATGGCCGGCTGAGCTCGATCGGCCTCGATGCCGTGGGGTTGCTTACCGCCTCTGGCGCGAAATCGGGCCTGCCGCGGACCCAACCCGTCGGCTTCATTGACGACGGGAACGGATTGTTGGCAATCGGGTCGAACTACGGCCGGCCGGCGCATCCCGGCTGGAGCGCCAACCTACTGGCCCATCCGGAATGCACGGTGGTGTTCAAGGGACCGGCCCGCGAATATAAGGCCGAACTTCTGACCGGTGACGAACGCGCGAAAGCATGGGCCACGGCCGTCGACTTCTACGCGGGCTTCCAGCGGTACCGCACCAGCTGCGCTCCGCGCGAGATCCGCGTCTTCCGGCTGCGCCCCGTCACCGCCTGACTGCCCCGCCGGTACGCTCAGGCCGTGCTTGACCGCAATGTGGAGTCGATCCGCGACGCCGTCGACGGCGGCCTGCTGTCCGGCGCGGTGACACTCGTGTGGCAACGCGGAGAAGTGCTGCAGCTCAACGAGATCGGCTACCGCGATGTCGAGGCGCGGTTGCCGATGGAGCACGACACGATCTTCCGGATCGCATCGATGAGCAAGCCGGTGACGACGGCGGCGGCGATGACGCTTGTCGACGAGGGCAAGCTGGCACTCGACGACCCGGTCGCGCGATGGTTGCCCGAGCTGGCGGACATGCGGGTTCTCGACGACCGCGACGGACCTCTGGACAGAACCAGCCCGATTCACCGCCCGATTACCCTCGACGACCTGCTCACGCATCGCAGCGGGCTGGCGTACGCGTTCTCGGTGACCGGTCCGCTGTCGCGGGCATACCTGCGGCTGTCCATGCGGCGAGGACCCGACGCCTGGTTGGCGGAGCTCGGTGAACTGCCACTGGCGCACCAGCCCGGCGACCGGATGACGTACAGCCACGCCACAGACGTGCTCGGGATCATCCTTTCGCGGATCGAAGGCAAACAGCTTCACGAGGTGCTCGCCGAGCGGATCTTCGAGCCGCTGGGCATGCGCGACACGAACTTCTTCGTCACCACCGAAGGCCGTCGCCGCGTGGCCACGATGTACAAACTCGACGAGACCGGTGAACTCAATCACGACACGATGGGCCCGCCGCCGATCGCGCCGCCGCCGTTCTGCCAGGGCGGCGGCGGGCTGTGGTCGACCGCCGACGACTACCTGCGGTTCGCGCGGATGCTGCTGGCCGACGGCGGCGGGCTGCTCTCGGCCGAATCGATCCGGTTGATGCGTACCAACCGGCTCACGGACGAGCAGCGGCGCCGGCCGTTCCTCGGCGCGCCGTATTGGGTCGGACGCGGGTTCGGGCTCGGGTTGTCCGTAGTGACGGATCCCGAGAAATCCCGGCCGTTGTTCGGGCCCGGAGGGCTCGGCACGTTCGGCTGGCCCGGCGCGTACGGCACGTGGTGGCAGGCGGACCCGTCGCGCGATTTGATACTGATCTACCTCGTGCAAAACCATCCGACGATGTCTGCCGACGCCGCGGCGGCCGTCGCCGGTAACACGTCGCAGGCGAAGCTGACCACCGCGCTGCCGAAATTCGTTCGGCGCACCTACGATGCGCTCGATGGGTGACCGCATGAGCCCACCCACCGTGGTGATCAGCGGCGCCGGTATCGCCGGGCCGACGCTCGCGTATTGGTTGTCCCACGGTGGCTGGCGCGTCGTCGTCGTCGAAGTCGCGCCGGGGATCCGGCCCGGCGGTCAGACCGTCGACCTGCGCGGCGCGGGACGGTCCGTGGTCGAGCGGATGGGACTACTGGACCAGATGACCGCTCACTCGCTAGAGCAGCGCGGCGTCGCATGGGTGCGCCCCGACGGCAGCCGCCGCGCCCAGATGCCGGTCGGTGCGTTCCACGGCAACGGGCTGGTGTCGATGCTGGAGATTCTGCGCGGGGATCTGGTCGACGTGCTGTACGAGGCGACCGCGACCCGCGCCGACTACCGATTCGACACGCGCATCACCGAATTGGAGCAGACCGACGACGCGGTAACGGTCACGTTGAGCGACGGAACGACGCTGTCGGCTGATCTGGTCGTGGGCGCCGACGGCCCGCACTCGGCGGTGCGGCGGCTGGCGTTCGGCCCCGAAGAGCAATACGTCAAGCCGCTCGGTGGCTACAACGCCTGGTTCACTGCGCCCGACACGGTCGGCCTGGACGGCTGGTATCTGATGTATCAGGCACCCGGCTTGAACGCGTCGATGCGGCCCTCACACGATCCGGCAATAGCCAAGGCGGCGTTGGCCTTTCGGTCCGAGCCGATGACATACGACCGCCGGAATCTCGACGAGCAGCGAAAGCTCCTGGCGGACAGGTTCTCCGGCGCGGGCTGGAAGTGTGACGCGCTACTGGCCGCGGCGACCGACGCGGACGACTTCTACTTCGACGCGTTCACCCAGGTGCACATGCCGACGATGTCGACGGGTCGGGTGACGCTCGTCGGCGATGCCGGGTACTGCGCGTCGCCGCTCAGCGGAATGGGCACGAGCCTGGCGTTGGTGGGAGCGTACGTGCTGGCCGGCGAACTGCGTCGGACCGGGCCGATCGGTACGGCCCTGCAGCGCTACGAATCGGTGATGCGGCCCTACATCGACCGGTGCCAGGACCTGCCGAACGGCATCGACGGCTATCTGCCGAAGTCCAAGAGCGACATCGTGATCACCGCGCAGGTGATGAAGTGGATGCAGCGCCGGCCGTTTCGCGGTGTCGCGGAGAAGAAGTGGTTCACCACCGCCGACGCGATCGAGTTGCCGGATTACCCTGTGCCATAACGGCGTGCGTACGCGCGTACGTCGGCGTCGCGGTCGTCCAGCGCGGTACCGAGCGCGTCCTGGGCGGCTTGTTCGGTTGCCGCCCAACGCGACAGGCTGAGCACCGCCGCCTTGCGAACATCGAGGTGCGGGTCATCAAGTGCCCGCGACAGCGCCGGGATCGCGACCTGCCCCGCAGCTCCCGACAACGCCTTGGCGGCGCCCTCCCGGATCTGCCAGGCCGGCTCGAGCAGCAGCGGGCGCGCGACCGACGGAGGCGCCGCAATCTTGACCGCCGCGCGTACCTCGTTACGGACCTCGCCATAATTCTTGAACGTCTCCTTGAGACCGAGCAGCGCATCGAGGTCGTGGTCGTATTTGCGTTGCGCGACATGGGTGCCGATCTTGGGGCCGCGGTCGATCAGCCCTTCGGTCTTCAAGATCGCCAGCGCCTCGCGAATCGTGTTCCGGGACACGAAGAACTCACCGGCCAGTTCGTCGTCCGGCGCCAATCCGTCGTCGTATGCGCCCGCGTGAATCTGATGCCGCAGCACGTCGGCGTCCTGCCGGGCCTGGTCGGCACGCGGACGGCGCAGCGGCGTCGGTGACATGGCGGCGGGCATGGGAAAAAGGTAAGTGAGCCCGCGCTCGCGTTTGGGCAGATCAAGCGTCGCCACCGCGGGCACCAGATACATTCCGCCACCAAGACCCGACGGCGACCAGCGGAAAGGCCGCGGATGCGGCGTATCGCGCCGCATCGGCAAAGATCTCTCAGTTCGAATCGAGCTGAGTCGAATTGGGCTGCGGTGGCGGTCAATCCGCAGACTTCGGCGCTGCTAGGGTCGCAATTCATGGGTGCACTACAGGGGCGGGTCGCGTTGATCACCGGCGGCGGCCGCGGCCAGGGCCGCGCCCACGCACTGGCGCTGGCCCGCGAAGGGGCCGACATCGCGCTCGGCGACGCCCCCACCGCGATGACCGGGCTCACGTACCCGTTGGGGACCGAAGATGACCTGCGCGAAACCGCAAAGCGTGTCGAAGAACTCGGCCGCAAGTGCCTGCCGATCACGCTCGACGTGCGAGACCCGGCGCAGGTCGAGTCGGCGGTGCAGCAGACCGTCACCGAACTCGGCGGCCTCGACGTGGTGCTCGCCAACGCCGGAGTCGTCGCCACCGGACGCCTCGAGGATGTCAGCGACGACATTTGGCGCCAACTCGTCGACACCAACCTGACCGGTGTCTTCCACACTTTGCGTGCCGCGATACCGGTCATGCGGCGCCAGCGCTTCGGCCGCATCGTCGTCACCTCGTCGATGGGCGGCCGCATGGGCATCCCGGAGCTGGCCGCCTACAACGCCACCAAGTGGGGCATCATCGGCCTGGCCAAGTCAGTGGCGCTGGAGGTGGCGAAGGATGGCGTCACCGTCAACGTCGTCTGCCCGACGACGACGCAGACCCCGATGGTGCAACCGGAGGGCGACGACGACGTTCCCGACGAGCTGGTGCGCCGCATGATGAAAGCCAATCCGATACCGCAGCCTTGGATTCAGCCCGAGGACGTCAGTCGCGGAGTGCTCTATCTGGTCACCGATCCGGGAGTCGTCACCGGCAGCGTGCTGGAAATCGGGCTCGGAGGCAGCGCCCGGATTCACTGACCGGCGGTATCCGCCGAGCCGCGCAAAGCCTCCGCTGCGGCGCGGATCTGCGGCGTCACAAGCATGATCTGGCCGAGCACACCGTTGACGAAGCCCGGCGAGTCATCCGTCGACAGTTTCTTGGCCAGCTCGACCGCCTCGTCGACGGCGACCGGCTCGGGAACGTCGGTGGCGTGCAACAACTCCCACACGGCGACCCGAAGTATCGCGCGGTCCACCGCCGGCAGGCGATCCAGCGTCCAGCCCTGCAGGTGCGAGGAGATCAGATCGTCGATGTGCGCGCCGTGCTCGGCCACCCCATGCGCAACAGTGACCGTGTACGTGTTGAGCCGCGACACCCCGGATTGCTTGTCCGCCAATGCATTGCGAGTGTCGGCGACCTCGGCCGGGGTCAGCCCGCGCGCTTCGGCCTCGAACAGCAGATCGACGGCGCGTTTGCGCGCCTGGTGGCGACCCCGATCAGGCATTCACCCGGCCCAGGTAGCTGCCGTCGCGCGAGTCGACCTTCAACTTGTCGCCGGTGTTGATGAACAGCGGCACGTTGATGGTCGCGCCGGTCTCCAACGTCGCGGGTTTGGTGCCGGCGCTGGACCGGTCCCCCTGCAACCCGGGCTCGGTGTGGGAGACCTCGAGCTCGACGGTCACGGGCAACTCGATGTAGAGCGGGTTCCCCTCGTGAAACGCCACCTGCACCGGCATGCTCTCGAGCAGGAACTGCGCGGCGTCGCCGACCAGCGACTCGGGCAGGTGGTGCTGCTCGTAGTCCTCGCTGTCCATGAAGATGAAATCCGAGCCGTCGCGGTACAGGTATGTGGTGTCGCGCCGGTCCACCGTCGCGGTCTCCACCTTCACCCCGGCGTTGTAGGTCTTATCGACGACCTTGCCGGACAGCACGTTCTTGAGCTTGGTCCGCACGAATGCCGGACCCTTACCCGGCTTGACATGCTGAAATTCCACGATCTGCCACAGTTGTCCATCGATCTGCAGGACCAGGCCGTTCTTGAAGTCGGCAGTCGTTGCCACGGTTTGTCGTTCTCCTAGTGTTCGGTCAAATGATCGCCAGTTCCTTGGGGAACCGGGTCAGCAGTTCGGGGGCGTCTTCGCCGACGATCAACGTGTCCTCGATGCGCACGCCGCCGCGGGTCGGCAAGTAGACGCCGGGCTCCACAGTCACCACGGAACCGAGCTGCAGTGTACCGGCGGACGTGGCACCGATCGCCGGTGCTTCGTGAATCTGCAGCCCGACACCATGACCCAGGCCGTGGCCGAAATTCTCGGCGTAACCCGCCTCGGCGATCACCGTGCGCGCGGCGGCGTCGACGTCCTTGCACTCGGCCCCCGGGGCCAGCGCGTCGCGCCCGGCATGCTGCGCAGCGGCGACCAACCCGTAGATGTCGCGCTGCCACTGCGCGGCACGGCCGAGGACGAATGTCCGCGTCATATCCGAGTGGTAGCCGGCGACCAGCGCGCCGAAGTCGATCTTGACGAAGTCCCCCGACGCCAGCTCGGCGTCCGTCGGCCGGTGATGCGGAATCGCCGAGTTCGGTCCCGTCGCGACAATCGTCTCGAAGGACACCCCGTCGGCACCGCGGTCGACCATCAACGTTTCCAGATCGCGGGCCACTTGCCGCTCGGTTCGCCCCGGTGCCAGCCCGCCCCGCTGGATCAGATCCGCCAGCGCAGCGTCGGCGGCTTCACATGCGAGCCGCAGCAACGCCTTCTCGCCGTCGTCCTTGACCTCACGCAACGCCTCGACGGTGCCCGCCGCCCGCACCAGCTCGACACCGTCGGCGGCGCCGGCGAGCTGGTCGTAACCGTCGACCGTCACGACATCGCTCTCGAATCCCAGCCGGGCGAGCCCCTCTGCTGTGGCCAACCGCATCAGTGCAGGCGCGCAAGAACGCTCGATCTCCAACCCGACTCCCGGCGCCTGCGTCGCCGCCTGCGTGCGGTACCGGCCGTCGGTTGCCAGCGTGGCGCGGCCGTCGGCGTGAACCAGCAACGCGGCATTCGAACCGGTGAAACCCGTCAGATACCGCACGTTGACCAGGTCGGTGACCAACATCGCGTCGAGTTCGGCCACCTCCAGCAAGCGACACAAGTTGTCGCGTCGCTGGGAATGTGTCACGGCACTTGACGCTACAGGCTAGGCTCAGCGCCCATGAGGTCATGGTTGCTGCGCGGACTGATACTCGCGCTCGGGATGATCGTCCTGCGTTTGGTGCAGGGCGCGATGATCAACCAGTGGGAGACCCAGGCGCAACTGATCAGCATCTTCCTCGTCGTCATCTATGCCATCGTGGTGCTGGTCTGGGCGTACATCGACGGCCGCGCGGACGCGAACGCGCAACCCGATCCTGACCGCCGCGCCGACCTGTCGATGACGTGGTTGCTGGCCGGATTGGTCGCCGGCATCGTGTCGGGCGCGGTGACCTGGCTGATCTCGACCTTCTACACCGGGATCTACGCGGCGGGGTTGCTCAACGAGCTCACCACGTTCGCGGCCTTCACCGCGCTGCTGGTGTTCGTCATGGCGATGATCGGCGTCGCGCTCGGTCGCTTCCTCGTGGACCGGCGCTACGGCAAGGAACACCCGGTTCGCAAGCACGGCGGGAACGGCGGGCCCGACACCGATGTGTTCGAGGCCGTGAAAGACGACGAAGAGAAGACTCAGGAACAGCCGGCGAGGTAACGCAGCGCCAGTAGATAACCCTGCACCCCCAGGCCGACGATCACCCCTGTCGCGACGCCGCTGATGTACGAGTGATGACGAAACTCCTCGCGGCCGAACACGTTTGAGATGTGCACCTCGATCAGCGGTGCCCGCAGTTCTGCGCACGCGTCGCGTAACGCCACCGAAGTGTGCGTCAGCCCGGCGCCGTTGAGGATCACGGGTTCACCCGCGTCGGCGGCCCGGTGTATCAAGTCGATCAGCTCCGCTTCGCTGTCGCTTTGCCGCACAACGGCCGTCAACCCCACCTCGGTGGCGGCCTGCTCGATCTGAGCGACGAGTTCTTGGTAGGTGGTGCTGCCGTATACCTCGGGTTCGCGCCGCCCCAACCGGTCCAGGTTCGGACCGTTGAGCACGTTGACCGTCGTCACGGTACTGTCTCCTCTTCGCCCGAGAGGCTCATCGGTGTCGCAACCTCTGCGTAAGCCGCCGCCAGCAGTGACGGGTCCGGGCCCTCCAGCCGCCCGGGCCTGGCCAGTCCGTCGAGAACCACGAACCGCAACACGCCCGCGCGGGTCTTCTTGTCGCCGGCCATGAACTCGATCAGTTGCGGCAACGCGTCCGCGTCGTAGGTCACCGGCAGGCCGAGCGACGTCAGAATCTCGCGGTGCCGCTCGGCGGTCGCGTCGTCGAGCCGTCCCGCCAGCCGAGCCAACTCGGCGGCGAACACCAGACCGACCGACACCGCCGCGCCGTGGCGCCACTGATAGCGCTCGCGGCGCTCGATCGCATGGCCGAGCGTGTGCCCGTAGTTGAGAATTTCACGCAGTTGCGACTCCTTCTCGTCGGCCGCCACGACCTCGGCCTTGACCACGACGGACCGCCGGATCAACTCGGGCAGCACGTCTTTACCGGGATCAAGCGCAGCCTGCGGATCGCGCGCGATCATGTCGAGGATCACCGGGTCGGCGATGAAGCCGGCCTTGACCACCTCGGCCATGCCCGCGACGATCTCGTTGCGCGGCAAGGTCTTCAGTGTCGCGAGGTCGACCAGCACCGTCCGCGGCTGATGGAACGCGCCGACCAGGTTCTTGCCCGCCTGCGTGTTGATTCCGGTCTTGCCGCCGATCGCGGCGTCGACCATGCCCAGCAGCGTGGTCGGGATGTGCACAACCGACACGCCCCGCAGCCAGGTGGCCGCGGCGAACCCGGTGACGTCGGTGGCGGCACCGCCGCCGAGGCTGACAAGCGTGTCTTTGCGGCCAATACCGATGCGGCCCAGCACTTCCCAGATGAAGCCGAGCACCCGCAGTTCCTTTCCGGCCTCGGCGTCGGGGATCTCGATACGGTGTGCGTCAATACCCTTGTCCGACAACGATACCCGGATCTGCTCGGCAGTGTCAGCGAGTACCGGCTGGTGCAGGATGGCGACGCGATGAGCATCGCCGAGGTGGGCCGCCAACTCCGGAAGCAGGCCGGTGCCGATGAACACGGGGTAGGGCGGGCTGACCGCTACGTCGACGCGCATGAGCTCAGTCACGATGCGTCCGCTCCGCGTGGCGTGCGGCCAGCGCCGCGGGGCTCGGCGGCGCCTGAGTTGTTTCGCCTGGATTCAGTGAGATCGGCGAGCGACGAGTTGCGCTGCGCCGCCTGCGCCGCCGCGGCGGCTGCGGCTCCTGCAGGCGCTCGACAATGTGGCGTACCACGGCGCCGGGATTGCGGCGGTTCGTGTTGACCCGCATGGAGGCCACGCGCCGGTATAGCGGGATGCGATCGGTCATCAGCGCACGGTATTTCGCCGCGGAATCGGGACCGGAGAGCAACGGCCGCACCGTGCTGCCGCTGGTGCGGCGAACCCCTTCGGACGCATTGATTTCCAGATAGATAACCGTGTGACCGGCTAACGCCTCGCGGACGCCGGGAGTCGTGACCGCGCCGCCACCGAGTGCGAGCACCCCGTCGTGGTCGGCGAGCGCCGCGCGCACGACCTCCTCCTCGATGCGCCGGAATTCCTGCTCGCCATCGGTGGCGAACACGTCGGCAATGCTGCGACCGGTCTTGGCCTCGATCGCCGCGTCGGTATCGAGCAACGACACCTCGAGTGTTCTGGCGAGACGCCGGCCGATCGTCGACTTGCCGGAGCCGGGCAGCCCGATCAGTACGGCCTTGGGTGCCATCGGTCGCTACCCCGATGCCCGCGTGTTTTCGCGTGAGTTGATGCTTTCGAGATACGACGCGATGTTGTTCTTGGTCTCGGTGATCGAGTCGCCACCGAACTTCTCGAGCACCGCCCGCGCGAGGACCAACGCGACCATCGATTCGGCGACGACGCCGGCGGCGGGCACCGCGCAGACATCCGAGCGCTGGTGGATCGCGACGGCCTCGTCGCCGGTGGCCATGTCGACGGTGGCGAGCGCGCGCGGAACCGTCGAGATCGGTTTCATCGCCGCGCGCACGCGCAGCGGTTGGCCGTTGGTCATGCCACCCTCCAAGCCGCCGGCGCGGTTGGTCGATCGCAAGACGCCTTCTGGTCCCGGGTACATCTCGTCGTGCGCGACACTGCCGCGCCTGCGGGCGGTTTCGAACCCGTCGCCGATCTCGACGCCCTTGATCGCCTGGATGCCCATGATTGCGGCGGCCAGTTGGCTGTCCAGGCGGTTGTCGCCGCTGGTGAACGAGCCCAGCCCGACCGGCAGATCGGATGCGACGACCTCGACGACGCCGCCGAGGGTGTCGCCGTCGCGCTTGGCGGCCTCGATCTCGTCGACCATCGCCTGCTGTGCCTGCTCGTCGAAGGCGCGGACGGGGCTGGCGTCGATCGCGTCGAGGTCGCCGGGGCCCGGTGGCGGCCCGTCGTAGGGTTTCGACGCCCCGATCGAAATGACGTGTGAGAGCACCTCGACGCCGACGGCCTGCTTCAAGAACTCCCGCGCGACCGTGCCTGCGGCGACGCGCGCCGCGGTCTCGCGCGCGCTGGCCCGCTCCAGGACCGGGCGGGCGTCGTCGAAGCCGTATTTGAGCATGCCGGCATAGTCGGCGTGTCCGGGCCGCGGCCGGGTCAGCGGCGCGTTGCGGGCCGAACCCTCCACGTCAGCCAGCCGCTGCGGGTCCACCGGGTCGGTGGCCATCACGGCCTCCCATTTCGGCCATTCGGTATTGCCGATCTCGACGGCGATCGGGCCGCCGAGCGTGACGCCGTGACGGACTCCGGTCAGCACCGTCACCTCGTCGGCCTCGAACTTCATCCGAGCGCCGCGGCCATACCCGAGGCGGCGCCGGGCCAACTGGACGCGGATGTCGTCGGAGGTGATGCAAACCCCGGCGACCATGCCCTCGAGCATGCTCACCAGCGCACGGCCGTGCGACTCGCCGGCCGTCGTCCATCGCAACACGCATCCCATCTTCCCACGGCCAGCGGCTCACCCCTCAATCGCCGGAACGGTAGTCCGCGAGGGAAAGTGCGAGTGCGGACCACGTGGACTACCGTTCCGGCGCTAGAGGAGGGCGAGCGTGGCCGCCGCGGCGGTCGCGATGCACATCGCCGGGCCGTGCGGAACCGTGCGGGCGCCGCGGCAGACGAATGCGACGAGCGCCCAGACCGTCGTCAGCAGCGGAGCGGCGAGGGCGGCCAGCAGCCACACGTCGGCGCCGAAGTACCCGCCGATCGCGCCGACACCGAGCGCCAGTTTCACGTCGCCGCCGCCCAGCGCGCCCGTCGTGCAGACGACGAGATACAGCAGCCCCAGCGCGCCCGCGCCGACGAGCGCCGGCAGCCCTCGGCCCGCCAGCGCCGCGAACGTCAACACGGCGGCGGCGCCCGGCAGCGTCAGCCAATTGGGCAAGCGGCGCTGCCGCACGTCGTACACACACAACGCCGCGAACCACACCAGCACGACAACGCACGCCCCCCGCCCCATGGTCGGAGACTACGTCGCACATTCGGCCATCGACGGCGCTAATTAGATGTCCCGTCCAGACGACAGTTTCTGTCGGTGGCCGGATGCATGATGGCGTGATGACCAACAACATCGACTATTTCGAAATCGGTTCCTCCGACCCAGACGCGTCACGCGCGTTCTACGGGCCGCTGTTCGGGTGGGACATCGCAGAACCCGCTGCGTACAGCATGATCGACGCCGATCGCGGCGGATTGTGGGACACGTCGACGATGGGCGGGGCCAACTGGGCGATCTTCTACGTCCATGTGGGCGACGTCAAAGCCGCGATCAGCAAGGCAGAGGAGCTAGGCGCGACCACGGCTGTTCCGTTCACCGATAACGGCGCGATCGAATTCGCTCACCTCGTCGACCCGCTGGGAAACAGGTTCGGCGTCTGGCGTCCGAAAACTTCGTAGCGTCAGCGCAGCGCGGCCCTCATTGCTTCTTTGGGCGCGGGCCGGCCGGTGAACAACTCCACTTGCGCGAACGCCTGATGCAACAGCATCTGTAGCCCGTCGATCACGTGGCCGCCCGTCTCGGCCACCGCGGCCGCCAGCGGCGTGGGCCAGGGGTCGTAGATCGCGTCAAGCAACAGCGGCGCGCGCCGCAACGCCGTCAGGTACGACGCCGCGGCGTCGGCCGGAACCGTGCTGACGACCGCACCGGCAGTGGCGACCTCGTCGGCGAGAGCAGGGTCGCTGAACGCGCGCCACCTGCCGTCGACACCGAGCGTGGCGGCCAGGGCAAGTAGCGGCTCTGCCTTGGCAGGGTTGCGGGCGACAACGACCACCCGGGTCGCGCCGAGCGATTGGGCGGCGACCACGGCGGCGCGCGCAGTGCCGCCCGCACCGAGCACGACGAGCTCGCCGTCGACGCGCTGCAGCGTGCCCGCCACGCCGTCGACGTCGGTGTTGTCTGCCCGCCACCCGCTCGCCGTGCGTAAGAGCGTGTTAGCCGATCCGACGCGCTCAGCGCGCTCGCTGCGTTCGTCGGCGAACCGCAGCGCGGCGAACTTGCCGGGCATCGTCACCGACACGCCCACCCATTCGGGTCCGAAACCATTGACGACCGTCGGCAATTGGTCTGCGGTGCAGTCGATGCGGTCATACGTCCAGTCGCCCAGACCCAACGCGCGATAGGCGGCAAGGTGCAGTTGCGGTGACCGCGAATGCTCGATGGGCGACCCCAGCACCGCGGCTCTACGCGTCATCGCGCGCTGTCGAGAACACCGTTGCGCTTGGCCAGCTCGATGTTGGCCAGGTGCTCCTTGTAATCGCGGGTGAACAGCGTCGTGCCCTGCATGTCCACGGTGACGAAGTACAGCCAGTCGCCTGGCTCCGGCCGCTCCGCTGCGGCCAATGCCGGCTCGCTCGGTGAGCAGATCGGCGTCTGGGGCAGCCCCTCGTTGACGTAAGTGTTCCACGGCGTGTTGCGGGCGCGGTCGGCGTCGGTGGTTGCGACCTCTTGCCGGTCCAGCGGGTAGTTGATCGTCGAGTCGAATTCGAGTTTCTGGTGTACCTGCAGCCGGTTGTAGATTACCCGGGCCACCTTGGCGAAATCTGCGGGCTTGGATTCGCGCTGCACCAACGACGCGACGATCAGCGTTTGGTACGCCGACATGCTCTGCCCGTCAGCGGATGCGCCGAGCCCGCGCTGCGAGTATGCAGTGGCGCTGTCAGCGATCAGCGTCGCCAGCATCTGCGCAGCCGTCCACGACGGGTCGATGTTCCAGGTGCCGGGCGCGATCAATCCTTCCAGGCGGCGGTGGTCACCGCCCATGGCCGCGACCTGCTTCGCCGCCCAATCCGGGACGCCCAGCGCCGACGGTGAACCGTTGCTGGCCACGTTGCGCAAGTCGTTGACGAGCACGCAGCGCTGATTGCCGTCGAGCCGGACGCACGACGCGCGCGAGATCAACGTGAAGATGCCCTCGGTTACAACGTTGGACTTGACCTCCCGGACGTCATCGAGCTGTCGCCCCTCCGGAATCACCAGCTTGCCTACCCGGCTCTTCGGGTCGGTCAGCCGGTCGACGGCATCGGCGGCCGAAATCTCGGTGCGCATCTTGTAGTAACCCGGCTGAATCGACGACATCGCTGAATTGTCTTTGGCCGCTTCGACGAACTTCTGGACGGACGCCACGACATCTTTGTCCTCCAGCGTCTGGCCGATCGCGCGAGTGGAGTCGCCGTCGTGGACCTGGATGACGACGTCACTCTTGCCGCCGCCGGAGTAGTCACCGAAGAACGAATGCCACAAGCGTGATCCCAGAAACACCGCAGCAACGACGACGACAACCAGGGCGGCAACGATCAGCATGCGAGTGTTCTTGCGGCGCCGCCGAATTCGTTCTCTGCGGACCCGCTCGGTGCGGGAGGTTGGCCGGGCCGGCCCGACCGCGACGGGATCCGTGCGTTCGCGTTTCCAGCCGTCAGTCACGGTCGGCCCTACCACGTGACCGACGCTGATCGAGCCATCCCTGCAAAATCGCCACGGCCGCGGCCTGGTCGATGACCGCCCGCTGTGCTTTGGTGCGAATTCCCGCTTCTCGCAACGACCTTTGAGCCGTCACCGTGGTCAGCCGCTCGTCGGCCAGGCGCACCGGAATCGGCGGGATGCGCTGGGCCAACTCATCGGCCAGCGCGATTGCGTCTTGCGCGGCCGGTCCGGCGCGATCGGCCAGTGTGCGGGGCAGGCCGACCACGACTTCGACGACCTCGAGCTCGTTGACCAACTCCGTCAGCCGCCGCAGGTGGCCGCCGACGCGGTCACGGCGCACGGTCTCTACCGGAGTGGCCAGGACGCCGTCGGGATCGCTTGCGGCCACACCGATTCGGACGCTGCCCGCGTCGATGCCGAGGCGACGGCCCCGCCCGGGGTCGTCGCTACCGGGGCGATCCGGCAGTCGACCGCCTGATGTCGCCGGCCCTGCGGCTCCATCTTCACCGACAGCCACTCCGTCAGCTCCGCGCGATCTCGGTTCGCAGCGCCGATAGCGCGGCGTCGATCCCGCTCGTGTCCTTGCCGGATCCCTGCGCCAGCTCTGCCTTTCCGCCGCCACGTCCGTCGACGGCCGTGTTGATCTGCTTCACCAACTCGTCGGCTCGCAGTCCGATGTCGACTGCGGCGGGGCTGACCGACACGACGTAGGGCACCGCGCCGTTGTCCCCCTCCGCGATCAAGGCCACAATTGCCGGTCCGCCGCCGAGGCGGCCGCGGATGTCGCCGACCAGGTTCCGCAGTTCCGCCGCAGCCTCCGCCGACATTCGCTGGGCCACCACCCGGACCCTACCGATCTGTTCGGCGCCCGCGGCCGCATTGGCGGCCGCAGCACGTGCCGATGCCTGCCGTGAGCGTTCCAGTTCCTTTTCCGCCGCTTTGAGCCGCTCGACCAGCGTGGCCACGCGGGCCGGCACTTCATTCGACGGCACCTTCAGCGACGACGCCAGCCCGGCCAGTAGCGCGCGTTCCTTCGTCAGGTAGCGGAAAGCGTCCAGCCCGACATAGGCCTCGACACGACGGACACCGGACGCGATGGAGGACTCGCCGAGAAGCGTCACCGGACCGACCTGCGCGGAATTGTGCACGTGCGTACCGCCGCACAACTCAAGAGAGAACGGGCCCCCGATCTCCACCACCCGGACCTCGTCTGGGTAGCTCTCACCGAACAGTGCCATCGCCCCCATTGCCTTGGCCTTGTCCAGCTCGGTCGTGAACGTGTGCACCTCGAAGTCCGCCTCGACGGCCTCGTTGCTGACTTCCTCGATCTGGGTGCGTTGGTTTTCAGTCAGCGCGCCCTGCCAGTTGAAGTCGAACCGCAAGTATCCGGGCCGGTTCAGCGATCCGGCCTGAACAGCATTGGGCCCCAAGACTTGCCGCAGCGCGGCGTGTACAAGATGAGTACCGGAATGCCCCTGGGTGGCACCGTGGCGCCAGCGGGGGTCGACGGCTGCGACCACTGTGTCGCCCTCGACGAACTCCCCCGACTCGACGTTGATCCGGTGTGTCCATAGCGTTTTCGCGATTTTCTGCACGTCGGTGACGGCGGCCTTCGCGCTGGCCCCGGCGCCGGTACCGGTAATCGAGCCTTCGTCGGCGATCTGGCCACCGGACTCGGCGTACAGAGGTGTGCGGTCGAGGATCAGCTCGACGCGTTGCGCTGCCTGCGCCTGCGGATCGTGAGCGACGACCGGTACCCGCCTGCCGTCGACAAAGATCCCGAGAATCTTTGCCTCCGAACTGAGTTCGTCGAAACCGGTGAACTCGGTCGGTCCTGCGTCAACCAACTCCCGGTAGGCCGACAGGTCGGCATGCGCGTGCTTACGCGCGGCGGCGTCGGCCTTCGCGCGTTCTCGTTGCTCGGCCATCAGGGTGCGGAAGCCGGCCTCGTCGACCGTCAGTCCCGCTTCCCCCGCCATCTCCAGCGTGAGGTCGATCGGGAACCCGTAGGTGTCGTGGAGCGTGAACGCGTCGATGCCCGACAGCACCGTCGCACCGGCGGCCTTCGTCGCACTCGCCGCCTCCTCGAACAACCGCGAGCCCGACGCGAGTGTGCGGTTGAAGGCCGCCTCCTCGGCCTGCGCGATGCGGGTGATCCGGTCGAAGTCGGTGACCAGTTCCGGGTACGACGGCCCCATCGCGTCGCGGACGGTGAGCATCAGGTCCGCGACGATCGGCGCGTCGATGCCAAGTAGCTTGGCCGCGCGAACGATGCGACGCAGCAAGCGGCGCAACACATATCCGCGGCCGTCGTTGCCCGGGCTGACGCCGTCACCGATCAAAATCGCGGCGGTACGGCTGTGGTCGGCGATGATCCGATAGCGGACGTCGTCCTCGTGACTGCCGGTGCCGTAGCCGCGCGGCGCGATCTCGGCGACCTTGTCGATAGCCGGCCGCAGTAGGTCCGTCTCGTAGACGTTGTCGACGCCCTGCAGCACGCACGCCATCCGCTCGACGCCCATGCCGGTGTCGATGTTCTTACGCGGCAACGGCCCGAGGATTTCGAAATCGGACTTCGAGGTGCCTTCACCGCGAATGTTCTGCATGAACACGAGATTCCAGATCTCGATGTAGCGATCTTCAGTGACGACGGGTCCGCCCTCGGGGCCGTACGCCGGCCCGCGGTCGTAGTAGATCTCCGAGGATGGGCCGCACGGTCCGGGTATACCCATCGACCAGTAGTTGTCTGACATGCCGCGGCGCTGAATCCGATCGGCGGGCAGGCCTGCTACCCCCTGCCACAGCTGTGCGGCCTCGTCATCATCCAAATAGACTGTGGCCCAGATCTTTTCAGGCTCCAGCCCGTAGCCGCCCTTGTCGACGGGGTTGGTCAGCAGTGTCCAGGCCAGCTCGATAGCACGCTTCTTGAAGTAGTCGCCGAACGAGAAGTTGCCGGCCATCTGGAAGAAGGTGTTGTGCCGGGTCGTGACACCAACCTCGTCGATGTCGGGTGTGCGGATGCACTTTTGGATACTGGTCGCGGTGACATAGGGCGGCGTGCGCTGGCCGAGGAAGTACGGCACGAACTGCACCATTCCCGCGTTGACGAACAGCAGGTTGGGGTCATCGAGGATCACCGAGGCGCTGGGCACCTCGGTGTGACCCGCGTTCACGAAGTGGGCCAGGAAGCGCTTCCTGATTTCGTGTGTCTGCACGTGCTGTCGCTGTCTTTTCTACTGGTCGTTCGACCCGATCACCCTACCGGTCACCGGTTAGCCACCGACGAAGCTCAACCGGACCGACCGCCGGGGGTTGTCCCGGTTGAGGTCCACGAGCACGACGCTTTGCCAGGTGCCGAGTTGCGGTTCACCGGCCTCGACGGGCACCGTCACCGACGGCGCCACCAGCGCGGGCAGCACATGGTCGGCGCCGTGGCCAGACGACCCGTGCGCATGACGATAACGTTCGTCGCGCGGCAGCAACCGTTCGAGGGTGTCGACGAGGTCGTCGTCGCTGCCGGCACCGGTCTCGATGACCGCGACGCCGGCGGTGGCGTGGGGGACGAACACGTTGCACAGGCCGTCCCCACGCGATGCGCAGAACGTGCGCACGTCGTCGGTCAGATCGACGATGCGTCGACGGGAGGTGTCGATCTCGAGCACGTCGGAGTCCATAACTCCAGCGTACGGACCTTCGATTTCGTATTGCCTTGCCCGGGCGGCAGGAGGAACGTAGTCATCGGACCGGTGGCGCTGCCGGGGCGCTGCCCAGAGCAAGGGAGCGAATGTGTACGCACGCTCAACCACAATTGAGGCGCAGCCGGAGGGCATCGACGCGGGGATTGCGTACGTCACCGACGAGGTCATGCCGGCCGTCGAAACCATGACCGGCTGCATGGGGCTCTCTCTACTCGTCGACAGGGAATCTGGCCGGTGCATCGCCACGACCGCGTGGGATAGCGAGGACGCCATGCTCGCCAGCGCGGAACAGGTGGTCCCGATCCGCGACCGCGCGGCAGAGAGCTTCCGGGGCAGCGCGACGGTCGACATGTGGCAGATCGCGGTGCTGCATCGCGACCACCACTCCGGTGACGGCGCGTGCGCACGGGTGACCTGGTTCAAGATCCCTGACGGCCAGGCGGGCGGGTCGATCGAGCTGTACCGCGACACCGTGCTGCCTGCCTTGGAGGAACTCGACGGGTTCTGCAGTGCCAGCCTGCTCGTCGACCGGGCGTCGAGGCGCGGCGTGTCGTCGGTGGTCTTCGACAGCAGTGACGCGATGGAGCGCAACCGGGAATCGGCCAGGTCGTTGCGGACGGCGCGGCTGCGGGACCTGGGCGCAGACCAGATCGACGTGTGCGAGTTCGAGCTGGCGCTCGCGCACCTGCGGGTGCCCGAATTGGCGTGATCAAAGCGCCTTGAGTACCGCCTCGAGGCGTTCGTAACCCTGCGTCATGCCGCTTTCCATGTCGGAGGCCAGCAGCGCGTCGCGGGCCTGGGTGCTCGGGCAGATCGATCGGCCGCGCAGCCGGGTGCGATCGGCGCCGAGGTCGTCGAACCACATGTATTGCAAGTTGACCGCGTCCGGCGCGCCGTCGTATTCGAACGTCTGGATGATCAATTCGTCGGGCCTGACCCGGTGGTACACGCCGGTGAACCCGTACCGGCCGCCGGCGGGATCGGTGTGCAGATAGCGGTAACCGCCGCCGGTGCGAAAGTCCCACTGCTCGATTTGCATCTGGTAGCCGTGCGGGCCGAGCCACTGCTTGACCAACTCAGCGTCGGCGTGCGCGCGGAAGACGGCCTCTGCGGGTGCGTCGAACTCTCGGGTGAAGTCCATCGCGAGGGTATCGACGGGTGCGACGAGGTTGAGCGCGTTGGTCATTTCTTCTCCTTCTTTCTGATGCCTGCGAGGACGCCGTCAAGTCGGCGGTAATTGCGTTCGGCGTTGAGCCGGTAGCGGTCGATCCAGGCGGTGAGCTGTTCCAGCGCGGCCGCATCGAGGTGCACTGGGCGCCGCTGCGCGTCGCGTGTCCTGGTGACCAGGCCGGCATGCTCGAGCACCGCGATGTGCTTGGACACCGCTTGCTTGGTGATGGCGAACGGCGCGGCGAGCTCGTTGACAGTGGCCGGTCCCCGCGACAGCCGCGCGACGATGTCGCGGCGCACCGCATCTGCGAGCGCCATGAACGCGCGGTCCAGTTCGTCATCACGCATGCCCATTAGTCAACCCTAGCATTGATCAATGAATTAGTTGACTATAACCTATGACGGGACCCGAGCCGTGTCAATACTGCGCACACGGCTGTGGTCGAGGCGGTTGCGCAGCCCTGAACGCAATATCGGGCCAGCGGCAGTTGGCCACCGTTGACGTCAACGCCGTGTGCGGATGATCGCCCGCAATCGCTGCAGACGCTTACCGATCTCGCGCTCGTTGCCGTGCTCAGTGGGCCGGTAATAGTCCACGCCGACGAGCTCGTTGGGCGGATACTGTTGCGGCACAACGCCATCGGGGTCGTCATGGGAGTACTTGTAGCCGATCGCATTGCCGAGTGCGGCCGCACCCGAGTAATGACCGTCGCGCAGATGCGCCGGCACCAGCCCCGCCTTGCCGGCTTTGATGTCGTTCATCGCGGCTCCGATTGCCGCGACGACGGCGTTGGACTTCGGTGCCGTCGCCAGGTGGATCGTGGCATGTGCGAGCGTCAGCTGCGCCTCGGGCATCCCGATCAGCTGGACCGTCTGTGCGGCAGCGACCGCGGTTTGCAGCGCGGAAGGGTCGGCCATCCCAATGTCCTCGCTGGCCAGAATCATCAGCCGGCGGGCGACGAACCGCGGGTCCTCTCCGGCGACGAGCATGCGGGCCAGGTAGTGCAGGGCAGCGTCGACGTCTGAGCCGCGCACCGACTTGATGAACGCGCTTATCACGTCGTAGTGCTGGTCACCGTCGCGGTCGTAGCGAACGGCCGCCTTGTCGAGCGACTGCTCGATCACTTCGACGGTGACCGGCTCTCCGCTCTCCGATGCGACCTCCAGGGCCGTCAGCGCGCGCCTGGCGTCGCCGGCCGACAGTTGCACCAGCAGCTCGAGCGCGTCGCCGTCGACGGGCACCTGGCCGCCTAAGCCTCGTTCGTCGTCGATGGCTCTGTGCAGCACCGTGCGGATGTCGTCGGCGCTCAGCGGGTGCAACTGCAGGATCAGTGACCGCGACAGCAGCGGAGCCACGACAGAGAATGACGGGTTCTCGGTGGTTGCGGCGACGAGCAGAACCACCCGGTTCTCGACGGCGGCGAGCAGCGCGTCCTGCTGGGTCTTGGAGAAGCGGTGCACCTCGTCGATGAACAGGACGGTCTGCTCACCGTAAGCGGCGGCGCGCCGTGCCGTCTCGATCACGGCACGGACTTCCTTGACCCCCGCAGAGACCGCCGACAGCGCCTCGAAGCGACGGCCGGTGGCCTGCGAAATCAGCGATGCCAGCGTCGTCTTCCCGGTGCCGGGCGGCCCGTAGAGGATCACGGACGCGGCGCCCGAACCTTCGACCAAACGGCGCAGTGGCGAATTGGGGGTCAGCAGATGCGACTGGCCGACGACTTCGTCGAGGGCGGCCGGCCGCATTCGCACGGCCAGAGGCGCAGCCACGTGACCACCACGGCCCTGCCAGTCAACGGAGTCGCCCGCGCCGGGAACGTCAAACAGACCGTCGGCCACGCTTCAGGCATACCACGACGGCGGGAGGATCAGAGGTCAGCGGCCCTGACCGTGCACCGGCGAGGCGGGCGACGCGGCCCCTTCGTTGATGTCGGTCAAATCCATTTCACTGGGGGCGCCCAGCCCGCCGACCGCTTCAGGCCCGCAGTTCAAGGACGCATTGCCGGGTTCGGTGCTGCTAGTGCAGCCGGGATCGGCGGCGGCCATCGGCGCGACAGCCACCGCGGGGGCAACAAAGGCCGCAAGCGCGATCGCAAGCCCGAAAGCGCTCCGGCGAGCGGTGAATCCAAGGGATGCCATCTTCACACTTCCTGTTTGTCGGGTCTCAGCGATCGTGCGCCGGTCGCCGTTCGAAATGCTCACTTCTGAGGTGTGAATCCACTGTACCTGCAGGATTGGCGTTCGGGACATTGTTTTACGAATGCATCAAATCCTCATCGTCGGGCGTAGCAAGGCCGTTTTAGGCACGTCGCAGTTCGAAGAGCGGGATGACTCGGCTGGTCTTCGACTGGTACTCGCCGAAGCCTGGTGCGCGGGCCACGATGTGCGCCCAAACCTCGTCTCTTTCCTCGCGCGGCAGCTCTCGCGCGGTGACGTCGTAGGACTGCGAACCGACCTCGATGTGCGCCCGCGGATTGGCGCGCAGATTGTGCACCCATGCCGGATTTATATCGGCGCCCCGATACGAGCCGACGATGATCATCTTGCCGTCGACATCGAGATGGGCCAGTGGACTGACCCGCCGCTTTTCGGATTTGGCACCGGTCGTGGTCAAAAGGAGCAAATTAGCCTGAGCGAACTGTCCCCCGACCTTGCCGCCATTGGCGCGAAACTCGTCGACGATGTTTTGGTTGAAGTTCTTCAGCATTTCCGGATCAGGTGCTTCGGTCATGCTCGTTGAAAGCTATTTCGCCTGGCCGTCTATTCCAGCCG
>DATBFF010000054.1:0-57842 GCA_036558625.1 Mycobacterium sp. | reverse complement strand
CCCGGCCGCAGGTGGGCGTCGAACGGCACCTCGACGACCACCTGACCTCGGCTGGAAAACTGCTGGTGCAGGATGGTGCGGGTGCGCTTGTCGGCGTGCCCGTCGGAATCGTTGAGCACTACAACCGTGCGGTGCAACAGCCCGGTGAGGCCGCGGTTGGCCAGCCACTCCATCGTCTGACCAGCCGCCGCGGCACCGTCCACCCACGGCGACGAGACCACGATCAGCGCGTCGAGGTCGCGCAGCACCTCTTGCGTCACGGGGCTGTCCATCGTCGAACCGCAGTCGATGATCGAGATCGTGAAGTGGCGATCCAGGCGACCCGCGGCCTCCCGGTAGACCGCCGGGTCGAGCACCCGCCGTCGCGCGGTGGATGCCTCGCCCGCAAGCACGAACAACCCCGCCGAATTGTTGCCGACGCGGCTACGCACGTCCGCGAACGAGTCCAGGTGCTCGTCGGCAGCCAGTTCCCAATATGAGCCTGCGGCGTGCGGATCGACCCGGCTGCCGAGCTTGCCGAACGATGTGTCGGCGTCGATCGCGACCACGCGGTCGTCCTGACGCAACTCGGCGAAGATCGAGCCAATGCTGGCGGCGATTGTGGTTTTGCCGACGCCGCCCTTCCCGAGCACACCGATCTTGTAGTGGCCGCGCAGCAGGGACCGGATCTTGGATTCCAGCCCAGCCAGCCGCTGCTCGTCGGGTGACATGCCCAGATTCACCAGACCGAAGGTCATCGTGTGTAAGGCCCGCCGCCAGCCTTTGCCGGGGGGAGGCTTTCGAATGGGCACCAACTCGCTGGACCGGATGCTGTCGACATAAGACCAGTTCGTCGCTGGTGTCGCGGGCTCTTGCCAGCGGGGTGCGGCATGCCATCCTCCGCTCGGCCTCGCCTGGCCGGTTGGCTCGCGAGGCGTGTCCCGCGGTGGCCAGGCCGCTGGCCGATCGGGGCGCTGCGCATTGAACACGCGGGTGTCATCCGGCGCCGGCTCCCTCGGTGGTGGTGGTAGGTCGCGCGGCGCGGTGCGCGGGTGAGGCCCGGTCTGGGCGCGGCTGGGCTCCGGCGGGGCCTGCCACGGCGGGGGCGTCGTCCCCGGTTCCGAGAGGCGCGGGGCGGGATCGAGCGGCCGGGGCGGGCTCTGCTCCCCACCCGCGGCGGGCTCTGCGGGCCGCAAGGGTTCGTCATTCGGCGGTGGACCGAGATGCTCCGGAAAGTCGTCGCGTTCTGTCACGGCGGGATCGATCTCCTTGTCTTAGGGAACTGTCATTGTGGCTGGCCCAGCAGCGCGGCTTGCACGGACGTCGAGACGGTGTCGTGCTGAGTCAGCGCGTCCCGCCGGGGGAGTGCTGGGCCGGCGGCGAACACCCGAACCAGTGGCCAAGGCGTCTGCCCGGGCCGCCCCGGCGTGATCCCCAGGGACCGTAGCGAGTCGTCGTCGAGCGAGATTCCGTACCGCACTCCCTGGTCGCTGATCCACCACAGCGATTCACGGCTGGCGGCGGCGGGGGCCGCACTGGTCGACATCACCGGGTTGGTGGCGCTTGGGCTTATACATACCTGATCGGCTTCGACGCTCGGTGGTCTGCGCGAGTCCTTGATGAGCTGCAGCAGCCGCGAGTCCGCGCCGACGGGAATCGGCAGGCCCTTGCCGGACAGCACGGTGGTGACGGCGGGGCGGTCTGTGGAGCCTTTCGACCAATTGACGCAGGTGACGGGGTTGGCGGTGGTGTCGACGAACGTGAGTGACGCTCGGGTGGTGTTGCAGGCCTCCGGGATCGTCGTGGCGGCAATTCCCGACTGTTCGATCCAGGCCGACAGCGTCTCCAGAGCCGCCACGTACGGCTTCATGCGGCGAAGCGTATCGAGGTTCGGCCCGGCAGGACCATAGCCTGCAGCGCATCCCGGGCAACGCCCGCTTGCGTAGGTGCAGCGATGAGTCGTCGACGCTGTGCATGCTGGATGACTGTCGTCGCGTGGCCTGAGCGAGAGGTCCTCGTCGCGATCCGCCGCCCGCTACATCGGACGCCGATGACACCCGCTGATCGAAGAGCGGAGGATGTGGATCTGCCGGCAAGATCGTCGGCGACCTGTTCGCCGAGCCTGCGCAACCCGGCAAGGCCATGTATTGCACCCGGTCACAGGCCTCGGGTGCGCTCATCGCGTGGAGCACTCCGCCGGCACTGCCGGCGTCCGCGCGGCAACCGAGCTGAGCCGGCAGGCGATCTGAGGCATGCCAGTCAATCCCATGGGTTGATCAGCCGGGCGCCCGTTCCCTCGAAATGACGAGTGTTCCGAGTCGCCACCGTCGCATTACGAGCCGTCGCGATACCGGCGATTTGAACATCACGAATCTCCACCACCCGGCCGGCGCGCTGTCGGTTCGCCGCAATGCTCCCGGCGGCGAGGGCAGCCATCTGATCGAACGATTGAACCCGACCGTTGAGGTCCTCTGCCAACAGTTGAGAAAAGACTTGGTCGAGCTGCTTGCGTCGCCGACCGGGCACGAAAAGTTCTATACCAGCACGGATTTCAAAGATCGTTACGGTCGTCGTCCAGATTGATTCTGCGGGCTGGTTGTCGAGCCAATCCACCACGACGGGATCAGGCGTGGCGCGCATCAGGGCGGAAAGCACGTTCGTATCCAGCAAAATCATGATTCGAACTGCGCCGGTTGCACGGATTGTGCGCGCAATTCCCGGATGTCGTCCGTCAGTCCAACCCGGTTGAAGCGGGCCGCGATGCGGGAGCCGAGCCGCTGTGGCGGGTCGTCGGCCGCCAGGACGGCGATTCGTAGGATCTCGCGCACCTCCTCCTCAGTGCTGCGACCATGTTTGCGAGCCAGGCGTTGCAACTTGGTTTTAGTGTCGTCGTCGAGTTGCCTTATGAGTATCTGTGCCACAGAAAAATGCTATCGTGCTATCGATATCAACCAGCGTGGTTTAGCACCTGCGCGGCGCGCCGTGATCGGTCTAAATCGTTCGACGCTGGCCCAGATCAGCTGGCAACGGATGGCTACGCCGTACGTGGCTAGCGCGGGCAGGAGGGGAGCCCGCGTCCGGCTACGGCAGCGGCAATTCGGACAGCCCTGTTAAGTAGCTCACGCGTGCGCGGCCCGACGGCACCCGGGCGTAGCATGAATTGACAAGCGGCACAGCCACATCGGGGTCGGCCGTGGGTCGCTTGCCAGGGATCGCCGGAGGCGAGCGGCAACGCGGTTAGGGTCGGCTAAGTTGGCATGTCAGCCGAGTTTTGTCATATCGTTTTCCCCACTTGTCGAAACTGGGACAAGTGCGCCGTTCAGCGTGGCACGGCTGCACCCCTTCAGGACGGTCCGCCGGTATTTGCGGCGGGACTAAATCGGCGCAAAATCGACAAGGCCGATGGCAACGTACAAGACTTCGCTAAGGCATGCGGAAGAGGTAGGTGGGAATGGCGCCCCGAGCTGCTGGGCTCTACAACCCCGCGTTCGAACACGACGCGTGCGGCGTTGCCATGGTCGTCGACATGCACGGCCGGCGCAGCCGCGACATCGTCGACAAGGCGATCACCGCCCTGCTGAACCTCGAGCACCGCGGCGCTCAGGGCGCCGAACCACACACTGGTGACGGCGCCGGGATCCTGATCCAGGTGCCCGACGAGTTCTTGCGCGCGGTCGTCGATTTCGAGCTGCCGGAGCGGGGCAGCTACGCGACCGGGATGGCGTTCCTGCCGCAATCATCGAAGGAGGCCGCCGAGGCCTGCGCGGCGGTCGAAAAGATCGCCGAAGCCGAGGGCCTGGAGGTCCTGGGCTGGCGCGACGTCCCCACCGACGAGTCGTCGCTGGGCGCCCTCGCCCGCGACGCGATGCCGACCTTCCGGCAGGTGTTCATCTGCCTGGGCGAGCGAAGCGACGGGATGGATCCGGCCGCCTCGGGCATGGACCTGGAGCGGCGCGTCTACGTCGTGCGCAAGCGCGCCGAGCACGAACTCGGCACCAAGGGCCCCGGCCAGGACGGCCCGGGCCGGGAAACGGTCTACTTCCCCAGCCTTTCCGGGCAGACGTTCGTCTACAAAGGGATGTTGACCACGCCGCAGCTCAAGGAGTTCTACCTTGATCTGCAAGACGATCGGATGACCAGCGCGCTGGGCATCGTGCATTCCCGCTTCTCGACGAACACGTTCCCGTCCTGGCCGCTGGCGCACCCGTTCCGGCGGATCGCGCACAACGGCGAGATCAACACGGTCACCGGCAACGAGAACTGGATGCGCGCGCGAGAGGCGTTGATCTCCACCGACATCTTCGGTTCCGCGCAAGATGTGGAGAAGTTGTTGCCGATCTGCACGCCGGGTGCCTCTGACACCGCCCGCTTCGACGAGGTGCTCGAGCTGCTGCACCTCGGCGGGCGCAGTCTCGCGCACGCAGTGCTGATGATGATCCCCGAGGCGTGGGAGCGTCACGAGTCGATGGATCCCGCGCGGCGTGCGTTCTACGAGTACCACGCCTCGCTGATGGAACCCTGGGACGGCCCGGCATCGATGACGTTCACCGACGGGACTGTGGTGGGTGCGGTGCTGGACCGCAATGGCCTGCGGCCGTCGCGGATTTGGGTCACCAACGACGGGCTCGTCGTGATGGCGTCGGAAGCCGGGGTGCTCGACCTCGACCCGGCGACGGTGGTCAAGCGGATGCGCCTGCAGCCGGGCCGCATGTTCCTCGTGGACACAGCACAGGGCCGCATCGTCTCCGACGAGGAGATCAAGGCCGAGCTGGCCGCCGAGCATCCGTACCAGGACTGGCTGGACAACGGACTGGTCGCGCTGGAGGAGTTGCCGCAAGGCCCGTACGTGCGGATGCCGCACCACCGGATCGTCTTGCGCCAGTTGGTGTTCGGCTACACCTACGAAGAGTTGAACCTGCTCGTCGCGCCGATGGTGCGCGCCGGCGCGGAACCAATCGGGTCGATGGGCACCGATACTCCGGTCGCGGTACTGTCCCAGCGGCCTCGGATGCTCTACGACTACTTCCAGCAGTTGTTCGCTCAGGTCACCAACCCGCCGCTGGACGCGATCCGTGAGGAAGTGGTCACCAGTCTGCAAGGCGTGATCGGGCCCGAGGGCGACCTGTTGTCGCCCGACGAGAACTCGTGCCGCCAAATCGTGTTGCAGCAGCCGATTCTGCGCAACCACGAACTCGCCAAGCTGGTGAACATGGACCCAGAGGCCGAGATCAACGGGCATCGGCATGGCATGAGCGCCAAGGTGATTCGGTGCCTGTACCCGGTAGCCAAGGGTGGCGCCGGATTGCGCGCGGCGCTTGACGACGTCCGCGCACAAGCATCGGCCGCGATCGCCGACGGTGCGCGGATCATCGTGCTCTCCGATCGGGAGTCCGACGAGAAGCTAGCGCCCATCCCGTCGCTTCTGTCCGTGGCGGCCGTGCATCACTACCTCGTGCGCGAACGGTCGCGCACTCTGGTCGGTTTGATCGTCGAGTCCGGTGACGCGCGCGAGGTGCATCACATGGCTGCGCTGATCGGCTTCGGCGCCGGAGCGATCAACCCGTACATGGCGTTCGAGTCGATCGAGGACATGCTCGACCGCAAAGTGATCGTCGGGATGGACCGGGAGAAGGCGCTCGCCAACTACGTCAAGGCCGCGGGCAAGGGCGTGCTGAAAGTGATGTCCAAGATGGGCATTTCGACGCTGGCCTCCTACACCGGCGCGCAACTGTTCCAGGCCGTCGGCATCTCGCAGGAAGTGCTCGACGAGTACTTCACCGGTTTGACCTGTCCGACCGGTGGCATCGACCTCGACGACATCGCCGACGACGTCGCGCGCCGGCACGCCCTGGCGTTCTTGGCGCGCCCGGAGGAGCGCGCACACCGCGAACTGCCGGTCGGCGGTGAGTACCAGTGGCGCCGCGAAGGCGAATTCCACTTGTTCAATCCGGACACGGTGTTCAAGCTGCAGCACTCCACTCGCACGGGCCAGTACCAGATCTTCAAGGAGTACACCCGCCTCGTCGACGACCAGTCCGAGCGGATGGCGTCGCTGCGCGGGCTGTTGAAGTTCAAGGAGCGTCAGCCGGTACCGATTGAGGAGGTCGAGCCGGTCAGCGAGATCGTGAAGCGGTTCTCGACCGGCGCGATGAGCTACGGCTCGATCTCTGCAGAGGCGCACGAAACGCTGGCGATCGCGATGAACCGCCTTGGCGGGCGGTCGAACTGCGGCGAGGGTGGCGAGGACGTTCGCCGGTTCGAGCGCGACGAGAACGGCGACTGGCGCCGCAGCGCCATCAAGCAGGTGGCGTCGGGCCGGTTCGGCGTGACGTCGCACTACCTGACCAACTGCAGCGATCTGCAGATCAAGATGGCGCAGGGCGCGAAACCCGGTGAGGGCGGCCAGCTTCCGGGCGGCAAGGTGTACCCGTGGATCGCCGATGTGCGGCATTCGACACCGGGTGTGGGGCTGATTTCGCCGCCGCCGCACCACGACATCTACTCGATCGAAGATCTCAAGCAGCTGATCTACGACCTGAAGAACTCCAACCCGCAGGCCCGCGTGCACGTGAAGCTGGTCTCCGAAAATGGAGTGGGAACGGTGGCCGCCGGTGTGTCGAAGGCACACGCTGACGTTGTGCTGATCAGCGGTCACGACGGTGGTACCGGTGCCACGCCGCTGACGTCGATGAAGCATGCCGGCGCGCCCTGGGAGCTCGGGCTGGCCGAAACGCAGCAGACCTTGTTGCTCAACGGCTTACGCGACCGCATCGTCGTGCAGGTCGACGGTCAGCTCAAGACCGGCCGCGACGTGGTGATCGCCACGCTGCTCGGCGCCGAGGAGTACGGCTTCGCGACCGCACCGCTGGTGGTCTCGGGCTGCATCATGATGCGGGTGTGCCACCTCGACACCTGTCCCGTCGGCGTGGCGACCCAGAACCCCGAGTTGCGCAAGCGCTACAACGGCAAGCCAGAGTTCGTCGAGAACTTCTTCATGTTCATCGCCGAAGAGGTGCGGGAGTACCTGGCGCAGTTGGGTTTTAGGACCATCAACGAGGCCGTCGGGCAGGTCGGCGCGCTGGACACCACCGAAGCAGCCGAGCACTGGAAGGCGCGCAAGCTCGATCTCGCGCCGGTGTTGCACGAGCCCGAGTCGGCGTTCATGAACCAGGACCTCTACTGCAGCTCCCGCCAGGACCACGGCTTGGACAAGGCGCTCGATCAGCAGCTGATCGTGATGAGCCGTGAGGCGCTGGACGCGCAGAAGCCGGTGAAGTTTTCAACCACGATCACCAACGTCAACCGCACCGTCGGTACGATGCTGGGCCACGAGCTGACGAAAGCCTATGGCGGCCAAGGCCTTCCGGACGACACCATCGACATCACCTTCGACGGGTCGGCCGGCAACAGCTTCGGCGCGTTTGTGCCCAAGGGCATCACGTTGCGGGTCTATGGCGACGCCAACGACTACGTCGGTAAGGGCCTGTCCGGTGGGCGGATCGTCGTGCGTCCGGCGCGCAACGCCCCCGAAGACTATGTGGCAGAAGACAACATCATCGGCGGCAACGTCGTGCTGTTCGGTGCGACCGGCGGCGAGGCGTTCCTGCGCGGGCAGGTCGGCGAGCGGTTCGCGGTGCGTAACTCCGGTGCGCACGCAGTCGTTGAGGGCGTCGGCGACCACGGTTGCGAATACATGACCGGCGGCAAGGTCGTCATTCTCGGCCCCACCGGCCGCAACTTCGCCGCAGGAATGTCTGGAGGCGTGGCCTACGTGTACGACCCGACTCGGGTGTTGCCCGATCATCTCAACTCGGAGATGGTCGAGCTGGAGGAACTCGACGACGACGACTTCGACTGGCTGCATCAGATTCTGACCAAGCACGCCGATGCCACCGACTCGGCGCCGGGCAAGCGGATCCTGTCGCACTGGGGTACCGAACGGCAGCGGTTCGCCAAGGTGATGCCCCGCGACTACAAGCGGGTGCTGGAGGCGATCGCGGAGGCCGAGCAGAACGGCACCGACCTCGACGAAGCGATCATGGCGGCCGCGCATGGCTGATCCGTCCGGCTTTCTCAAGCACCGCAAGCGGGAGCTGCCCCGCAGGCGGCCCATCCCGCTGCGCATCCTCGACTGGAACGAGGTGTACGAAGACTTCGACCACGCCAAGCTGCGGGTTCAGGCGACGCGGTGCATGGATTGCGGAATCCCGTTCTGCCACAACGGCTGTCCGCTGGGCAACCTGATCCCGGAGTGGAACGACTTGGTGCGCACCGACCGTTGGCGCGACGCAATTGACCGGTTGCACGCAACCAACAACTTCCCGGATTTCACCGGCCGGCTCTGCCCGGCCCCGTGCGAGTCGTCGTGCGTTCTGGGTATCAACCAGGATCCGGTGACGATAAAGCAGATCGAGGTCGAGATCATCGACAACGCCTTCGAGCAGGGCTGGGTCGAGCCGGTGCGGCCGCAGGTGCTGACCGGAAAGACCGTCGCGGTGGTGGGTTCAGGCCCGGCCGGGTTGGCGGCCGCGCAGCAGCTGACCCGCGCGGGGCACTCGGTGACGGTGTTCGAGCGCGACGACCGCATCGGCGGCCTGCTGCGCTACGGCATCCCGGAATTCAAGATGGAAAAGCACCACGTCGACCGCCGGATCGCGCAGATGGAGGCCGAGGGCACGGTCTTTCGGCCCGGCGTGAACGTGGGTGTCGACATCACCGCAGAGCAGCTGCGCGCCGATTTCGACGCGGTGGTGCTCGCCGGCGGGGCGACCGCCTGGCGGGACCTGCCGATCCCCGGCCGCGAGCTCGACGGCATCCACCAGGCGATGGAGTTCTTGCCGTGGGCGAACCGCGTGCAGCAGGGCGACGACGTGTTGGGCCCCGACGGCGAGCCGCCGATCACCGCGAAGGGCAAGAACGTGATCATCATCGGTGGCGGCGACACCGGCGCGGATTGCCTGGGCACGGTGCACCGGCAAGGCGCCGCCAGCGTGCACCAGTTCGAGATCATGCCGCGTCCGCCGGAAACCCGCGCAGAATCCACGCCATGGCCGATGTATGAGTTGATGTTCCGCGTCTCCGCGGCGCACGAAGAGGGCGGCGAGCGGGTGTTCGCGGTGAACACCGAGGAGTTCGTCGGCCGCGACGGCAAGGTGTCCGGTCTGCGTGCGCACGAGGTGACGATGACCGACGGCAAGTTCGTCAAAGTCGACGGCACCGATTTCGAGTTAGAGGCCGAACTGGTGCTGCTGGCGATGGGATTCGTCGGGCCGCAGCGCGAGGGCCTGCTGACCGAGCTGGCTGTCGAGTTCACCGACCGCGGCAACGTCGCTCGCGACGACAAGTTCGCAACGACGGTGCCGGGTGTCTATGTAGCCGGCGACATGGGTCGGGGGCAGTCACTGATCGTGTGGGCGATCGCCGAGGGGCGCGCCGCCGCCGCGGCGGTCGACGATTATCTGATGGGTGTGACGGCGCTACCGTCGCCGATCAAGCCCACGACCGCGCCTCAGCGCTAGAACCCTCGACACGCCATTGAGAGTTTTTGGCGCGCCTCCCAAAGTTTGCCGTAGATCAGGTGTTCAATGTTTAGCTATCGGTGGTGCGGTGTAGCCTTACCACTGCGACAATATTTGGAGCTGGTCGACCGCAGGAGTGGTAAAGGTGCACCTCAACCCGTTCCCAAGGTCTCGAGTAGGTCGAATCGCCTGGTCATGGTTTCGACATCCCGTGAAGAGTCGCGAGTTTCCCGCTAAGCACGAACGCTTGGTCACCGCAGACGAATTATTGCGCTACGGCGTCTGCTGACAGTCTCGTTCTGCAGGGAGCAGTCCGCCCCGCGCAGCACCCTTGTTTGCTAGCTGTTATCGATCCGTTATCTGCAATCCCGAAGCCCTGATCTCGTCGGCCAACGGTGTCAGCACCGCCGGGTCATACGGCGCCGGCAGATAGATGATTGCGAGATCCAGCCCCTCCTCGCCAAGGGCAGCCGCGTCGGCCACCACCTTCGCGTAGTCGCGGTCCTCGCCAAGGCGTACATGGGACGACAGCATGATCTCCTTCGGGTCGCGCCCGATGTCGGCGCAATGCGCCGCCAGCACATCGCGCTTACGAGCGAACTCCGCGGGCGGCCCGCCGACGAAATTCCAGTGCTGGGCATATTTCGCGGTGATGCGCAGCGTGCGCTTCTCCCCGCTGCCGCCGATGCAGATCGGCGGGTGCGGACGTTGGGGGCCCTTCGGCTCGTTGCGCGCCGCCTTCAGCTGGTAGTAGCGCCCGTCGAAGTCGGTGGTCTCCTGCGACAGCAGGCTGGTCAGCACTCCGCACGCCTCTTCGAAGCGGTCGAAGCGCTCCTTGATGGTGCCCAGTTCGATGCCGTAGGCACCCGACTCCTCCTCGTTCCATCCGGCACCGATACCCAGCTCGAGCCGGCCACCGGAGACGATGTCCAGGGCCGAGGCCATGTTGGCCAACACTGCGGGATGCCGGTAGTGGATGCCGGTGACGAGCACACCGACCCGCAGTCGCTGCGTGGCCTGTGCCAGCGCGGTCAGCGTGATCCAGCCTTCCAGGCAGGGGCCGGTCGAGTCGGAGAAGATCGGGTAGAAGTGGTCAAACGTCCACCCGGACTCGTAGGCGTCGATGTCGTCGGCCTCTCGCCAGATGGCGAGCATGTCGTCCCAAGTGGTGTTCTGCGGTGAGGTCTTGAAGGCAAAGCGCATTCGGTCGAGCGTAGTCGGCACACTGGACGGTATGGATCCGGTTGCCGCGCTGCGCGAAGTCGCCTACTACAAGGACCGCGCCCGTGAGGAACCCCGGCGGGTGATGGCCTACCGTCGCGCCGCCGACGTGGTCGAAGCGCTCGACGACGACGAACGCGACCGGCTCGGCCAAAGCGATGGCTGGCAGAGTCTGTCCGGCGTAGGCCCGAAGACCGCGAAGGTGATCGCTCAGGCGTGGTCGGGTGTGGTGCCCGACCTTCTCGTCGAATTACGTTCCGGCGCAGGCGATCTCGGCGGTGGTGAGATGCGCACCGCGCTCAAGGGCGACCTGCACTGCCACTCGAACTGGTCGGACGGATCGGCCCCTATCGAGGAGATGATGGCCGCGGCGAAGGCGCTCGGGCACGAGTACTGCGCGATGACCGATCACTCGCCGCGGCTGAAGATCGCCAACGGGCTGTCGCCGGAGCGGCTGCGCGCGCAACTCGACGTGATCGACGAACTGCAAGACGCCATGGCGCCGATGCGCATCCTGACCGGCATCGAGGTCGACATCCTCGAGGACGGCGCACTCGACCAAGAACCCGACCTTCTCGGGCGCCTGGACGTCGTGGTCGCCAGCGTGCACTCCAAGCTGTCGATGGACGCCGCGTCGATGACGCGGCGGATGGTGCGCGCCGTCACGAATCCGCACGCCGACGTATTGGGGCACTGCACCGGCCGGCTTGTCGACGGCAACCGCGGGTTGCGCCCCGAGTCGAAGTTCGACGCCGAGCAGGTGTTCACCGCCTGCGCCGAGCACGGGACGGCAGTGGAGATCAACTCTCGGCCCGAACGCCGCGACCCACCGCGGCGGCTTCTTGATCTCGCATTGCAGATCGGCTGTGTGTTCTCGATCGACACCGACGCCCACGCGCCGGGCCAGCTGGAGTTTCTCAGCTACGGGGCGCAGCGGGCACTCGACGCCGGTGTGCCTGCCGAACGGGTCGTCAACACGTGGCCGGCCGATCAGCTGCTGGCCTGGACCCGCGACTGATCGCCGTAGGGTTCCAGCACACCCGAGAAACGGTCCGAGAGGTCGCGGTCGGCCCGCTCCACCGCACGCGAGATCACCCGGGCACCCACGAAGCAGGACAGCGCGGCGGCGGCCCGTTCGTCGTCGCCGTATTTGTCCCCCAACACGGCCAGAAGCTCGCTCACCCCCTTGGCGTACAGCGTCGCCATCCGCGAGTTGCCTTTCGACGACTCGCACAGCATCGCCGCGGACAGGCATGCCCCGAAATCCGCTTCCTGCGCGCGATGAGGCCGCTCGCTGTCGCGCAGCGAGGTGATCGACCGGGAAAACGAGGTGCTACATGCCTCGAGCACGAGATCGTCCTTGGAGGTGAAGTGGTTGTAGAACCCGCCGTGAGTGAAACCGGCATCTCCCATCACCTCAGCCACTCCGACGGCGTCCACTCCTCGCTCGGCGAACAACCGAATTGCGCTGTCGATGATTCGTTGCCGGTTGAGTTCTGCTTGTTTTCGGGTTACCCGCATCGGTCAAAGTCCTCCTACTTCGCTTCGGTGCGGTTACCCGGCCTTCGATCGAGTCATGCGTATCTCGTCCGGCTAATCCGGAAGGTGCGGCATTTCGAGCCCGGGATCGCGTCCCAGCAACACCGCCCGTTGCAACGCGGCACTGCCGTAACGGTGGCGTACGCCGTCGACGGCGGCGTCCAGTGCCAGCGCGTTCAGCGATGCGCCGAACGGCAACTCGAGCTGCGCGGCGCCGCTGCGGTCGATGTTGGCCACGCTGAACCCGATCATCGTCAGCCCCCGTTCGGCAATCACCGGGCCCGCCGCATCAACCAGCCCACGGGCGGCGGCCAGCAACGGCCCGGTGGACGACGTCGCCCATGGCAAGGTTCGCGATCGGGTGGCGCGGCCGAAGTCGTCGAACCGCATCCGCAGCACGACCGTTCGGCCGGTGCGCCCGGCGTTGCGCATGCGACGGCAGATCCGGTCGACGAGCGTGACGACGGTTGCGTCGATGTCTGCGGCGGTGTGGCTCCGGCGACCGATCGCCCGCTGCGCGCCGACCGACCGGCGACGCACGCTGGTCTGCACGCGACGGTGATCGGTATTGCGGGACAGCGCGTGTAGCCGATGCCCCATCGCTTGACCGACCAACGACGCCAGCATGGTCTGCGGCAGCTCGGCGACGTCGGCGACCGTCTCAATGCCGTGCGCGTGCAGTTTGTCGGCGGTGACGGCGCCGACGCCCCACAGCCGGCGGACCGGCAGCGGCCACAGGAACTCCAGCTCGCCCTCGGGCGGGACGAGCAGCAGTCCGTCGGGCTTGGCCACGCCGCTGGCGACCTTCGCGAGGAATTTGGTACGCGCGATCCCGACTGTGATGGGTAGCCCGACCCGCTCGCGCACGTCGGCGCGCAGCTTAGCGGCGATCTCGACGGGAGTGCCGGCGATACGGCGCAGTCCCGCGACGTCGAGGAAGGCCTCGTCAACCGACAGCGGTTCGACCATCGGGGTGGTGTCGCGGAACACCTCGAAGACCGCGTCGCTGGCCGCGCTGTACGCCGACATCCGCGGAGCGACGACCACCGCATGCGGGCACAGTCGGCGCGCCTGGGCACCGCCCATCGCGGTGCGCACCCCGTAAGCTCGTGCCTCGTAGCTGGCCGCGAGCACCACGCCGCCGCCGACAATCACCGGCCGGCCGCGCAGCGCGGGGTCGTCACGCTGCTCGACGGACGCGTAGAACGAGTCGAGGTCGGCGTGCAAGAGCACGAACATATGTTCGCACTCAGGGGCGACAAGCTACGGCGCGGTGCCGTAGATGCTGGTCAGCCAGATGTGTGTCAGGGTGTCGACGACCCGTTCGTCGGGCACCGAGGGCCGCTCGTCGTTGAACGCAGCCTGCATGGCGCGCTCGTTCATCAGGTTCAGGAATGTGGCCAGGTCCTCGGCCGGGATGGTGTCGGGTGCCGCGCCGCGCTTGCGTTCCGACTTGATCAGGGCCGCGGTGTTCTCGACGCACTTCTGCATCAGTGCCGACCACAACTCGCGGACCTCGTCGTCGAGCACCAATGCCGACCTGCCGGACCGAGCGACGGCCCGGTGCGCGCTGAACGCTTCGTAGAACGCGCTGATCCCGATGCGCCACCCCTTCGCGGGGTCCGCGGGCAGCTTCTCGGCCAGCCCGTCCAGCGCAGCGTCCGCCTCGCCGACGACGCGTTCGAGCAGCGTCAAAAATACCGCGTTCTTGGACGAGAAATAGAAGTAGAAAGTCGGCCGCGAGATGCCGGCGCCACGGGCCAGGTCGTCGACCGAAATCGCAGGCATCTGACGTTCCTCGAGCAGGCGCTCGGCCGTGTGCAGGATCGCCGCTTCGCGGTCGTCGCCGGAGGGTCGCGACGACCGCCGGCTCCGAGAGGGCTGTGCGGGGGCGGCCATGCCACGTACTTTACTGCATGTCGGCTTTCTCGACACCGCGTTGACCCACTCGACACGGTGTTGATAGCGTGGGCGTCATGACCGAACATCTCGATGTCGCGATCGTGGGCGCCGGTATCTCCGGCATCAGCGCCGCTTGGCACATTCAGGGCAGGTGCCCGACGAAGAGTTACGCGATCCTGGAGTCGCGCGACGATCTCGGCGGCACCTGGGACCTGTTCAAATACCCCGGCATCCGGTCGGACTCGGACATGTTCACTCTGGGTTTCCGGTTCAAGCCGTGGACGTCGGAGAAGGCGATTGCCGACGGCCCGTCGATCATGGCGTATCTGAAAGAGACGGTCGCCGAATCCGGGATCGACAACCACATCCGCTATCGGCACAAGGTTGTCGCCGCCGACTGGTCCGATGCCGACAACCGCTGGACGCTGCGGATCGACCGCGGCGGCGAACAAGTCGAGCTCACGTGTTCGTTCCTGTTCGCGACAACCGGCTACTACAACTACGACGCGGGGTACTCGCCCGTCTTCGAGGGCGCAGACGATTTCGGCGGCATTATCGTGCACCCGCAGCACTGGCCGACCGATCTCGACTACCAAGGCAAGCGCGTCGTGGTGATCGGTAGCGGTGCCACCGCCATCACTTTGATTCCGGCACTTGCCAATTCGGGCGCCGGCCATGTGACCATGCTGCAGCGCTCGCCCACCTACGTCGGCTCCATGCCGGGCGTCGACCCGTTCGCCGTACAGACGATGAAGCTGCTGCCCCCCAAGCTCGCCTATCTGGCGAACCGATGGAAGAACTGGGGGATGCAGGAAACGGTCTATCGCCTCAGCAGGCGGTTCCCCAACTACATGCGCAAGGCGTTCATGTCGATGGCGCAGCGACAGCTGCCTGAAGGCTACGACGTCGAGAAACACTTCGGTCCTCGGTACAACCCTTGGGACCAGCGACTGTGCTTGGCGCCCAACGGCGATCTGTTCAGGACGATTCGGCACGGGCAGGCCGACGTCGTGACCGACACGATAGAACGGTTCACCAAGACGGGTATCAAACTTGCTTCCGGCGAAGAGTTGCCGGCCGACATCATCATCACCGCAACGGGTTTGAACCTGCAACTGTTCGGGGGTGCGGCAATTCTGCGCAACGGCATGCCCATGGACCTCACCCGCGAGATGGCGTACAAGGGCATGATGCTGTCGGGTGTGCCGAACATGGCGTTCACCGTCGGCTACACCAATGCCTCGTGGACGCTCAAGGCAGATCTCGTATCGGAGTTCGTCTGCCGGGTGCTCAATCACATGGACGCCAACGGTTTTGACACCGTGGTGCCCGAGCATCCGGGTGATTCGGTTCAGGAACGCCCGCTGATGGATTTCACCCCGGGTTACGTGCTCAGGGCGCTGGACCGCCTACCCAAGCAGGGCTCGCGCGCCCCGTGGCGACTCAAGCAGAACTACCTGTTCGACTTGCGCTTGATCCGGCACGGCAAAGTCGACGACCGGTCATTGCATTTCACGCGGCAGAAGGCGGCCGTCGCCGCCTAACCGACGACCACGATCCCGTCGTCGTCGCTGTAGGCGATTTCGCCTGGCACGAAACTGATTCCGCCGAACTCGACCTCGACATCGCGTTCGCCGGCACCGGTCTTGCCGCTCTTGCGTGGGTTCGTGCCGAGCGCCTTGACGCCGATCTCGATGGTGCGCAATGCGGCGGCGTCTCGGACCGCGCCGTTGATGATGATTCCCGCCCAGCCGTTGGACTGGCCCAAACCGGCGATCACGTCGCCGACGAGCGCGCTGTGCAACGATGCGCCACCGTCGACCACCAGCACGCCGCCATCGCCCGGTTCTGACAGCACCGCCTTGAGCAACGCGTTGTCCTCGAAGCACCGCACGGTGTGGATCCGGCCCGCGAACGCCGAGACGGCGCCGAACTGACGGAACTGGGTGTCGCAGCTGCGGACGTCGGCGCCGATGTCGTCGACGAGATCGGCGGTGGCGCGGGTTTCTACCGGGTTACTCACGCCCCAGAATTTACGTGGGCCGACATCAGCCTTCGGAGGCGCTCGGCGCCGACATCAGTCTTCGGAGGCGCTCGGCGCCGACATCAGTCTTCGGCGCGCAGCCGGCGGACCATGATGATGGCCAGCAGGGCGACCGCCAGCGCGACGGCGATCCGCAGCCGCGGGTCGGCCGCGGCAGGTGCCCGGGCGATCGCACTGCCCAGGCTGTCGCCGGCCGTGTCGACCGCGTGCTTGGCGTGCGCGGCGGTGTCGACCACCAACGGCTTGAACTCCGGGGGTGCGGCGTGCTTCGGCGCCGCGGTGGGCTCAGGGGGCGGCGCCGCTTTTTTGGCAGCCGTCTTCTTCGCTGCCTTCTTCGCCGGGGCTTTCTTGGCTGCCTTCTTGGCAGGCGCCTTCTTCGCCGCTTTCTTGGCGGGCGCTTTCTTGGCAGCTTTGGCGGGCGGTTCCGACGGCGGCGGCGGATCAGCGGCCGGCGGCGTGGCCTCGCGCGGTTCGCCCGGTCGGTCCTGCTCGTCTGCCATGTGGCTGCTCCTTCGCAGTTTCTCGCCGGCTACCCATCATGCCAGTCGCCCTATCCGGTCACCGACAGCGCCGCCGCGATCGTCAGTGCCACGGCCATCACCGCCAGTTCGACGAGCGAGCGGCGCTGCGACCGCACGGCGCTGGCGTGATGTGCGCGGGCGGCCGGCAGCCAGATCGTGCGATTGCGCCACGCCAGGATCACGAGCGCGGCCAGGAGCACGACCTTGGCCAGCAGCAGCCGGCCGTACGAGCTTGCATACCAGTGTGCCGGTGCGCCGCCCGCGAGCACCGCGCCGAACCCCCCGCTGACCGCGAGCGCCACTACACACGCCAGCGACAGCTGCGAGAACCGCGGCAGCATCCGGGCCCACTGCCCACGATGACGAATCGTCACCACCAGTGCTGCCAGCCCGCCGCACCACAGCGCCGCGGCCAACGCGTGCACAGCGACAGCGAGCGCGCCCCAGTTGTTCTCGGACAGGTGCCCGCTGACCGCCCGGGCCGCGATCCCGACGACCGCGGCGCCGGCCGTCGCAATGCCCAGCGCGGTGGAACGGCGGCAGGTCGCGGCCAGCGCGCACACCACGGCTGCGGCGGCGATGCTGACCACGCCGGCACGACCTGCCATCGTGCGCAGCGTGAACTCGACGACGGTGTGCACGGGAAGGCCTGTCGCCGAGACGCCCGCTGTCGCAGCCGCGGCCACGATCTGGCGGACGACCTCGGCGACGAACCACGCTGCGCTGACGACGACGAGCGGGCCCGCTGCGGCGGCGCCGACCTCGTCGCGACGACGAGCGGTGTCCAGCATCGGCACGATCGCCAGCCCCAGGGTGCCGACGGCGGCGCAGTCGGCCAGCGCCCGCACCGCCGCGGTTGCCGCGGACAGCTCAGCCCCGCATGAGCCGGCGTGTCGCCCATGCCGCCGCGAGCGCCAGGATCACGACGCCACCGACGACGAACGGCCACACCGGAATTCCGCCGGGGCGAGGACCCTCACCGACCGCGGGACCTGGCGTACCGGTTCCCGCCGTCGTCAACTCGAACCACCACGAGCCGCTCACCACATGCCCGTCCGCCGATGTCACACGGTAGTTCACGGTGTAGCGGCCGGCCGGTCCCAGCGGGCGTACCCCGACGCTGATCACCGCGCCGTGCACCGCAGCGTCGCCGGTGGACCAGAGGTGCGCGTCCGGTCCGACGACGGTCATGTCTGCGAACGCCGTTTGCAGCGGCTCATTGAACGTCGCGCTGACCTGCGCCGGCCCAACGGCCATCCGAGCCCCCTGGGCGGGGTCGGTGGCGATGCGCACCGCGTGTGCGGATGCGCATGGCGCCAGGGCGATCGCGCAAGCCACCAGACCGGCCAGCAGGGCAGCGAGCTTCATGACCGGCGACGCAGTACTGCCAGCACGACCGCCGCCGACGCCACCACCAACGCGGCGACAGCGAGCCACAACGCGGTGTCGTCGGACTGGGTGGGAGCCGGATCGGTCGGCAGCGTCAACGTCGGCGCGGGGTGTTCCGGTTCGCCGCCGCCGGGTGAGGTCGCCTGATCCCATTTGACGACGGTGCCGTCGGAGTACGTCTGCGTCGCAGCGAAACTGACGGTGTCGGCTTGCGGGAGTTTCAGCGACACCCGGAATAGTGCGAACTGATCCGGAGCGACCCCGCTGCCGGGGTTGGCGGTCCACGTCACTGACCGCACGGTCCCGGCCGCGACGTCGCGGTCGGACTTGACGGTCCACCCGGGGACTCCCTCGACCATGGCGGACGTGCCTTGCGGCATGGCAATGTTCAATTGTGTTGTCAGTGAGCCGTTTTCGGATTCATTGGGTACCCGGAAGGTGAGCATCGCCCATTCACCCGCGGCGGCGTGGTCGGCGTCGACGCGCACGTGAGCCGCGGCGGGCGCGGCGCCGACGAGGGCCGCGGCACCGACACCGACCAGAATCAGGGCGCGCTGAAGCGCCCGGGAAATAGTGTGCATTTGGTTGTGTCTTTCTTGTCGTCTCGAGCAAAGGTGTCGGTCAGCGCACGGCGTCGGCCGGCGGCCCGCGATGCGACATCGACCCCAGCAGAACGAGCAACGACTGCAGCGGCTGATCGGACGTCGTCGTGACGCCGGTGGTCGGCGGCTGCGCCGGCGATGCTGTGCTGAGCGCGCGCACTACCCGCGACAGCGCCCCACACAGCCGGCCTCCCATCGCGATCAAGGCCGCGCCGACGAGCACGGCGGCGCCATGCGCGGCGACCATCGCGGGCGCCGGCAGGCCGGGGTGCGAATGCCCGGAAACGGCCAGCGCCAGGTGGTTGAGAAGTTGACCAGCGCTGAGAAGGGCGGCCAGGGCTGCGGCGCTGTCGTGGCGCGCGCCGGTGACCGTCTGCGCACCGATCGTCGCCGCTACGACGGCCACGAGTGCGACCCCGGCTCCCGACGGCCCTCCGCCGTGGGCAAGTGCGTGCGCGCCGACCGAGAGCGCCGCCGTCAGCAGCGCCACCGCGATGCCCCGCCAGCGCGCCGCGGGGTCGGGGCGGTGCGCGCGCCTCAGCGCAGCCCCAGCCGGGCCAGCAGGTCGGCGTCGATGCCGTCCAGCTCCGTCGAGATCGCCGCGTGGGCTGCGCGTCGACGAGCGGTGGGCATGTGCTCGGCGGCGGTGACGGCCGCGGCCAGGTCGCCGAGTCGGCCGGTGACCGCTGCGACGAACTGCTTGGTCTCGGCGTCTTTCGGGTTCTTGTCGGCGACCAGCCGCACCGACTGCTCGGCGCCCGCGATGCGCGCCGAAAGCCGGGCGCCGTGACCGGAGAACTGGCCCACCTCGCCCGACGGCACCCCGAGACGTTCCGCCCGACGCTCGTCGTACCAGCCGCGCGCACCGATCGCCACCCGGTAGGCCACCGGCACCACGATCGGCGCAAGCAGCCGCGTTACCGTCAGCGTCCGGCGAATTCGCGTCGGCGAGAAAAGCTTGCCCTCACGGGCGGCCTTCAAATTTGCGTCGGCCACTTTCAGCGCGGCCTTGTCGCTCTCGCGCTGGGCGCGGATCTGCGCGCGCAGCGCTTTGTCGGCGCTGCGCGCTTCGGAGCGGATGCGCCGTTTTTCGTTGCGGGCGGCGTAGCGAGCATCCAACTTTGCGCGGCGTTTCAGCGCGCGTGCCTCTGCCCGTTTGGTTGCGCGGCTCTTACGCGTGCTGAACAGGCCCATCCCGGCTCGCCTCCCGGTTTTGTTCACATTGCCGCATCTGGATTGGTGGCCCCACACTATCGTCCGGTGCGGGCCGGCTTTTGCCGATGTCACCGCGGTCGCACGTTTCACCGAGGCCTCGTTTCCGCTGGCCCAAATGTGCAAGAATGGGCCAACCCAACCCCCCGGTAAATGCACCGGCCTCTCAGCCCTAGCGAGGACGTCGTGGAGCGGTCGTCAATTCGGTACGCAGCCGTTGCGTGTGTGATCGCCGGCGGCGTGCTGATGAGCGGTTCTGGCGCCGTTGCTCTCGCTGACCCCGCGGCCCCCGGTGACGGTGGGGGTAAAGACCCGGGGACCAGCGACGGCGGCACCGGAGCGCAGACACCGGAACCCGCGACCACAACGGCTGGCGACAGCAACGACGGCCCGTCGGTGTACAAGACGGCGACTGCCGGACCGGTTGCGGTGCCAGCGTTTCAGGCTCCGTCCCGGATGGCACCGCTGGAGCTGCCCAACTCGAAGACCCCGTCGCGGTGGGGCCCGATCACATTGCCAGGCCTTTCGCAGCTGATAACCGCCACGTCGTCGATATTGTCTCCGGGCAAGAACCTGACGCCCCCACTTGCCGACAACTCGGCTCCCGTCAAACCGCCGGAACCATCCCCGCGCACCGGCGCAGAACTGCCGGCGGCGACCGCTGACTTGGACGGGACCCCCGCCCAGGCGCCCCCGCCGCCCACCATCTCCTTCTTGCCGCTGATTCCCAAGTGGATACCCACCGGGCCGCCCGTCACCATTCACAACCCCTTGCGCGACCTGCTGAAGCTCGACCTGGGCGAGCCGTTCGTGCCGCAACTCCTGCCGCCGCCGATCGTGCAGATCCTGACGGCGATGTCGCAGGACGTTCCGTTGGTCCGCTTCATGATGGACGACTTTGGGCTGGACCCATTGCTGTCGCCCTACATCGTGACGCCTCTGCTGTCCGACATCGTGCTGCCGACGCTGCCGCCCGGCGGCACGTCGTCCATGCCGGGGCTCGAGCGCGCCAGTGACTTGCAGGCCCCGGTGATGTGGACGCTGCCGGCCACTGGACCGCCGCCGGCTGACATCGCGTTGGCGGGCATGGATCTGCCGCAGGCGCCACCGGCGCCGTCACCGTCGCCGCTGCCCGGCCCAGGTGTGACTAACCAAGCGCCACAACCACATTCGGCTCCGCCACCGCCGAAGGGCGCGACCCCGCTCAGCGAACCCGTCGCGTATCGCGCCGGCTACAGCGACTACCTGCGCAACGCGGGAATGGCGCAGATCACGTCGCTCGCCCTGCCGGGTATCGCGGGAATTCTGCTCGTGACAGCGGGCGGAGGGTTCGTCGGGTACCGGCAGGCCAGGGCAGGTCACGTGATACGGGCCGAGGGCATAGCCCGCTTCCTCCGCTAAACGCCACCTGCAGGTCATCGGTAACTGAAAGGGGGTGCCATGCCAGCCAACCGTCGGGTCGCGGGAGCGGTGTCGGCTGTGCTGAACATGGCCCCCCGCCGCGGTGAAGTATCGATCACCAAGCTGGTTCAGGCGGTCGCGGACAGCCGCGGCAGGCCGATCGAGATCCAGATGCAAGAGCTGCCGGCAGGCGTCTGCGGCCAGTGGCGGCAGTACGCCGACCACGACGTCTTTTTGATCCAAGAGGGTCTGCCCGCCTGGGACCGCACACTGGCGCACGAACTCGGTCATCTGGTGCTCGGGCACGAAGGCATGCCCGTCGAGGAGGCCGCTCGCGACCGCACCGAGTTGGCCACCGACGACCTGATCTCCTACATGCTCAACCAGCGCACCGGTTGCATGGGGCCCGGCGGCGAAGACGTCGAGCAGGAGGCCGAAGATTTCGCGGCGCTGCTCGCCCACCGATTGGGCCGGCTGCGCTCGGACCGCTCATCGATTGTCCAAATACGCCTCGGCGAGGCGTTCGGGTGATTGTCTGGGTCATTGCCGGACTGCTCGGCGTGGCCACGGGAATTCGCGTCGGATGGGCGGTGGTCAACAAGCAGTCGGTGGTGAGCGCCGCGATGATGCTCGCGCTCGGCAGCCTGGCGTTCGTAGCGGCGCTGAACTGGGAACCGCTCACGTTGTTCGTCGACACCATCGCCGGGTGGCCGAACATCTCGATCGCACTGTCAGAGGTCGCGCTGACACTCTGCGCGGCGGCCAGCTGCGTGATGATCACGTCGGTAGCGACGGGCACTCGGCCGCTGCTCACCCGCCGCTTCGCGTACCTGAACTACGCGATCGCTGCGGTGATCGCGATCGTTGCCGTGGTGGTGTTCTTCATCGACGGGCGCCAGCCGGAAATGGCGCCGCAGGAGTATTTGCGACGCAACCTCAACGAGCACACGTCGCTGCCGTGGCTGCTGCCGCTGCTGTACATGATGCTGGCGCTGACGGTCGTGCTGTGGGCCGGGATGCGTTACTCCAACACCACCCGGCGGGGTCGCGCCCTGTTCGTGTTCAGCGTCGGAATCGGGTTGTTGGTTTTAGGCAGCGGGTTTTTCCTCATGCGCGCCGTCGGGACCACTGAGTTCGTCAGCGTCGGCTCGGCGATCACGATTGTGGCGTGCGCGATGCTGATCGTCGCCGCTGGATCGCTGCTGCCGAGTGTCGAAGACTGGTTCGGCGCCCGCCGAGAAATGCGAACGATCGAACCCCTGCTCCGGGAGCTGAGCGAGCGTCAGCCCGGCGCCGGCGTCGGCGTACGCCCGCGCGGACCGTTGACGTTTCAATTGGCCGAGCAGATGTCGCTGATTTCGGACGGACTGTACCTGGAGGCCACTGCGGCACATGCCGAGGCGCGGGGCGGACGGCTCGCTGCGGCGGACCAGAACGCGCCGTCGGTCGCCCCGCAGCAGCAGGCTCGGGCAATCGCGAAATGGCTCCGTAACAGCGGCAGCGACGGGGGCAGGGCCACCGATTTCCCAGGGCTGGCGTGGCTGCGACAACCGGACGGTTACTCGGACCGGGATTGGATACTGGAGATCTGTCGGCAATACGAAAGCCTCGCCACCAACAGCCACGGGCATACCCGGGAGGCGAGTCGCAGTGAAGTCCACGGAGCCGGTAGCTCCGGTAGTTAGGCGGTGACCGGGCCTACCTGTCGAGTTGCTCCTGGCGGCGCAATTCCTCGGCACGGGCGACGAGGTCCTCTTGAGCCTCCGTGGAGAGCCCGACGGTGCGTGCAGCAATGCGGCGTACACCCTCGTCGCGCATGTCCGCGAGCCAGCCGAGTTCCCTGTCGAGCTTCTCGTAGTAGTCGTCGTCGGTGAAGTAGGCGGGCTTGATGCGGAAGAAATTGGCCAGCGCCGCCATTGTCGCTGTAGAAGGGTTGGTGCGGTTGCCGGAGCGCAGCTGAGACAAGTAGGGAGCCGACATCGTGATGCCTTCGGCCTTGAGCGCGGCGATCACTTCGGCCGACGTGTGCGGCCCCCGACCCGGCGGGTACACCGTGTCGAACAACCGGTTCAGCCGGGCTGCGAACGTCTTGCTCATCGATTGACCTCCGAAAACAGGAACAGTAAACGACCACGATTTGATTTGCTGACTATGCTAGCGATTGTTTTGCCACGAACCAAGAGCAATCGTGTAACAAAATTTGCGTCAGTGTCGAAAATGCCTGTAGAACGGCGTGTATCGGATGCCGACATTTCCTGTTAATTCAGCTATTGGTGCGCGCTGACAAGTAAATTCGCACGTTCCGCGGAGTGGCTATCCGGTTGCCTGGCGGCGGGCCTGTTGCGGGTCGAAGGGATACCTCTACCGGGGATGAACTGCTTTCGCAACGGCCTGTCTTCGCCTTTGCTGGGCGACTGGCGAGGGGTGGAGCCCGGTGGATTAATCGGAGCGCTTAGCAAATGCCCGTGTGCGACGCCGGCGTGCGACCACCATTGCGCCGACAAGAACAGCGGCTGCCGATGCGGTGACGGCGATGGCCACGACGCGCCAGCCGAGCGCGCTGTCGAACAACAGCCACAGCCCGATCAGAAAAAACAGTCCGCCGGACACCGCGTGAAGCAGGCGCTCGGGCAGCCGGCGGTGCAGCAGCGCCCCGACCGCGATCGCCAAGCCGTCAGCCAGCACCATCGCGACGGTGGCGCCCAGCCACACCCCGGCCCAGTTGCGCTCGCTGGCCAGCGCGACCGTGGCGAGCATGGTCTTGTCGCCGAGTTCGGCCAGCACGTACGACGAGATCACTGCCAGTAGGACGAACCGGTGCTCTGGCGCGGGCGGCGGCGAACAGTCGTCACGCCGTTCGCGCCACGTCCATCCGGCGAAGACGAAGAATGCGACGGCTGCCGCGAACGCGATCGGCCGTTCGGGAAGACTCAGCCCCAGGAAGTGCCCGATCAGCACGGACAAGCCGTGAATCAGAAACGCCGCGATCGCGACACCCGACAGCACCACCCACCAGCGGTGCCGCAACGCGTAGGTCATCGTGATCAACTGCGATTTGTCGCCGAGTTCGGCGACGAACACCACACCCAGGCTGATCAGTGCCGCGGTGAGCATGTGGGGCCTTTCGACACGTCGCCTGACACCGCGCGCGGTCCCAGGCATCCGGGTCGAAGGTCTCGCCCACCGCTTCTGCGGTTCGCCGGCCGGGCTTGCGCCAGTGTGTCGACACGACGATTGCGGGCTACTCCCCTTCGCTTACAGCACCGACGATAGCCAGTGGCGATGCCCTTCGCCAGACGCACGCTGATGCTGTTGCTCTTCGCGCAAGCTGCCCACCAAAGTTCGGCCAGCCATATCGACTGCTTCGAATGTCCTTATGCGACAAGCAGCATCGCCAGAATCGCCGTGTCCGGGTGGCTGATCGGATCGATGCCTACGCGACTGACCATCGACGTCACGGTGCCATCGGCTTCGGCTTCCACCCACGCCGCCCGGTGCTCCAGGCCGAGATGGGGCAGCCCCGGCAGCAGCACGCAACCCGATGCCGCGCCCGAGCATTCAGGCAGTGTCGGGACCGTCTCGCTCGGCGGATGCAGCATGAGCAGGGCCGGCGGGGTATGAGCCGCGAAACACCCTGGCGCAACGGCAGATTCACCCACCACCGGACCCTCGGCGAGTACGAGACCGACCATTCCCGGCATCGGCTCATCGGGCAATTCCTCCCGAACACCGAAAATTGTTGTGGTGGAAAGCAATCCGGGCAGTGAAGCCACGCGCACGGCGACGATGAGCAGTTGTGCCCACTCTTTGGTGGAATCAGGCCACCGGCCCGAGACGACGAAACCCTTTAGCGAGCCGTGTGAATGGAACGGCGCCATCTCGATGGCCCGGCCGGATCCCGTACTCATATCCGCAGCCTCCGGACTATGGTCGCTCGGACAAGCCTCGCTCCGGACTCCCGATTCGGTCAGCATGCGGTATTGGGAACACGCGCGCAAGGCGACACGACCGCCAACGAGAAACGTGACGCCAGAGGTGCCGGCATCGGTTTGCCCGCGACCCTGGCGTCACGTCTTAGGAAAGTGGCTACCCGAAGATCAGACCCTTGGTCTTGCTGGTCGCGGCGGCGAACCGATCCTGGACATCGGCCCAGTTCACCACGTTCCAGAAGGCTTTCACGTAGTCCGCCTTCACGTTCTTGTACTGCAGGTAATACGCGTGTTCCCACATGTCGACCTGCAGCAGCGGGATGATGCCCAACGGCACGTTGGCCTGCTGGTCGTAAAGCTGGAAGGTCAGCAGCTTGTCGCCGAGGCTGTCATAACCGAGCACCGCCCAGCCGGACCCCTGCAGCCCGTTCGCAGCGGCGGTGAACTGATCCTTGAATTTGTCGAACGAGCCGAAGGCGTCGTCGAGCGCTGCCGCGAGATCACCGGTCGGCTTGTCCCCGCCTTCCGGGGACAGGTTCTTCCACCAGATCGAGTGGTTAACGTGGCCGCCCAGGTTGAACGCGAGGTTCTTCTCGTACAAGAAGATCGACCCGTGGTCGCCCTTTTCGCGTGCCTCGGCGAGTTTCTCGAGGGCCGTGTTGGCACCCTTCACATAGGTCGCATGGTGCTTGCTGTGGTGCAGCTCGTTGATCTGACCCGAGATGTGGGGTTCGAGCGCTCCGTAGTCATAGGGCAAGTCGGGCAAGGTGTACTCGGCCACGAGATTCCTTTCTGGTTTTCAGTTGTCTTTCTCAAGATCAACCCTGGTCCATTGCCGCCTCTACCGCAAGGAGACCTCGTGCGGTGACGCAGGCAAGGGATACCCAAAAAGGAGAACGTTGCCTCCCGGCGACCTCAGAACAAGACGATGACGGCCAGGATCGCCAGCAGAACCAGTGCGATCAACGCGGCACGCAGGGCCGAGGTCATCTGTGCGCGCGTGTAGACGTGCGCCGAGGAGTTCCACTCCGGCGAGCCCGAGCGCATCGGCGCGGTCATCGGGACTTCCTGGCCTGCATGCTCAAGTGTTGCCCCCAGTGAGATCAGTCACACCAACTTGTGACGACGAGCATAACCGGTCGCGCGGGTCAACGAAAATCGCGCGGGCGACTATTGCGGGAGACGAAAAAGATAGATCGGCAAGTTATTTCGCTGGGATGACCTTTAGCTTGTTGATCGGCGGGCGCGCCGACTCTCGGGTTATCCACAACTTGCACTTCTGAGCCCGCGCTGACGGCGGGTCAGCGGCGGCGAACCATACCTGAGGGTTGTGGATAAGGCTGTGGAAATTGTGGATAACCCACTTGCGAGGGCCGATAGCTAAAACTGCGCGTCGGTGCGCGGCCGACCGGCAGGGCGCACCTTCGGATTACCCTGGTGCGGTGATTCAGGTGTGTTCGCGGTGCGCGACCCGATGGAACGTGCGCGACCGCCAGCGGCAGTGGTGCCCGCGCTGTCACGGGGCGCTGTTACCGCCACACCAATCTGCGCATTGGGTCACGCCCGAGGCAGGACGCCGGGCGGGTTCTCCGCGGGCAAAAACCGGCGCATTGCTTCCGGCGGGGTTTCGATGGGTCGCCGTGCGCCCGGGTGCCGGGCCCCCGGCCCGGCGCCGCCGCCGACCGCTCGGACCGACTCCGCGTTATGCGTTCATTCCACGCTGGAGTCTGGTGGACCCCGCCACCCAAACCGCGCTGGCACCGGTTCATCCGCCGCGACGAGGCCCGTCGCCGCGGGCGCTGCGCGCGATCCTGATCACCACGCTCGTCGCACTGGCGGTCGCGGCGCTGCTGCACGCCGGGCGCTATGTGCTGCTGATCATCAACCGCGACCTGCTGCTGAATCCGATCGTTGCGACCGTGGCGAACGACATCACCATTGTCGCGAGCGTAGGGGTGATCCTGTCGATCGTCGGCTTTGCCTATGCGTTGACGGATTGGCTGATCGCCCGGCGTGCCGCGGCGTTCGAGCAGCACGACCGGCCGGAGCCCCGCTCCGGATGGACACTGTGGCTGGGCTGCCTGGTTCCGGTGGTCAACTTGTTCTGGGCGCTCACGTTCGTCGTCGAGTTGGCGACCAACGAGGGCAAGTACCGCGAGCTGCGACGGCTGATCTGGTCGTGGTGGGTGCTTTTCGTGTTGAGCACGGTCGTGTCGGTGTATGCCACTGTGATGAGCTTTCTCGTCGACACCACGCAGGGAATCGCCGACAACACACTGACTTTCGTGGTCGCCTACCTGATGGCGATGGCGGCAGTGATCGCGGTGTCCCGGGTACTGTTCTCGTTCGAGCGCGCGCCGGTTCAGCGGCCGTCGCACCGGTGGATCGTGGTCGACGACGAGACGCAAGCCAAAGCGCCGGCCGCAGTTGAGCCCGATGGGCAAGAACCGGCAGCATAGCCATATGACCTCTCGTGGCGACGCACGCGGCGGGCACCCGTTCGTGGTCGCCCACCGCGGGGCGTCCGCGGATCGCCCCGAGCACACGCTGGCGGCCTACGAGCTCGCACTGCAGCAGGGCGCCGACGGCGTGGAGTGCGATGTCCGGCTCACGCGTGACGGGCACTTGGTCTGCGTGCACGACCGCAGAGTGGATCGCACGTCGAACGGCTCGGGCGTGGTCAGCGAGATGACGCTGGATCAGTTGCGGGCATACGACTACGGCGCCTCGCACGACGGCCACTCGCACGACGGTCACGGCTCCGACGGTCACGGCGACACCGGACTGCTGACGCTGGACGGCTTGGTGAAGCTGGTGCTCGACTGGCGGCGGCCGGTGAAGATCTTCGTCGAGACCAAGCATCCGGTGAGGTTTGGCTCGCTGGTCGAGAGCAAGGTGCTCGCGTTACTGCACTCCTACGGGATCGCGTCACCGGCGTCGGCCGACCGCTCCCGCGCTGTCGTGATGTCGTTTTCGGCGGCCGCGGTGTGGCGGGTCCGCCGCGCGGCGCCGATGCTGCCGACGGTGCTGCTCGGCGACACCTCGCGGTACCTCGGCGGTGGTGCGGCCACTACCGTCGGCGCCACTGCGGTGGGACCGTCGATTCAGACCCTGCGCGAGCACCCCGAACTCGTGGACCGCGCCGCCGCACAGGGCAGGGCTACGTATTGCTGGACGGTCGACCGGTTCGAGGACGTCGAATTGTGCCGCGACCTCGGCGTCGGCTGGATCGCGACCGATCATCCCGGCCGCACCAAGGGCTGGTTGCAGCGCGGGTTAACCGCCGGCTTGATCTAACAACTCGGCCGGGATCGCGTCGTCGTTCTCCAGAGCCGTGAACAGTCGCGAGACATCATCGCTGCTCCATTCCACGTCGCCACTGTTGTTCGGCACGGTCAACATCACCGGCGAGCCGTTCAGGGCCCACCCCAGCCGCGCCAGATCCCACACGTGGGCACCTTCGTCGACGGTCAGTGCGCCGATGACCGCGCGCGGCATGGAAAACCATCGCAGCGGGTTCAACCAGACCGCCGGGCTGGCCGCACGATGCAGCAGCGCCGTCAAGAACTCACGCTGGTTTTTGACCCGGCGGAGGTCGGCGTCGGGGAACGCATAGCGGGTGCGGACGTAACCCAGCGCGTCGCGGCCGTCGAGCGTCTGACAGCCGGCGTCGAGGTCGACGTGCGCATACTCCTCTTCATGCACCGCCTCGGGTAGGCATATCGGCACCCCGCCGACGGCGTCGACGACGTCAGCGACGCCGAGGAACCCGATCTCTGCGTAGTGGTCGACATGAAGGTGGGTCGTCTGCTCGACCGTTCGCACCAACAGTGAGCCGCCGCCCAGCGAAAACGCCGAGTTGATCTTGCCCGTGCCGTAGTCGGGAATCTGTGCGGTGGCGTCCCGCGGGATCGACACCACCGTCGGTGAGGTGCTCGACCACAGTGACGGCACGTGGATCAGCATGATCGTGTCGGTCAGACCCGAGCGGTTCTCGTCGCCGGTCGAATATTCGCTTTCCTGTTGGGGCGTCAGGTCATTGCGACTGTCCGAACCGACGAACAGCCATGTGGTGCCATGCCCGGCAGTGGGCCGTCCCGGATAGTCGGCAAGCACCGCCTGGCGGTGCAGCGAGCGGTCCACCCAGACGCCGACGCCGACGATCACCAGCGCCGCGACGAGCACCACGACGAGCACCGCGACGACGAACAGGCGGATCCAGCGACGCTTGCGGCCCGGCTTTGAAGGCGGGCGCGGGGGCGGGGGCGGCGCAGGCCGCTGCACGGGCGGCGGGGGTCTGCGAGGTGGCGGAGGTGGCGGTGGAGGCGGCGGGCGGCGCGGTGGGGCCGGCGGGCGTCGAATGAGTGGCGACGGCTCGGCGCGGCCCGGGGGCGGCAGAGGCCGCCTGTGCATGGGCGGGCCGCCGCTTTCGCGCCAGTCGTCAGTCACCGGAACAATCTACGGGTTCACGGCAGCCAGCCGAGGTGGTCGGCCGCCAGCGCATAGCCGACGAACGCGACGGTGTCGATCACCCCGTGCGCGATGATCAGCGGCCAAAGCCGGCGACAGCGTCGCCACACGAGTCCGAAGACCAAGCCCATCGCCAGGTTGCCCAGCCCGGCGCCGAACCCCTGGTAGAGGTGATAAGCCCCGCGCAGCAGGCTCGAGGAGATCAGCGTGGCGGGCGCGCCCATCTGCAGCTGACGCAGCCGCGTCATCAGATACCCGACGACGATGACTTCTTCCGCCCAGCCGTTGGCGAAGGCGACCAGCACCAGCACCGGGATGCGCCACCATGTGTCGGTGAGGTTCGTCGGCACCACCGAGGCGGACAGTCCCAGCGGCCGCGCGAGCATGTACAGACCCAGCCCCGGGATGCCGATCAGCGCCGCAAGCCCGACGCCGCCCAGCCCGTCAGCAACCCAGCGAGGCCGGCCCAGGCCGATGGCACGTGGCCCAATCCCACTGCGCCACAACAGGTACAGCGCAAGCGCACCCCATGCGGCGAGCTCGATGACCGATGCGAGGTTCAGCCCGAGGTCGATCAGACTGAAATAGGACCGCCGCTCGATGAGCGGAATCTTCTGCTTGCTCAGCGTGCGAAGCACCGCGTCGACGAGCTGTAGCACCGCGGTGACCGCCGACAGCCCAAACGTGACGGCGAGCATGATGACGACCTCGACCGTCAGGGCGCGCCGCGACAGCTCGCCGGCCGGCTCGGTCATGCCGACACGGTAGCGGCCGGCCGGTGACGGCTCAGGCGGGCCGGACGCGCAACCCGTTGAGGAACGGGCATCCCATCAGCACCCGGATCGCCCGGCCGAGGGCAGTCACGTCGTCGACCGGTGCCGCGAACGGCAGCCGCACGTCGTGGTCGCGGTCGTCCTTCTCCACCCGCAGCCGCACGCCGTAACGGTCCAGGCCGAGCGGGCGGACCCGGCCGCGCCGCATCGGTGCCGGCAGTCGCGACGCCAGCAGGTCGACGACTTCGCGGTGATCGGAGTCGATGTGCTGCAGCCAACCCGACTCCAGCACGCAGAACGGGTCGGGCCGCGCGGCCAGCAGCTCGTCGAGTTCTACCGCCTCGGCGCCGGTGGTATCCGCGATCACCACCGACTCGGTCCGCAGCCACATGAGCGCATCGCCGACCACTGGCTGCGAATTGATATGCAGCAGAGCCGGATTGGGGTCGTCCGTCGCGATGACGTCGAGCAGCGCGGGCACCAGCGGCGCGGGCACCGGGCGCAGCCGGCCACGGATCCACACCAGCGAGCGCACCGGGCTGCGCAGGGGTAGGGGCGCGTGGTCGGTCAACTCCAGCATCGCCTCGAGGCCCGGGTTTTCGGTCACGGCCGCGGCGAGGGCGCTGCGCGAGCACGCGGTAACCGCGAAAGTGCCGTCGCCGAGCAGGTGGTGGACGGCGGTGTCCACGGGCGCGAGGCCGTCGACGGCAAGCATCGCGCCGTTTGCGCGCACGCAAACGCTGCGGATCCGTTCGGCCGTGGACGGAGTCGGCACAGACGTAGCGGGCATCGGACGCCTTCCTGTAGCGAGGTAAGCCTAACTTAATAACAGGGCGACGAGCGTGCAAGGGCTTCCCCGCGACCGGCCATTAAGGTTTTACGAGTGACCCGCATCGCCTATCTCGGCCCGGAAGGGACGTTCACCGAGGCGGCGTTGCTGCAGATGATCGACCGCGGGGCGGTGCCCCGGCCCGGTGCCGTCGAACCGATCGCCGCCGACGGAGCCGCCGCCGCACTGCAGCAGGTTCGCGACGGCCTCGCCGACTACGCCTGCGTGCCGATCGAGAACTCCATCGACGGGTCGATCCTTCCGACGCTCGACAGCCTCGCCACCGGGACGCCCCTGCGCTTGTTCGCCGAACTGACCCTGGACGTGGCATTCAGCGTTGCCGCACGCGACGGGATCTCCGCCGCGCAGGTGACCACAATCGCCGCGTTCCCCGTCGCCGCGGCGCAGCTGAGGCGCTGGCTGTCGGACCATCTGCCCCACGCGGCCGTGGTGCCGGCGAACTCCAACGCCGCAGCCGCCGTCGATGTGTCCGAAGGCAGAGCCGACGCCGCTGTGACCACCGCACTCGCCGCGCGCCGCTACGGGTTGGTCGAAATCGCCGCGAACGTCGTCGACGAGCCGAACGCCGCCACTCGCTTCGTGCTGGCGGGCGAGCCCGCGACGCTGCCCGCGCCAACAGGCGCGGACCGCACGTCGGTGGTGCTGCGCCTCGACAACAGGCCGGGTGCCCTCGTCGAGGCTCTGACCGAGTTCAGCATGCGTGGCATCGACCTCACCCGCATCGAATCCCGGCCCACCCGAACCGAACTCGGAACGTACTATTTCTTCGTGGATTGCGTCGGCCACGTCGCCGACACCGCGGTCGCCGCGGCACTCGAGGCGCTGCAACGTCGTTGTGCAGATGTGCGATTTCTGGGCTCGTGGCCGACCGGGGCGGTGCCGTCGTGAGCGGCCGGCTGGTGTTGTTGCGGCACGGGCAATCTCACAGCAACGTCGAACGCCGTCTGGACACCCGCCCGCCCGGCGCCTCGTTGACGCCCGCGGGCATCGCGCAGGCGCGCGACTTCGCCCGCGGCTTCGTCCATCCCGGCATGCTGGTGCACTCGATCGCGACACGGGCCGCCGAGACCGCGTCGGTGATCGGCGACGTCTGGGGCATGCCGCCGCGCGAAGCCGACGGCATCCACGAAGTGCAGGTCGGCGAATTGGAGATGCGCAACGACGACGATGCCGTCGAGACGTTCAACACGGTGTACGAGCGCTGGCACCTGGGCGACCTGGACGCCGCTCTGCCCGGCGGGGAAACCGGGGCGCAGGTGCTCGACCGGTTCGTGCCCGTGTTGACCGACCTGCGGATGCGCTATCTCGACGACGACCAGTGGAGTGACGACATCGTGGTGGTCAGCCACGGCGCCGCGATCCGGCTGGCCGCCGCGACGCTGGCGGGAGTAGACGGCACGTTCGTGGTTGAGCACCACATCGGCAACGCCGAGTCGGTGGTTCTCTCGCCGATCACCGACGGGCGGTGGAGCTGCGTGCAGTGGGGTCAGCACACCCCGCCGTTCATGCCGGACCCGAAGGGCATGCCTCGCCCGGACCAGCTGGAGTCGGCCGATCCGATGGGTTAGACAGCGACGGCGACAGGCTGGCTGCAGGTGCAGCCGACCGCGTCGCAATCGACACGCAACGCGTGGGCGACGAGCTCCGGCGCGTCGCAGCCGTCTTCGGTGCATTCTGCGCGCAGCCGAGTGTGAATGATGACCGTGCCGTGGCAGTGCTCCAACCCGTCACGGCAGTAACGGCACTGCAAAGGCATGCTTTGTTCATATCACCGCAGGGCGACAACATGACGCTGCCGCGCCCTCTATCCCCAAATCTTTTGGTCTTCGCGCAAGCGGCTCATCCCGCCTGTTTGGTCTTCGCGCAAGCGGCTCATCCCGCCTGTTTGGTCTTCGCGCAAGCGGCTCATCCCCAACCCAATTCGTGCAGCCGCTCGTCGTCGATCCCGAAGTGATGCGCGATCTCGTGGATCACGGTGATGGCGACTTCGTCGACGACATCGTCTTCGCTGTCGCAGACGTCAAGCAGCGCATCGCGGTAGATCGTGATGGCGTCGGGCAGCGATCCCGCATAGAACGAGTCGCGCTCGGTGAGCGCAATCCCCTCGTAGAGGCCGAGCAGGTCGGGCTCGGTCGGGTTGCGCGCCTCCACAAGCACGACGACGTTGTCGATCGCTGCGGCGAGATCGGCCGGGATGAGATCCAGCGCGTCGGAAACCAACTCATCGAACCGCTGCGGACTCATCCGCACGGGCACGCCGTTACGTCCCCGGTGGTGGCGGCGGAACCGGCTCCGGCGGCGGAGGTGGCAACCCGAACGGCGGTGGCACGACCGGGGCCGGCGGCGCATCGGCCGGCGGGGGTGCGGGCTCGCCCGGGGGCGGCGGCGCGGCTGGTGACGGCGGCGCCGCCGGCGCGTTCGGGTCCGTGTACGGCGTCTGCGGCCCGGGCGCGTAGGGCAGGTGCTGGTTACCGATCGTCGGCGAGTTGTTCGCCGGCGCCTGCGCCTGGCTGGACTGCTGTGACCCGGACATGTCGATGGTGGTCGGCTGTGGCATCGGGATCGGAGGCAGGTTCAGCCGCTCAGCCGGGATGTCGGGTGGTGGCACCGGCGGCTGACCGTTGATTAGCAGCGGCCCCTTGGCGCTGCCGACCAGCGTGGACCAGCCGCCGTTGCCTAGCGTCGCGCCGATCAGGCAGGCGACCTGGCGGCTGCCGGCAGACCAGCTCGGCAGTGTGAGTGGAACATGGGTCAACGTCAACGTCGTGGTTCGCAGCTGCACCGGCGCAAGGTATGCGTCGGTCATCTTCGTGCACTCGTCTTTGAGGTAAGCGTCCTGATCCGACTCGGGCGGAAGGGCGTCGGGAAACTTCTGCGCCACGTTGACCGCGCCGGTCACCTCCATCGCGTGCGGGGCCGCGCAGTCCACCGCGGTGTCGGAAGGCAGGTTGGTCTTCTGCTCGATGCCGATGCAGGTTCCGGCCGGCCAGACCTTGGACTGGTCAAGATCTGCGACGCGGCCCTTGAACAGCTGCTGCTGGTTGTTGGCTCCGGGCAGTTGCAGGCCGCACAACATCTGGCGCGCGCCCGATTCGGTCCACTCCTTCTCGCCGGCCCACAGCATGCCGATGGTGAACTTGCTGTTGGGGTCGAACTTGGTACCGAGGTAACGCTTCACCGCGACAGGGCACTGTTCCTGGCTGATCTGCTGGATCCGTGCCGGTGACGGCGGCGCCGCGTTCGGTCCGTACTCGCTGCCCGGGAATGCGCGCAGATCAACTGTCTGGGCCACTTCGAATCGGTGGTCGTCGCCGCAGGAGACGATCTTGGCAGCGTCCGGGGATTTACTCGGCCAGGTCAGGCAGTCACCCGCGCTGGCCCGGCTGAAGGTCGCGCTGGCGCGAGCACCGGCGGTGTCGTTGGTAGTCGACAGCCCGACCAAGCCGGCCGGGTGGTCTGCGCCGGCCGGCAGCGCGGTGCTGACACCCGCGATGAGCAGGCCCCCTAGCGCGGTCAACACCAGCGCCCGGCGGGTCGGTGTGGTCTGCAGATTGCGCCACCCCGCCCACCGCCGCGGTTGTTCCTGTTCAGCTGCCTCCGACATTGCAGTCCATTGTGACAGGCGCGCCGGGTGCTGTGACAAGTGATGAAGCTGTAGCGTTACGCGGCTGTGCCTCCCTGAGCTTGTGCGCGCGGCACGAAAGTAGGGTTGCGCCGTGATCGACCTCAGGCAGCTGCGCGACGACCCCGACACGGTCCGGCGTTCACAGCGTGCGCGCGGCGACGATCCGGCGCTTGTGGACAAATTGCTGGACGCTGATGCCACCCGGCGCACGGCGGTGTCTGCGGCCGACAATCTGCGCGCAGAGCAGAAGGCCGTCAGCAAGCAAGTGTCGTCGGCTTCGGCCGACGAGCGCGAGGGCGTACTTGCGCGTGCCAAGCAACTCGCGGCGGACGTCAAGGCCGCCGAGGCGCGCCAGTCCGTGGCCGATGAGGCTTTCACGGCCGCCCACCTGGCGATCTCGAACGTGGTCGTCGACGGAGTGCCCGCCGGCGGCGAGGACGACTACGTCGTGCTCGACACCGTCGGCACCCCGCCCCACATCGGCCACCCGAAAGACCATGTGGAGCTCGGCGAGTCGCTCGGCCTGTTCGACATGGAACGCGGCGCAAAGGTGTCGGGGTCGCGCTTCTACTTCCTGACGGGTCGCGGCGCGCTGTTGCAACTGGGTCTGCTGCAGTTGGCGATCCGGCTCGCCACGCAGAACAACTTCACACCGGTAGTGCCGCCCGTGCTGGTGCGCCCCGAAATCATGTCGGGCACAGGGTTTCTCGGCGCGCACGCCGATGAGGTGTACCGGGTGGAATCCGACGACCTCTACCTGGTCGGCACGTCCGAGGTGCCCTTGGCCGGCTACCACGCGGACGAAATCCTCGACCTTTCCGGCGGTGCGTTGCGGTATGCCGGCTGGTCGACGTGCTTCCGCCGCGAGGCGGGCAGCTACGGCAAGGACACTCGCGGCATCATCCGCGTTCACCAGTTCGACAAGGTCGAGGCCTTCGTTTATTGCCAGCCCGGTGAGGCCGAGGCCGAACATCAGCGCCTGCTTGGGTGGCAGCGCGACATGCTGGCGCTCATCGACGTGCCCTACCGTGTGATCGACGTGGCCGCAGGCGATCTCGGTGCGTCGGCCGCGCGCAAGTTCGACTGCGAGGCGTGGGTCCCGTCGCAGCAGACGTATCGCGAGCTCACGTCGACATCGAACTGCACGACGTTTCAGGCTCGCCGGTTGGCGATCCGCTACCGCGACGGCGGCGGCAAGCCGCAGACCGCCGCGACGCTCAACGGAACGCTGGCCACCACCCGCTGGCTCGTCGCGATCCTGGAGAACCATCAGGAGCCCGACGGCAGCGTGCGGGTACCCGAGGCGCTGGTGCCGTATGTGGGCACCGAATTACTAGTGCCCCAATAGTTCGTCGAGGATCTGGACGAAGCTGTCGGGGTCGCTGGGCGTGAATGCAGGCCGCGGGCGAGTACCGGGCACGTCGAGAGTGATCAGCGTCGACTTCAGCGGCCGGCGGATGTCCAGCGGCAGCCAGCGCCTCAAATCTGAACTGCCCCAGAGCCGGAACCGATGTGTGAACAGTCCCAGCGGCGTGGCACGGTACCCGCGAATCGTGTGCACCGGAATGACCTTCGACGTGCCGGACGGGAAGTGATACCGGCGCAACGTCAACGCCTCGCGGTCGAGCTGGACCAGCCCGTCGTCGTACGTCATGACACCCGACCGCTGCGCAACTGGTGCCCCCGGGCCGTCAGGCAGCGCCCGGTTTCCAAGTTCCACTGCCATCCGTGCAGATTGCAAGTCAACGTATTACCTTCTATGACACCGAATTTCGACAGGTCAGCCTTCAGGTGCGGGCACCTCCGCTGCACCTCCCAGCCGTCGAGCACCACGGAAGCCGTGTCGTCGTGCGTCTCGGCGAACCAACCGTCGGCGTAGGCGATCCGCTCATCGGTCAGGCACTTGAAGAACGTGTACAGATACTCGTTGTAGCCACCCACCCGCCAGGCGGAAAACCGCGTCGACAAAAAGATCGTGTTCACCCAGTCGGGTTCGCCATCGCGCAACACCGTGCGGATGAGCTCAGGCGCGATCGCAAAGCCATAACGGAACTTCTCGTCTGGAATCGGTTCTCGCACGGCACGTTTTGGAAAGTCGAGCACCACCGTTTCGGTACCCAGCCGCAGTTCTACCGGATAGCCGATTCCGTCGCAGACCTGGTCGCTTTGGCTCATGATCGGCTCGAGCAGCGCCCGCAACGGCTCGATCAGCGGCGGCCCTTCTGCCGGTGCCCATGCCGCCTTCTCCGCGGCCAGCACCGGCGCCATCCGTTGCGCGTAGTCGGCGATGTAGTCGGCCTTACCGGTGGTGAAGATCGCCTCGACGTCGGCCTCGGGGAAAGGATGCGTGAGCGAATTTAGTTGTGAGCCAGCAAAAGTCGCAACCGAACCGGGTATCATCAACAGACCGCGGTCGTGTCCGTGTGCACGTAGCTGCTCCAAGAACACCATCTGGTCGGGAAAGATGTTCGCCGGATCTGCGTGGTCGTCGTTGAGGTCTCTCAGCTCCGGATCGAGAAAGCAGGGCGGCCCGGCCGAGGGGATCACCCACGTCGCGCCGACCTGCGCGACGTAGGAGCGGGAGCGGTCCATCTGGCGTTGCCGTTTCTGGATGCCGAACGCCTCCTTGGCGCGTGACGGCATGTCGTAGACCATCGGGTACCAGATCGCACCGGAGTACTGCAGCATGTGCACGTCGATCGAGCCGAAGTCGGCGTGCACGACGTCGAGGTCGACTGGCCGCGCGTCGTTCATATTGAAAGCCGTGGTGGTGCCGTCGGAAACCACCAGCCCGGAGTCGCCGATGGGACCGTCGGCCGGGGCGCGCAGTGCGATGATCATCACGTCCAGCTCGCCCTTGGGCCCGCTGACGCGGTGCTTGACCGAATCGGTGGTCTCGAAAAACCGATGGAACCCAAGCTTTTCCAGCTCGCGGCGCAGATCCTCGACCGGAAAATCCGGCAGCAGCACGACCGCATCCTTGTTGACGTGCGCGCGCAGGTTCTTCGCGTCGAAGTGGTCGCGGTGCAGATGCGAGATGTAGAGGTAGTCGCAGTCGCCCAGAGCATCCCAGTCGAGTCCGCTGTTGTCGGGGAACGGAAACCACGACGCGAAGTACGCGGGGTTGACCCACGGGTCGCACAGGATGCTGCCGCACTCGGTGTCGATCCGGAAGCCGGCGTGCCCGACGCTGGTGACCTGCACAATCCCCCTTTTATGAGCTAGCGGCCCGACGTGTCAGCTTAGTCGGAACTGCCACTAGTCTTGCCAACGTGGAACCGGTGTACGCCACTGTCATCCAGACCGCCCGCATGGTGTGGCGGATGCAGGGTCTGAAGTTCGTTGTCAGCGGCGTCGAGCATCTGCCGCGCACCGGCGGCGCGGTGATCGCGATCAACCACACCAGCTACTTCGACTTCACGTTCGCCGGGCTGCCCGCGTACCGCCAGGGCCTGGGCCGCAAGGTGCGGTTCATGGCCAAGCAGGAAGTGTTCGACCACAAGGTCAGCGGGCCGCTGATGCGCAGCCTGCGACATATCCCGGTCGACCGGTCCAGCGGGGCGGAATCCTTCGACAAGGCATGCGAGGCGCTCAAGGCCGGCGAGTTCGTGGGCGTGTACCCCGAGGCCACCATCAGCCGCAGCTTCGAGATCAAGGAGTTCAAGTCGGGCGCGGCGCGAATGGCATTGTCCGCCGACGTGCCCATCATCCCGCACATCGTCTGGGGTGCTCAGCGCATCTGGACCAAGGATCATCCCCGCAAGATGTGGCGGCCGAAAGTGCCGATCGCCGTCGCCGTCGGCGAGCCGATCCTGCCGACGCTGCCGGCGCCGGATCTGACCGCGTTGCTGCATTCGCGGATGCAACATCTGCTGGAGCGGGTACAGGACGAGTACGGCCCCCATCCGCCGGGGGAGTTCTGGGTGCCGCACCGGCTCGGCGGTGGGGCGCCAACGCTGGCAGAAGCCGCCCGGCTGGACGCCGAGGAGGCGGTGGCCAGGGCCGCTCGCCGCGAACAGCGACAGGCCGGGCAGGCCGGAACAGTGGAGTAACCCGTATGGCGGAACCAGTCTTTCGGGCACTGGAGATTTCCACCACCAGTGCTGTGGCCGTGGCCGGACCGAAGATCACCTACCACGGCCTGAAGAACATCCCGGCCACCGGCGGGGCCGTGATCGCGATCAACCACACCAGCTACCTCGACTGGATGCCCGCCGCGATCGCGGTCTACAAATGCAAGCGCCGCCTGCGGTTCATGATCAAACAAGAGATGGCGGACGTGCGGATCGTCGGCTTTCTGATGCGCGGCACCAGCATGATCCCGGTCGATCGCGGCGCCGGGGCGGGCGCCTATTCGGCTGCCGTGCAGCGGCTGCGCGAGGGTGAACTCGTGGGCGTGTATCCGGAAGCGACGATCAGCCGCAGCTTCGAGCTCAAGGAGTTCAAGACAGGCGCGGCGCGGATGGCCCGCGAGGCCGGCGTGGGAATCATCCCGATGATCGTGTGGGGCGCACACCGAATGTGGACCAAGGACCATCCACGCAAACTGCTGCGCAACCGCGTGCCGATCACCGTGTTCGTCGGGGAGCCGCTGAGCCCCACCAACAGCGTCGAGCAGACCGACGCGGCGCTGCGCGAAGCAATGACGGAGCTGTTGCAGCGCGTGCAGCTCGCCTATCCGCACCCGAAGGGCGCGTACTGGGTGCCGCAGCGGATGGGTGGAACCGCCCCGACCATGTCCGAGGCGAGAGCCCTCGATGAAGCCGAGCTGGCCGAGCGGGCCAAGCGAGCGGAAGAACGCCATTAATCGCATGGATCCCCCCGCGCTGATCGCCAGCGACGTCGACGGCACGCTGCTCGACGACGACGAGAAGGTCACCGACCGGACCCGCAACGCGGTGCACGCCGCGCTCGCTGACGGCGCGACGTTTGTGCTGGCGACGGGCCGGCCACCGAGATGGATCTCACCGGTGGTCGACGCGCTCGGCTTTGCCCCGATGGCGGTGTGCGCCAATGGTGCTGTGCTGTATGACCCCGGGACGGATCGGATCATGTCGGCGCGGACGCTGTCCGCGGACGCGCTTGGTGCGCTCGCGGAGGTCGCGACCCGCGCCATTCCCGGCGCCGGACTTGCCGTCGAGCGGGTCGGGCGCAGCGCCCACGACGCGGCGACCCCGCAGTTCGTCAGCTCCCCCGGCTACGAGCACGCGTGGCTCAACCCCGACAACACCGAGGTGTCGCTCGAAGACCTGCTCAGCGCGCCCGCTGTCAAGTTGCTGATCCGCAAGGCCGGCGCCCGCAGCACTGACATGGCCGCGGCGCTGGCACCGCACATCGGGGACGCGGGCGAAGTCACGTTTTCTACCGACAACGGGCTGGTCGAGATCGTGCCGGTGGGCATCAGCAAGGCATCCGGTGTCGCGGAGCTGGCGGGCCCGGCCGGAATAGCCGCCGGGGACATCATCGCGTTCGGTGACATGCCCAATGATCTGCCGATGCTGACCTGGGTCGGGCATGGTGTCGCGATGGGCAACGCCCATCCGCAGGTGCTGGCGGTGGCCGACGAGGTCACGGCACCCAACACCGACGACGGGCTCGCGCGGGTGCTGGAACGCTGGTGGCCCTGAGCCCGGTGAGCAGACGCGTTACGGCATGATCGGGCTGAACCGCTCGAGCTGTGCGGGCGGCCCACTCGGCGATGGGGGCGGCAGCTCGTAAGCGACGCCGTCGATCACCTGCACCACACGCGAGGACTCGCGGTCGAAGTTCAGCGTGCCGTGCTGGAACTCCTGCACGATCCACTGCGGCTCGTCGATCTCCGCGCTCGTCGGCAGTCCCAGCGGGCTGCGCTCGAATCCCAGTGCGGCCCAAGCGTCGTAGATCGCGCCGCCGACCGGGTTGGCCCCGGTTCGCGGCGACCAGTAGACCGCGCCATGCCTGAAACGCACGTAACGCGCGCCGTCTTCGGCGGGCGTCTCGGGTGTGGTGGGCGCACCGAGCCAGCTGTTCATGCCGCCCAACGCCTGCCACCTGGCGTGTATCGCACCGCCCTGCAGCATGTCCGCCAGATCCTGCGGGCCGGGCGGGTCGTTGAACCGGGCCGCCAAGTCGCGCAGCTGGTCCATCTCGGCGTAGGCCGCGGCGCCCGGGCATTCGGTGTTGCCGACGTCGCGGTGGGTGAAGACCGTCGGCAGGGTCGCCGGCGCCCCGCGCGGGATTCGTGTGTCGGGGCCCCCGCCCGACGTCAGCGTCACGGTGCCCCGTGGATCCACGCCGTCCATCGCCAGCCGCCAGCCGAGAAGCCGTCCCGTGGTTCGCAATTGAATCGGCGTGGGCGGGACGGTCTCGAAGTCGCCGATCAGCGCGACGCCCCAGGTGTCGACATTGAACCCACCGGTGTGTGAGCCGCGGACGGCTTTGGTGATGCCGCCGGCCCTGCCCTCGAAGACCTGACCGTATTTGTCCACCAGCGCGTTGTAGGCGATGTCGCACCAGCCGAGTGTGCGGGTGTGATAGGCGTAGATCGCCCGTACGATCTCGGCCGAATCCTGTGGCGAATAGTCGTTGCTGCCGGCCGTGTGATGGATGACTGCAGCGTGAATTCCGTTGTCGTACTGGGTGTTTCCGCACCGGATCGACTCGTCGGCCCCCCACTGCGCGCGGGAGATGATGTTCGGTGGCTGCCCGGGCGGGGTGACCGCGCTGGGCAGCGTCCACTGGTCGACGGGCGCCTGCGGCGGGGTGATCAGCACCGCGTTGACGTCCTTGGAAAACGGGCGCTCCACGTTTGCCAGTGTGTAGCCGACAGTGGGCGCCGCGGCGGCCGGCGGTGTGGGTGCGGGAGCGGGTCGGTCGATCGCGATCTGCACAGTGGTGGTGCGACCGACGAACACGGGCTCGGTCCCCCGCGGCGCGGCGCTGCCGTCGGGACCTTCGTAGCCGAGGGGCTCGGCCTCATACCACCGCCCCCAGGTTCCGTCCGCCTGCTTGGCGCGCACGCGCGCGGTGGTTCCGGTCAGGTCCGCGCCGGTGAGGGCCACCAACGAGAACGGCGTGGTTTGGCTGATCTCCCGGATCGTCTCCCCCGCGCCCACGTCAGGCAGCGGTCGCTGCGTCAGCACTGTGTGTGCGGACGCCGGCGCGGCATCGTGACGACCGCCGGGAACGCCGGTGAGCGCCCACGGCACGAGCACCATGGACGACACGACTGCGGTGAGCAACAACACAGGCGGGCGGCACGCCACAGGCCGATGTTACGTATGGGACAGCTGTTACTACTGTTTCGACACACCGGCAACGGCACCGCAGAGCGAGCCAGCTCTCTGCGATGCCGTTTGGCCGGTAAGCGTTAGTGGGCTGCCGCCGTGACCGCGGGAACCGGAACGGGCGGCACGGCCGGCGCGACAGCGGGCGCAGCCGCTCCAGCCGCGGGGGCAGCACCCTTGATCGCGTTCATCAGCGACGGCACGACGACACCCTTGAGCAGGTCGATCGCCTGGCTACCACCCATCTCCATGAAGACGTTCGAGAGATCGCTGATCAGGCCACCGCTCGGCGCCGGTGCCGCCGCGGGCATACCCAGCGACGGATCGCCCAGGATCGGGTAGGTCCCCGCCAGCGGATCCGGGCCCAGTGGTGCGGCGCCTGTAACGTCGCCGGGCACCCCGGTCAGCCCGGGTGTCAGGCCGGCCGGGTTGGTCAGCGCCGGATTGAGTCCCGTCGGCGGGGTGTTCAGCCCGGGCAGCGACGGGCTGGCCGGCGTGGCCGCCGTGGGATTGCCCAACGCCGGGGTGGCCGCGGCCGGGTTGCTCAGCCCCGGATTCGTCAACGTCGGATCGGTCAATGACGACGGATCCATCAGCGCCGAGGCATTGCCCAGCGCCGGCGTCGACGCGGCGGCCGGCGGCGTGCCCACGCTCGGCCCCGTCAGGCTCGGGGACGTCACCCCCGGTGCGGTCGTGAGGCCCGGGGTCAGGCCGGGCGCCGTCAGGCTGCCCGGCATCGAGGCCATGTCGGGCGCGGTCATCAGGCCGCTGCTGGCGGGCGTGCCCGACGAGCCGAGGATCCCGGACATGTTGGGCACCACGATCCCGAATTGCGAGAGGCTCGACTGCAACGCCGACATGATCTCGCCGGGTAGGTCGGTGATCATCGCGGCCTGGACGAAGTCGTGATGTTCGGGCGCGGGCGCGCGCTGCGCGGTCAACTCGGACACTGCGGACACAGCGAATGGACTTGCGACGGCCAGGGCGGCGACTGCGCTCATGGCTGTCGAGAGCCTGCGTCGACGTCGATTCGGCACGGAAGTCTCCTCAATCTGGGGAACTAATCGTCTGTCTAGTAGCTGAAACTCTGCGTCGGTTCCTGCAGGCCACGGCCATGCACCGGGACTCACTGATACCAACGCGTTTGATGCTACTGGTGTGACTAGAGGGATCAGAGTGACGCAATGAAATCGTGAGGCAATCGCGACCTAGCGGGTCTCGGCGGGGCCGCACGGCTCACGCGATCGAACCACAAGCTCCGATACCCTGGCTGCCGATGACAGCAGCTCCACTCGACCTTTTCGTCGTCGGCTCCGGTTTCTTCGGCCTGACGATCGCCGAACGGGTGGCCACACAACTGGACAAGCGAGTTCTCGTGGTGGAGCGGCGCCCGCACATCGGTGGCAATGCCTACTCGGAGCCCGAGCCGCAGACCGGCATCGAGGTCCACAAGTACGGCGCCCATCTGTTTCACACCTCGAACAACCGGGTGTGGGACTACGTCAACCAGTTCACCGCGTTCACCGACTACCGCCATCGGGTGTTCGCCCTGCACGACGGGCAGGCGTACCAGTTTCCGATGGGTCTGGGCCTGGTGTCGCAGTTCTTCGGCCGCTATTTCACCCCCGACGAGGCGCGCCGGCTGATCGCGGAGCAGGCCGCCGAGATCGAAACCGAGAACGCGCAGAACCTCGAGGAAAAGGCCATCTCGCTGATCGGGCGGCCGCTGTATGAGGCGTTTGTCAAAGCCTATACGCAGAAGCAGTGGCAGACCGACCCCAAAGAGCTCCCGGCCGGCAACATCACCCGGCTCCCGGTGCGCTACACGTTCGACAACCGCTACTTCAACGACACCTACGAGGGCCTGCCCGTCGACGGGTACACCGCGTGGTTGGAGAACATGGCGGCCGACGAGCGCATCGAGGTCCGGCTGCACACCGACTGGTTCGACGTCCGCGACGAGTTGCGTGCGCAGAATCCAGACGCGCCGGTGGTGTACACCGGTCCGCTGGACCGCTACTTCGGCTATGCCGAAGGGCGATTAGGCTGGCGCACACTCGATTTCGAGGTCGAGGTGGTGCCCACCGGCGACTTTCAGGGCACCGCCGTGATGAACTACAACGACGCGGACGTGCCGTATACCCGCATCCACGAGTTCCGCCATTTCCATCCTGAGCGCGACTACCCCTCCGATAAGACGGTGATCATGCGCGAGTATTCGCGTTTCGCCGCCGACGACGACGAGCCCTACTATCCGATCAACACCGAGGCCGACCGCACGCTGCTGACCGCGTACCGCGCGCGGGCCAAGGCGGAGACAGCGGCGGCCAAGGTGCTGTTCGGCGGTCGGCTCGGCACGTATCAGTACCTCGACATGCACATGGCCATCGCGAGCGCGCTGAGCATGTACGACAACATCCTGGCGCCACATCTGCGCGAGGGCGCCGCCCTGGTCGAAGGCGACATATGAGCGCGGCGGCGGTGCACCCGCTGGCCCGGATCATCCTGCCGCGCCCCGGCGAACCGCTGGACGTGCGCAAGCTCTACATCGAGGAGTCGGTCACCAACGCCCGTCGCGCGCACGCGGTCACCCGCACGTCGCTGCAGGTCGGCGCGGAATCGGAGGTGTCGTTCGCAACGTACTTCAACGCGTTTCCGGCGAGCTACTGGCGGCGCTGGTCGACGTTGACCTCGGTGGTGCTGCGCGTGGAGGTGACCGGCACCGGCCGCGTCGACGTGTACCGTACGAAGGCCACCGGAGCGCGAATCTTTGTGGACGGCCGGGCTTTTCAATCTGACGATGGACCCTGCGTGGTCGACTTCGAGATCGATCTGAGCCCTTTCGAGGACGGCGGCTGGATCTGGTTCGACATCACCACCGACACCGCCGTCACGCTGGCCAGTGGAGGTTGGTACGCGCCGACGCCGGCGCCGGGTGTCGCGAACGTCGCCGTCGGCATCCCGACGTTCAACCGCCCCGGGGACTGTGTCAATGCGCTGCGCGCACTGACTTCTGATCGGTTGGTCGACGAGGTGATCGGCGCTGTGATCGTCCCTGACCAAGGCACGGCCAAGGTCCGCGATCATCCGGACTTCTCAGCTGCCGCCGCACCTCTGGGCAACCGCCTGTCGATCCACGACCAGCCCAACCTCGGCGGCTCCGGCGGTTACAGCCGAGTCATGTACGAGGCGCTGAAAAACACCGACTGCCAACAGATCTTGTTCATGGACGACGACATCCGCATCGAGCCAGACTCGATTTTGCGGGCGCTGGCGATGAACCGGTTCGCCAAGGTGCCGACGTTGGTCGGCGGTCAGATGCTCAACCTCCAGGACCCGTCGCATCTGCACATCATGGGCGAGGTCGTCGACCGCTCGAACTTCATGTGGACTGCGGCGCCGCACACCGAGTACGACCACGATTTTGCACGTAAGCCATTGAGCGGCAAGGCCACCGAGAGCAAGCTGCTGCATCGTCGTATCGACGTCGACTACAACGGCTGGTGGATGTGCATGATCCCGCGTGCGGTCGCCGACGAACTGGGCCAGCCACTGCCGCTGTTCATCAAGTGGGACGACGCCGACTATGGGCTGCGCGCCGCCGAGCGCGGATACCCCACCGTCACGATGCCCGGGACCGCGATCTGGCACATGGCGTGGAGCGACAAGGACGACGCGATCGACTGGCAGGCCTACTTCCATCTGCGCAACCGGTTGGTGGTGGCGGCGCTGCACTGGGATGGCGATGTCCGTGGCCTGCTGCGCAGCATGCTGAAGGCGACATTGAAACACCTTCTGTGCCTCGAGTATTCGACTGTCGCGATCCAGCACAAAGCCGTTGACGACTTCCTCGCCGGGCCCGAGCACATCTTCTCGATCCTCGAGTCGGCGTTGCCGGATGTGCACCGGATCCGGCGCAACTATCCAGATGCGGTGGTCCTGGGGTCTGCGACTGAGCTTCCTGCGCCGTCGGGCCGGGTGGGTCGCGTCGGCGAACCGAAGAGCGTGCCCGCCAAGGCAATTCGGCTAGCTCGTGGGATATTGCACAACTTGACGAAGGCCGACCCAGCACACCACCAGCGGCCTCAGCTGAACGTGCCGACGCAGGACTCGCGCTGGTTTCTGCTGTGCAACGTCGACGGGGTGACCGTCACCACCGCCGACAGCCGCGGCGTGGTCTACCGGCAGCGCGACCGGGCGAAGATGGTCGCGCTGTTGCGCCAGTCGCTGCACCGTCAACGCGAGCTTGCCAAACGGTTCGACGAGATGCGCCGCGCCTATCGGGACGCGTACCCGGTGCTGACGAGCAAGCAGAAGTGGGAATCGGTGCTGTTGGCGCCGACGGGCAGCCATGGCTGACCCGCGAAGACCACAAGGGGAAGTCGCCGCGCTGGTGTCGGTGCAGTCGGCGCTCGCCCAGCGTCCGGGCGTCGTCGCCGCAGCCCGCGCGATGTCACATTTCGGTGAGCACAGCCTGGGCTGGCTGTCCGTGTCGGCGCTGGGCGCGCTACTGGCGCCGCAGCGGCGGGCCGAATGGCTGCGGGCCGGCGCCGGCGCGTTCCTCGCCCACGCCGCCGCGGTGTTGATCAAGCGGGTGGTGCGGCGGCCCCGGCCGCGCCACCCCGCGGTCGAAGTCAACGTCGCCACGCCCAGCGCACTAAGCTTCCCGTCGGCACACGCCACCTCCACCACTGCGGCGGCGGTTCTGATGGCGCCGCTGACCGGTCTGCCGCTGCCGGCCCTGCTGGTACCGCCGATGGCGTTGTCGCGCTTGGTTCTTGGTGTGCACTATCCCAGCGACGTGCTCACCGGCGTGGCTGTCGGCGCCGTGGTGGCGCGTGGCGTCAAGAAGATCGGAAGCACACCATGAGCGAAGAAACGGTTTCGGAGTCGGGCAGCCGACGAGATTCAGCCGGCGTCACCCGGCCACCGGACAACCTGATCGTCGGGGTCGTCAAGGCAATGCGGCCGCGGCAGTGGGTGAAGAACGTTCTGGTGCTGGCCGCGCCGGTGGCCGCGATCGGCCGCGGCGTCACCGACGACTACCGCGGGCTGGCGATCAACGTCGCGATCGCGTTCGCGGTGTTCTGCCTGGCGGCATCGTCGGTGTACTTGGTCAACGACGTGCGCGACGTCGAAGCCGACCGCGCGCATCCGACGAAGCGGTTCCGGCCGATCGCCGCCGGGGTGGTGCCGGAATGGCTCGCCTACGCGATGGCGGCGGTGCTCGGCACCGCGTCGTTGGTGATCTCGTACTTCGTCTCGCTGGCTCTGCTGGTGGTCATCGCTGTCTACATAGCGATCCAGCTGGCGTACTGCTTCGGGCTGAAACATCAAGCGGTACTGGACATCTGCATCGTGTCGTCGGCGTACTTGATCCGCGCGATCGCCGGCGGTGCTGCGACCAACATCGTTCTGTCGCAATGGTTCTTGTTGGTGATGGCATTCGGCTCGCTGTTCATGGTGGCCGGCAAGCGCTACGCCGAGCTGCAGCTGGCCGAGCGCACCGGGGCCAAGATCCGCAAGTCGTTGGAAAGCTACACCGGGACCTATCTGCGGTTCGTGTGGACGATGTCGGCCACCGCCGTCGTGTTGTGCTACGGGCTGTTCGCCTTCGAACGTGACCGCGAAGGTTCCTCGGGGTCGTGGTTTGTCATCTCGATGATCCCGTTCACGATCGCGATCCTGCGCTACGCGGTGGACGTCGACGGCGGCATGGCCGGCGAGCCCGAAGAGATCGCGCTGCGTGACCGCGTGCTGCAACTGCTCGGATTGGCGTGGATCGGAACCATCTGTGCGGCCATCTATTTCGGATAGCCCCCGCCGTCTGGAGCTGACCGCTCGGGTCAGTCTCTGGGCGGGGGTGGTGATAGTCGCAGTGCTGTTCTTCTGGGGTGCCTGGCAGCGACGCTGGATCGCCGACGACGGGCTGATCGTGTTGCGGACGGTGCGAAACCTGTTGGCGGGCAACGGCCCGGTATTCAACGTGGGCGAGCGCGTGGAGGCCAACACGTCGACCCTGTGGACGTATCTGCTGTATCTCGGCGGGGTGGTCGGTGGGCCGGTACGGCTGGAATACGTGGCGCTGACACTGGCGCTGATACTTTCCGTCGCCGGTGTCGTCTTCGCGATGCTCGGCGCCGCGCGACTGTACGCGCCGAGCCTGCTCGACCGTCGCGCGCTGCTGCTGCCGGCCGGCGCGCTCGTCTACATCGCGATCCCGCCGGCACGTGACTTCGCGACCTCCGGGCTCGAAAACTGTTTGGTGCTGGCCTATCTGGGGCTGCTCTGGTGGATGATGGTGGTCTGGTCGCAGCGCCGCGACTACCACCGGTGGTTCACAGTCGCGCTGGCCTTCGTCGCCGGGTTGTGCGTGCTGGTGCGGCCCGAGCTGGCCTTGGTCGGCGGCCTGGCGTTGGTGATGATGCTGGTCGCGACCCGCGGGTGGCGCCCGCGCTTGCTGATCGTGGTGGCCGGCGGGTTCTTGCCGGTGGCCTACCAGATCTTCCGGATGGGTTACTACGCGCTGGTGGTGCCGAGCACCGCGCTCGCCAAGGACGCCTCCGGCAAGAAGTGGGCGCAGGGCTTCGTCTACCTGGCCAACTTCAACGCGCCGTACGCGCTGTGGATCCCGGCTGTCCTTGCCATCGCGCTCGCGGTGCTCGTCGTGATCGCGCGCACCCGCAGGGTGCGAGATCGCATACGCGACGAACGCACGGGCCTCGCCCGGCTGGTTCAAAGCCCCACTGCGGTGGTGGTGTTCATCGTGTTCAGCGGGCTTCTGCAGGCGGTGTACTGGATTCGTCAGGGCGGTGACTTCATGCACGGCCGGGTGCTGCTGGCACCGCTGTTTTGCATCTTGGCTCCGATCGCAGTCATCCCGGTAGGGCTGCCTGACTGGAGCAAGCGGGATACGGCGACCGTCGTGGCGGGCGCGAGCGCGGCAGTCTGGCTGGGCCTCGTGGGGTGGGCCCTGTGGGCGGCCAACTCAGGTGGCATGGGTGCCGACGCCACCCGGGTCAGCTACACCGGCATCGTCGACGAACGCCGGTTCTACTCCCAGGCGACAGGTAACCCGCACCCGCTGACCGCCGCGGACTACCTCGACTACCCGCGCATGCGCGCGGTGATCGAGGCGATCAACAACACGCCCGACGGCGCACTGCTGCTGCCTTCGGGCAACTACACGCAATGGGACGTCGTGCCCGCCAAACCCGACCCGCAAACGCTGGGGCACGGTCCGCACACGGTTTTCTTCACCAATCTCGGCATGCTCGGCATGAACGTTGGCCTCGACGTGAAGGTGCTCGACCAGATCGGGCTGGCGAACCCGTTGGCGGCCCATACCGCACGGCTCGAGGACGCCCGGATCGGCCACGACAAGAACCTGTTCCCGGACTGGATGGTGGCCGAGGGGCCGTGGCTCAAGAAACACCCGTACATCCCGCCGTATCTCGACGAGAACTGGGTTGCGGAGGCGCAAACGGCACTGAAGTGCCCGGCCACCGAAGCAGTGCTGAAATCGATCCGGGAGCCGCTGACGATCAGGCGGTTCCTGTCGAACATCCGGCATTCGCTGGAGTACACCCGCTACCGCATGGACCGGGTGCCGAAGTACGAGCTGATCCGGTGCGGGTTGAGCGAGCCGCCGTTAAGTGGTACGCCTTATACCGGCTTACCGGCGACGGGGCCGTAGCCACTCCACTTCACTGCTGGGCGCAAGTCCGCAGGCCAGGGGCTTGAATTCAGGAAACCGCACCGACCTGTGGTTGACTACCCAGGGCGCGTCGGCGGTCGGGGGACGCATTGATGCGCATTCGAAACAAGATGGGATGGACACATTGATGAAGTTCGTTGGGAATTTGCGCGGCCGATGGGCGCGCCGGCTCACGATCGCCGTGGCCAGCGCGGCGTTGCTGCCGGGTCTAATCGGTGTCGTCGGGGGCTCGGCGACCGCGGGTGCGTTCTCGCGCCCGGGCTTGCCGGTTGAGTACCTGCAGGTGCCGTCGCCGTCGATGGGACGCAACATCAAGGTGCAGTTCCAAAGTGGCGGGGCCAACTCTCCGGCCGTCTACCTGCTCGACGGTCTGCGCGCGCAGGACGACTACAACGGCTGGGACATCAACACCAACGCGTTCGAGATGTACTACCAGTCGGGCCTGTCGGTGGTCATGCCGGTCGGCGGCCAGTCCAGCTTCTACAGCGACTGGTACAAGCCGGCGTGCGGCAAGGCCGGCTGCCAGACCTACAAGTGGGAGACATTCCTGACCAAGGAGCTGCCCTCCTACCTGGCGTCCGAGAAGCAGGTCAAGCCGACGGGCAGCGCCGCCGTCGGTCTGTCGATGGCCGGCTCGGCGTCGCTGACGCTGGCGATCTACTACCCGCAGCAGTTCCCGTACGCGGCATCGCTGTCGGGCTTCTTGAACCTGTCCGAGGGCTGGTGGCCCATGCTGGTCGGTATGTCGATGGGTGACGCGGGCGGCTACAAGTCCGAGGACATGTGGGGCCCGTCGAGTGATCCGGCGTGGAAGCGCAACGACCCGATGGTCAACATCGGCAAGCTGGTCGCCAACAACACCCGCGTCTGGGTGTACTGCGGCAACGGCAAGCCCAACGAGCTTGGTGGCGACAACTTCAACGCCAAGTTCCTGGAGGGCTTCACGCTCCGCACGAACAAGACGTTCCAGGAGAAATACATCGCTGCCGGCGGTCGCAACGGGGTGTTCAACTTCCCCGAGTCCGGCACTCACAGCTGGGAGTACTGGGGCCAGCAGCTGGCTGCGATGAAACCCGATATCCAGCGCGTGCTGGGCGCCTCGCCGACCGCGTAGGCGCAGCAGTCCACGACTGACCAACGGCGGCGATCACGAAAGTGGTCGCCGCCGTTAGTCTGTGCCTTTGCATAGTGATGTGATTCACTACGTTGCGGATTCGGGTACCGGGCAGCCGACGGCGATGAGCCGCTTGCGCGAAGACCAGACAGGTGGCGATGAGCGGCTTGCGCGAAGAGCAGACAGGTGGCGATGAGCCGCTTGCGCGAAGAGCAGACAGGTAAGGGGTGGCTATGAAGCTCGGTGTGGTGCTGGTTCGGGCGCTGCTGGCGGCGATTCTCGGGCTTGGCCTGTGGGCCGCGCCGACGATCTCGGGCACTGCCCGGGCCGACGCCGTCGAGATGCTGATGGTGCCGTCCGCGGCGATGGGCCGCGACATCCCCGTCGCGTTTCAGCCCGGCGGTCCCCACGCCGTGTTCTTGCTCGACGCCTTCAATGCCGGTGACGCCGTCAGCAATTGGGTGACGGCCGGCAACGCGATGAACACGCTGGCCGGCAAGGGCATCGCGGTCGTCGCCCCGGCCAGCGGCGCCTTCAGCATGTACACCAACTGGGAGCAGGACGGCAGCCGGCAGTGGGACACGTTCTTGTCCCAGGAGCTGCCCGACTGGCTGGCTGCGAACAAGGGATTGGCGCCGGGCGGTCACGGCGTCGTCGGCGCCGCCCAGGGCGGCTACGGGGCGGTGGCCTTGGCCACCTTCCACCCGGACCGGTTCCGGTTCGCCGGGTCGCTGTCCGGTTTCCTCACCCCGTCGCGGACCACGGAGAACGGCGCGATCACCGAGGGACTGATGCGTTTCGGTGGGGTGGACAGCCGCAACATGTGGGGCCTGCCTCAGGCGGGCCGCTGGAAGTGGCACGACCCCGACGTGCACATCTCGCTGCTGGTAGAGAACAACACCCGGCTGTGGGTGTTCAGCCCGAAGACGCTGACGTGCAGTGACCCTGCGGCGATGATCGGCTACTGCGACCAGGCCCAGGGCATGAACAACTTCTTCTACGCGCATTACCGACAGGTGGGCGGCCACAACGGTCACTTCGACTTCCCGCCGTCGGGCCAGCACGACTGGTCGACGTGGGCTCCGCAACTGGGCGCGATGGCCGGCGAGTTGGTGGCAACCATCGCCTAGCGTCCGCGACTCGGCGTGACAGCTGGCCCTGCGCCGTCCCGGTACCGTGGAGGCGTGCGACGGACAGCGGGCCGCGTGGCCGGATGCTCCAGCGCGGTGACGTTGACGATCGCCGGGTTGGTGACGGGATGCTCGGCCAGCGACGGGTTCATCTCCAGCGTGACGTTGCCCGCCGACAGCGCGACGACGACGTCGCCCACCGCCAGCCGGATGGCGTCGGCCCCGTCGACTGGACCGAACGGCCGCAGCCTGGAGGTCACCGGGCAACAGCGGGCCTACCTTGACGCGCTGGCCGTCGGCGGGGTCCGCCCGTCGAGCGAGCTGCGCGCTCTGTCGATCGGCTCGTACGTGTGCCAGGCCCGCGCGGCCGGGCAGAGCCCGCAGGCGGTGTGGGACTTCGTGCACCCGCTGGTGTCCACCGACGTGCACGACGCGCACATGAGGTCCATGGAGCCGTCACCGGCCGACATCGACGCGATCACGGCAAGCTACATCCGCATCGCGACCGACCGACTCTGCTAGCAGGAGAAAATGCCAAAAGACAGTCGGCGGAAACGCCATCGCATCCTGGCGCTCATTGCAGCCGGCGCAGTGTGCCTCGTGGTCGCCCTGGCGCTGGTACTTGCGGTGAACTACTGGTTTTTTCCTGCGCGCGCGCCCGAGACGGCGCCGGGCACGCCGAGCCCGCCTGCCGCGCAGCCCCCCACCGCGCCGAGCGCCCCCAAGAAACCGCGCCCGGCGTTCCAGGACGCCAGCTGTCCCGACGTGCAGGTGGTGTCGGTGCCGGGCACCTGGGAGTCGTCACCGCAACTGGATCCGCTGAATCCGACCCAGTTCCCAAATGCATTGCTGCTCAACGTGACTCGGCCACTCGCCGATCAGTTCGGCATCGGCCGGATCCAGGCGTTCACCGTGCCGTACACCGCACAGTTCCACCGGCCCTTCTCGCGCGACAACGAGATGTCGTATGACGAGAGCCGCAAAGAGGGCACCGAGGCAACGATCAAAGCCCTCACCGACATGACCAACCGGTGCCCGCTGACCAGCTATGTGATCGTCGGGTTCTCGCAGGGCGCGGTGATCGCCGGTGACATCGCCGGCGACATCGGCAACGGCCGCGGGCCCGTCGACGAGGATCTGGTGGTGGGAGTGACGCTGATCGCCGACGGGCGCCGCGAGGACGGCGTCGGCAATCACATCGAGCCGAATCCGCCGGGTGAGGGAGCCGAGATCACACTGCAGCACGTGCCGTTGCTCTCGGGTGACACGCTCAAGCCGTTCGGCATCACGATGACCGGCCCGCGCAACGGCGGCTTCGGCGCGCTGAACGACCGCGTCAACGAGATCTGCGCCTCCAACGACTTGATCTGCGCGGCCCCGGAGCAGGCGTTCGATCCCACGCAGCTGCCGCACACCATCGATGTGCTCACCGGCGGGGCGGGCGCGCCGGTGCACGCGTTGTACAACACCACGCAGTTCTGGAGCAACGCCGGGCAACCTGCCACGGTCTGGACGCGTAACTGGGCCAGTGGGGTGATCGACGCGGCGCCGCATCCCAAGCACGGCTGAGGATGGCGAAGAAGAGGCGGCGCAACCGCTACATCGGTGTCGCGATCGGCGTGGTGCTGCTCGTCATCGCCGCCGTCGCGGTTGTGGTGCTGATACACAAGCGCCCTGGTGCGGTGGTGCAAAGCGCCGGCTGTCCCGATGTGATGCTGGTGTCGATCCCCGGCACGTGGGAGTCCTCACCACAGCTGGATCCGCTCAATCCGACGCAGTTCCCAAAAGCGTTGCTGCTCAACGTCACCAACCCCGTAGCAGAGCAGTTCGGCCATGATCGGCTGCAGGTCTACACGGTGCCCTACACGGCACAGTTCCGCCGCCCGTTCGGCGACGACAAGGAGATGACGTACAACGACAGTCGCAGGGAAGGCACCGACGCCACCGTGCGGGCGATCGCCGACATGCACGGCAAGTGCCCGCTGACCGGCTACGTGATCGTCGGCTTCTCGCAGGGCGCGGTCATCGGTGGCGACATCGCCAGCGACATCGGCAACGGCAGAGGGCCCGTCGACGAGAAGCTGATGCTGGGCGTGACATTGATCGCCGACGGACGTCGTCAGTCCGGCGTCGGACAGGACGTCGGGCCCAACCCGCCGGGGGAGGGTGCCGAGGTGCTGTTGAAAGGAGTGCCGTTCATTCCGTCCGGTATGACGATGACGGGCGCGCGCGACGGCGGCTTCGGCGCGCTGGACGACCGCACCTTCGAGATATGCGCGCAGGGCGACCTCATCTGCGCCGCACCGAAGGACGCGTTCAACCTGGTGAACCTGCCCAACACGATCAAGGTGCTGGTGGGTGGGGCCGGCGAGCCGGTGCACGCGCTGTACAACACCACGCAGTTCTGGAATCTCGACGGGCAGCCGGCCACCGAATGGACGCGCAACTGGGCGACGGATGTGATCAAGAACGCACCACACCCGGATCATGCATGACGGTTCGGCCACAGAATGCTCGCGAGATTTGGCCGACGATCGGGCGTCGCCTAACATTAAGAAATAACTAAGAGCGACAACGATTGTGCAGTCCGAAAGGGCTGGTCAGTGCGGCAGCCGTGGTAACGGCCTCGGCCTCGGTACCATCTTTGGGGTTTGGGTTTTGCGGCGATCGCAGCCCGCTGACGTCCGCGTGCTTCGACAGGAGAAAAGAACGTGCCGATCTACGTGAACCCGTTTATCGACAAGCAAACGGGTCGCATCAAGTTCCCGGAGGGCGCCAGCATCGTCCGCCATGTGGAGCGATGGGCACAAACCCGGGGCGAAAACGTCGTTTACCGGTTTCTCGACTTTTCCACCGAACGCGACGGCGTCGCCCGCGAGTTGACATGGTCGCAGTTCTCCGCCCGCAACCGCGCGGTCGCGGCACGCCTGCAACAGGTCACTGCGTCAGATGACCGGATCGCGATCCTGTGCCCGCAGAACCTCGACTACCTGACCGCGTTCTATGGCGCGATCTATTCCGGCCGGCTCGCCGTGCCACTCTTCGATCCCGCCGAACCCGGCCACGTCGGCCGGTTGCACGCGGTGCTCGATGACTGCACACCCTCGGTGATCCTGACCACCACGGGTTCGGCGGAGGGTGTCCGGAAATTCTTCCGCAACCGGCCGGCCAATGAGCGACCCCGCGTCATCGCCGTCGACGCGGTGCCCGACGAGGTCGCCGACACATGGGTGCAGCCCCCGACTCCCACCCAGGACACCATCGCGTATCTGCAGTACACGTCGGGTTCCACCCGCAGCCCGGCGGGCGTTCAAATCACCCACCAGTCGGTGGGCACCAACCTCGTCCAGTTGATGGACGGTCTGCAGGGCGAGGAGGGTCAGCGCGGCGTCACGTGGTTACCGTTCTTCCACGACATGGGGCTGCTCACGATCATGCTGCCCTCGATCATCGGCCGCGAGATCACGTTCATGACTCCGGCAGCGTTCGTTCGGCGACCGATCCGATGGATGCGCGAACTCGGCGTCAAGGGCGACGACCATAGTCGCGTCTACTCCGCTGCACCCAATTTCGCGTTCGAGCACGCCGCGCGGCGCGGACTGCCGAAGGAAGGCGAGCCGCCACTCGACCTGAGCAACGAGCTGGCCATCCTCAATGGAAGCGAACCGATCTCGCAGACCTCCATGCGCAAGTTCGTCGAGGCATTCGCCCCGTACGGGCTGACCGAGGCCGCGATCAAACCGTCCTATGGGATGGCCGAGGCGACTCTGTTCGTGTCCACCACCGACATGAAGGTCGGTCCGACGGTAATCCGTGTCGACCGCGACGAATTGAACAAAGGCAAGCTGGTCAAGGTTGCCGAGGACTCCCCCAACGGAGTTCCGCAGGTGTCCTGTGGACGAATCTCCTACGACCAGTGGGCGACCATCGTCGACGCCGACACGGCCACGGAGCTGCCCGACGGGCACATCGGCGAGATTTGGCTGCACGGCAACAACATGGGTTCTGGTTATTGGAACAAAGAACGAGAAACCTCTGAAACTTTTCAAAACATCCTCAAGTCGCGGGCCGACCCGTCACATGCCGAAGGTGCGCCCGACGACGCGATGTGGATGCGCACCGGCGACCTCGGCGGGTTCCTCGACGGCGAGTTCTACATCACCGGCCGGATCAAGGAGCTGGTGATCATCGACGGCCGCAACCACTACCCGCAGGACCTCGAGCACACGGCGCAGGAGGCCACCCGCGCAGTGCGTCCCGGCTTCGCCGCGGCGTTTTCCGTACCGGCTAACCAGCTGCCGCAAACCGTGTTCGACAACCCGCACGCCGGACTGAAGTACGACCCGGAGGACACCTCCGAGCAGCTGGTGATCGTCGGTGAGCGCGCGGCGGGTACGCACAAGCTCGATCCCGAGCCGGTCGCCGACGACATCCGCGCTGCGATCGCGGTGCGACACGGCGTCACGGTGCGCGACGTGCTGCTGATGCCTGCAGGCACGATCCCGCGCACGTCCAGCGGGAAGATCGGACGCCGCGCATGCCGCGCCTCCTACATCGACGGCAGCCTGCGCGGCGGTACGGCCAACCCGAACTCCTTCCCCGACGCTGCGGACTGAGACCGCGAATTGGCATGACAGACAACGACTTTGCTGTGGATCCTGCACCCGCCGGCTTGACCGTCGCCGAAATGCGGGCGTGGCTGCGCAATTGGGTGGCCAACGCGACCGGCCAGTCGCCCGACGGGATCGACGAGACCGCGCCGATGGTCGAGCTGGGCCTGTCGTCGCGCGACGCGGTCGCGATGGCCGCCGACATCGAGGACCTCACCGGCGTCACGCTCTCGGCGACGGTCGCGTTCCAGCACCCGACCATCGAGTCACTGGCGACGCGGATCATCGAGGGCGAGCCCGAGCCGGAAGACGTCGAAGACGAGGACTGGTCACGAAAGCGCGACGTTGCCGACATCGCGATCGTCGGCCTGTCCACCCGCTTCCCCGGCGACATGACCACTCCCGAGCAGACGTGGCAGGCGCTGCTGGAGGGCCGCGACGCCATCACCGACCTGCCCGAGGACCGCTGGGTGGAGTTCCTCGAGGAGCCGCGGCTTGCCGAACGGATCGCCAAGGCCCGCACCCGCGGCGGCTATCTGTCCGATATCAAGGGATTCGACTCCGAGTTCTTCGCGCTGTCGAAGATGGAAGCCGACAACATCGACCCCCAGCAGCGCATGGCACTGGAACTGACGTGGGAAGCGCTCGAGCACGCACGGATCCCGGCGTCCAGCCTGCGCGGCACGAGTGTCGGTGTGTACATCGGCAATTCGACCAACGACTACAGCTTCCTGGCGATGAGCGACCCGTCGGTCGCGCACCCGTACGCCATCACCGGCACGGCGAGTTCGATCATCCCCAACCGGGTGTCGTACTTCTATGACTTCCGCGGTCCCTCGGTGTCGGTGGACACCGCATGCTCCAGCTCGCTGGTCGCGGCCCATCAAGGTGTCCAGGCGCTGCGCTCCGGCGAGGCCGATGTGGCGATCGTCGGCGGTGTCAACGCCTTGATCACCCCGCTCGTGACGGTCGGTTTCGACGAGGTCGGCGGCGTGCTCGCGTCCGACGGCCGGATCAAGTCGTTCTCGTCG
>DATBFF010000053.1:0-7076 GCA_036558625.1 Mycobacterium sp. | reverse complement strand
AGCAGGTCGCGGCGGCGGTACACCGAACCGTAGGGCGCGTCGATGCGCAGCCACGCCCCCACCGTTCGCACGCGCACCACACCATCGCCCGAGTCGACGAAACCCATTGCAGTCAAAGCAAATACGCATCTCATGGGGACGCCGGCCGTGATGCCGGCACCGCTGACGTGGATCACCTCTTGATCCAGCAGCGACACCGGCGGCCCCTGTGAGCCCTGCTCCTTGGACAGTTCTGCCCCGCGCTCGACCAAGTCCAGAACCACGCCGGCGGGTACGTCGTCGACGTGCACGAAGCCGGCGTCCGGCGGAAGGACACCCCGCCACGCGGAGTCCATCGGGAAGCCGGGATCGACATACCCGGACGGGCCAGCTCGAACCAGCCCGCTCAACAGCTCGTCGGCACCCGCGCAGATGTCAGGCGGACGAACCGTACCGGCGACTACCCGGCTCGCCAGCACGTCGAAACCCGTTGGAGCCCAAGCAACAAGAGCCTCCGAAGACCGCGCACGAATCCGCACCACCGCGGCGTCGTCGAGGCGGCGCGCCCGTTCGGCAAAAGCACCCAGGTTTTCCCTCGCGGCGCTGTCGGGCAGCCACAGCCCGCGCTCGGCAGCAGAAGTCATCGCGCCCAGCGTTTGAGATAGTCCTGCTGCGCCGGCGAAAGCCTTTGCAGACGTTGCTCTTGGATGTGCACTGCCGCCAGTTGAGTCTCGGCGATCACCGACGGCTTCGAACTCAGGTCGGTGCCGGCGGGCCGGACCTCGTAGCCCAATGTGAAGTCGACCGCCCGCACCCGCTTGGTCCAGACCGTCACCTGCAGCGGCGAATCAATGAGGCGCAACTGGCCCTTGTAGAGCACACGCACCTCGTGGATCAGCAGCCCGACCGTGGTGATGTCGGCGCCGAATGGCTCACTGAGGAACGGTATCCGCGCCTCTTCGAGGATCGTCACCATCGTGGCGTGGTTGACGTGCTGGTACATGTCGATGTCCGACCACCGCACCTGCACCGGTGTGGTGAAACCGGTCATGCGGACGTACCGGTGCCCGTGCGCGTCATGCTGCGGATCTGCCGCGCCGCCACCGACAGCGTCGCAAGATCGTGCTCGGAGCTTTCGTAGATGTCCGTCAGCGTCCGGCGTGCCCGCTCGATTCGCGAAGTGTTGGTGTGCTCCCACTCGCCGATCTTCTCTTCCCCCGTCTCCTCCGGCTCGCCCACCGCAAGGACGTCGATGCACAGTGATCGCAGCGAGCCATAGATGTCATCGCGAATCGCCAAGCGCGCCAGCGCATGCCAGTGGTCGCTGCGATCGAGCTGCGATACGGCAGTCAGAAGACCGTCGATGCCCAGATGGCCCATCAGCGCGAAATAGGTATCCGCGACCTCGATGCTGTCCCGCTCGATGATGTCGGCGATGTCGATCACGTCGAGCAGGCTGTAGCTGTACAGCCCGGCCGCCACGGCACCGGCCAAATCTTCCGAGGCACCGTATGACACGAACTCGTTGGCTCTGTTGACGACGATCGAACGGTCCTCTGCGCGCAGCCATTCGGCGATGCGCGGCGTGAGTTCCGTTACCTGAGAGCGGAAGCGGTTGATCTCTGCACCGACGGCCAGCGGCTGCGGCCGATAGTTGATCAACCAGCGCGACGCGCGGTCGAGCAGCCGGCGGAGGTCGAGTGTCATCCGGTCAGAAAGCACCACCGGGATGGCACCCTCTTCGCCGGCAGCCCGGATACGGCGCCAATGCTCCCCGATGCCGAAAATGGCGTCTGTGGCAACGAATGTGCGCACGGCGTCGACGAGACTGACGCCCGCCTCCTCGACGACCCGGTAGGCGAAGGTGATGCCGCCGCAGTCGACGACGTCGTTGACCAAAATGGTGGTGACGATCTCACGGCGCAGTTGGTGCGAACGAATGTCACTGACGAAGTTCTCACGCAGCTTCGCCGGAAAGTAGGTCGGTAGGCGTGACGCGAACACTTCGGTGTCCGGCAGATCGCTGGCCAGCACCTGGTCCTTGAGTTCCAGTTTGACGTGCGCCATCAGCGTCGCCAGTTCCGGAGACGTCAAGCCGAGGCCCTGGTCCATACGGCGGTGGATTTCCTTCTCAGACGGCAGCGCCTCCAACTCGCGGTTGAGTCCGCGGTAGCGCTCGAGGTCTCTGATCTGACGGGCATGCACGCTGAACAAACTCACGGCGTTGGCGCGGCTGGTGCCCATCAGATCGTTCTGCTCGATGTTGTCGGTCAGCACGAGTTGGCCGACTTCATCGGTCATCGATTCCAGCAGTTCGGTCCGCTCGTCGGGCTTCACCTTGCCGGCCGTGATGAGCGAATCGACCAGGATCTTGATGTTGACCTCGTGGTCGGAACAGTCGACGCCGGCCGAGTTGTCCATTGCGTCCGTGTTGACGCGACCGCCGGCGAGGTCGTACTCGATCCGACCGAGGGCGGTCAGCCCAAGGTTGCCACCCTCACCGATCACCTTGGCGCGCACTTGGTTACCGTTGACCCGCACGGTGTCGTTGGAGCGGTCACCGACATCGATGCTGGATTCGGACTCCGCCTTGATGTAGGTGCCGATACCGCCGTTGAACAACAAGTCAATCGGCGCGCAAAGCACCGCCCGGACGAGCGCCGGCGGCGTCATCTCGGTCGCATCGTCGGACAGGCCCAACACGCGCCGGGCTTGGGCACTCAACGAGATTGACTTCTGCTCACGGCTGAACACCCCGCCGCCCTCACTGATCAGCGACGTGTCGTAGTCGTCCCAGCTCGAGCGCGGCTGGTCGAAAAGGCGTTTGCGTTCCTGCCACGACTCGGCCGCATCGGGATCGGGATCCAAGAAGATGTGCCGGTGGTCGAACGCCGCGACGAGGCGGATGTGCTTGGACAGCAGCATCCCGTTGCCGAACACGTCGCCGCTCATGTCGCCGATGCCGACGACGGTGAAGTCCTCGCTTTGGGTGTCGACGCCCATCTCGCGGAAGTGGCGCTTGACGGCCTCCCATGCGCCTTTGGCGGTGATGCCCATCGCCTTGTGGTCGTAACCGACCGACCCGCCTGACGCGAACGCGTCGCCGAGCCAGAACCCGTAGGACTTGGCGACCTCGTTGGCGATGTCCGAGAACGTGGCGGTGCCCTTGTCCGCGGCGACCACCAGGTACGCGTCGTCGTCGTCGCGGCGGACGACCCGCTCCGGACCGGTGATCCCTCCGCTTGCCCGGTCGACGTTGTCGGTGACATCGAGCAGGCCCGCGATGAACATCTTGTAGCAGGCCACCCCTTCCTCGCGGGTGGCGTCGCGGTCGGCGGCGGCGTCACCGATGGCGATCGGCGGCTGCTTCACCACGAAGCCACCCTTGGCGCCCACCGGAACGATGACCGCGTTCTTCACCGCTTGCGCCTTCACCAAGCCGAGGATCTCGGTGCGGAAGTCTTCGCGGCGGTCCGACCACCGCAGTCCGCCGCGTGCCACCGGGCCGAACCGCAGGTGCACGCCTTCCACGCGCGGCGAGTACACGAAGATCTCGAACTTCGGTCGCGGCAACGGCAATTCGTCGATCAGTCCCGGATCGAGCTTGAATGCGAGCACTTCGTCCTGCCGGGCGGTCCCGTCGCGGGTGACGAAGTAGTTGGTGCGCAGCGTGCCCTGGACCAACGACGCGAAAGCGCGCATCACCCGGTCGGTGTCGAGGCTGACCAGCGCGTCGATGTCCTTGGCGACGCTGGCCGCCGCCGCCTGTGCGTCGCGCTTGCAGGATTTCGACGGGTCGAACAGCGCCTCGAACAACTCGACCAGCGCGCGCGCCGTGTGCGGATTGTCGTTGACGACGGTCTCGATGTGGGCCTGGCTGTACGGAAATGCAGCCTGGCGCAGGTATTTCGCGTAAGCCCGCAGGATCGCGACCTGCGACCACGTCATCCCCGCCCGCAGCACCAGCTCGTTGAATCGATCGACTTCGGCGAGCCCGCGCCAGATCGCGGTGACGGTATCGGCGAAACGCTGCGCGGTCTGCTCGCGGTCTGCGCCCTCCGGCTCGTCCGGGATGGTCGGGTGCGGCGAGATCTTGAACTGGTAGATCCACACCTGCAAGCCGTCGGCGCGGGTCACCGTGAACGGGCGCTCCTCGAGCACGTCGACACCCATGCTCTGCAGCATCGGCAGCAGCTGGCTCAGCGACGCCGACTGGCCGCCGAGAAACCACGTCAGGACGGCGATGCGGTCCTCCCCGCCCTCGGCGAACACCAGCTTGACCGAGTCTTCGGCCAACTCTTCGATGACTGCGATGTCGCCGATCGCGTCCTCGGGTGACACCGCCTGCTTGTAGACCTCGGGGAATGCCTCGGCGTAGTGCTCGGCCTCGTGTTGGCCTATCGAGCCCGATCGAACTGCGGACAGCAGGCGGTCGGCCCACGTACGCGCGGCTTCGGTGAGCAGCGACTGTACCCGCAGCCGGTTGTCGTCGGAGGTGTCGACGGTGTCCGGGCGGGTGCCGTCCGGCATCCTGACAGTGAAATGAACTGCAGCCCAGGGTGATTCACTGACACGGGCGCTGTAGTCGATGCTGACACCGCCGAGTTCGCGGACCAAAATGTCTTGCATCGCAAGGCGTACCACAGTGGTGTATCGATCGCGGGGCAGGTAGACGAGCGCGGAGACGAAGTGCCCCAACTGGTCGGCCCGCATGAACAGCAGCGTGCGACGACGCGAGCCCACGTCCATGATCTCCGTCGCCATCGACAGCAGGTCGTCGACGTCGAGCGCGAAAAGTTCGGAACGCGGGAAGGTTTGGATGACATCCAGCAAAAGCTGGCCAGGCAGGGACTGTGGGTCGCGGCCCGACTGCGCGAGCGCCTCTTCCACCCGCCGCGAAATCACTGGGATCTCGCGGACGTTGGCGCTCGTGGCGGCCACGGTGAAAAGGCCGACCAGCCGGTGCTCGATCACGTCGTCGCTGGAATTGTCTTGCACGACAATCACATAGGGGTATGCGCCATAGCGCAGGTAGCTCGGCAGCGTGCCCTGGGTCAGCGTGAACAGTTCATCGGATCCGGTCAGCGGCGGGAACACCTCCTGCCGCCGCCGCAGCACACCGAGTTGGCTCTTGTCGTCGACGTCGGCGCGGCCGTCGTTCACCGAGCAGCGCTGATAACCGATGAGGACGAAGTGACCGTCGTCCAGCCAGCGCAGCAGCCGCGCCACCTCGTGACGTCTCTTGGCCGGGAAGCGACCGTATGTGTCGTTGTCGAGCGTGTCAGCGAGTGTGCGCAGCGCGTTTCGCATCGCCCCGGCGTCGCTGGCGACCTGCTGGGCGTCGGTGATCACCGATGACAGCTGGTGTTCGACCTCGTCCAACTCCCCACGGTCGACGCCGTCGGCCAATTCGACGTGGATCCATGCTTCGGCGGTTTCGGCCGCGCCATCGGTCTGCGCTCGAATGTCGTCGAGATGGCCTTCGGCAGAACGGCGGACAGAAAACACCGGGCTCATGATCGAGACGTACGGCACACCAAGCCGGTTGAGCAGAACCGTCACCGATTCCATCAGCATCGGCGCCTCGTCGGTGACGATCTGCAAGGCGGGGCCGAATCCTCGGGAGTCGCCGTCGGCGTAGGTCGCGATGTTGATGCTGCCCGGCTTGCGCGTCGCCCCGAGCTGCCGATGCGCCTCGAGCACCGCCGGGCTCAGCACTTGCTGCGCGCGCACCCGCACCGGGGCAGTCAGGCCGCTGTCGCCGATCACGGGTGCGTCGCCTTGCGGCCCGCGATAGCTCGCGACGTAGGCGCGCCGCAAAGCGGGCGGGACCTCCTCCCCCGGCCCGCCGGCGCTCGCCGCATCCGACTTCGTCGTCATCGGCGAGCTCCTCGGTCTAGTCGCGGGTCAGCCTGCGGTGCGTGACGCGGTGCGGGCGGGCAGCGTCGGCACCGAGCCTAGCCACCTTGTTCTCCTCGTAGGCTGCGAAATTGCCTTCGAACCAGAACCACTTTGCTTCGTTGTCCGCATCGCCTTCCCAGGCGAGGATGTGGGTGCAGGTGCGGTCGAGGAACCAGCGGTCGTGCGAGATCACCACCGCGCAGCCGGGGAACTTCTCCAGGGCATTTTCCAGCGAACTCAGCGTCTCGACGTCGAGGTCGTTGGTGGGCTCGTCGAGCAAGATCAGGTTGCCGCCCTCTTTGAGCGTGAGCGCGAGGTTGAGCCGGTTGCGTTCACCGCCGGACAACACGCCCGCGGGCTTCTGCTGATCGGGGCCCTTGAACCCGAACGCCGACACGTAGGCGCGCGACGGGATCTCGTTCTGCCCGACCTCGATGTAGTCGAGGCCGTCGGAAACCACTTGCCACACCGTCTTATTCGGGTCGATCCCGGCGCGGGACTGGTCGACGTAGCTGAGCTTGACGGTGTCGCCGACTCTCACGGTGCCGCTGTCGGGTTTCTCGATGCCGACGATCGTCTTGAACAGTGTTGTCTTGCCCACCCCGTTGGGACCGATCACGCCGACGATGCCGTTGCGTGGCAGCGTGAACGACAGATCCTTGATCAGCACCCGGCCGTCATAGCCTTTGTCGAGGTGCTCGACCTCGACGACGAGGCTGCCCAGCCGCGGCCCGGTCGGGATCTGGATTTCTTCGAAGTCGAGCTTGCGCGTCTTCTCCGCCTCGGCGGCCATCTCCTCGTAGCGCTGCAGCCGGGCTTTGCCCTTGGCCTGCCGCGCCTTTGCTCCGGACCGGACCCAGGCGAGTTCCTCGGCGAGCCGCTTTTGCAACTTGGCGTCCTTGCGGCCCTGCACGGCAAGCCGCTCAGCCTTCTTTTCCAGATAGGTCGAGTAGTTGCCTTCGTACGGGTAGGCGCGGCCACGGTCCAGCTCGAGAATCCACTCGGCGACGTTGTCGAGGAAGTACCTGTCGTGCGTGACGGCCAGGATCGCGCCTTTGTACTCGGCGAGGTGCTTTTCCAGCCATTGCACGCTTTCGGCGTCCAGGTGGTTGGTCGGCTCGTCCAGCAACAGCAGGTCGGGCTTGGACAGCAGCAGCTTGCACAGCGCCACCCGGCGCCGCTCGCCGCCGGACAGG
>DATBFF010000052.1:0-12922 GCA_036558625.1 Mycobacterium sp. | reverse complement strand
CATGCACACCGATCGTGCGCTTTTTGATGTCGACCTCGTAGTGGCTGTCCTTTTCCATCAGCGGCGCAATGCGGGCGAACTCCGTGTACCAGTTCGACGCGCCGTCGGCGGGCCCGGAGATGATCAGCGGCGTGCGGGCCTCGTCGATCAGGATCGAGTCCACCTCGTCGACGATCGCGAAGGAATGCCCCCGCTGCACCAGGTCCTCGAGCCGGTGCGACATGTTGTCGCGCAGGTAGTCGAAGCCGAACTCGTTGTTGGTGCCGTAGGTGATGTCGGCGGCGTAGGCCAGCCGGCGCTCGTCGGGGCCCATCTGGGCGAGGATCACGCCGACGTCCAGCCCCAAAAACCGGTGCACGCGGCCCATCCACTCGCTGTCGCGTTTGGCCAGGTAGTCGTTGACCGTGACGACGTGCACGCCTTTGCCGCCGATGCCGTTGAGATAGGCCGGCATCGTCGAGGTCAGCGTCTTGCCCTCACCGGTCTTCATCTCGGCGACGTTGCCGAAGTGCAGCGCCGCGCCGCCCATCACCTGCACGTCGAACGGGCGTTGGTCCAGCACCCGCCAGGCGGCCTCGCGGGCCACCGCGAACGCCTCGGGCAGCAGGTCGTCCAGCGATTCGCCGTCGGCGTGGCGCTTGCGGAACTCGTCGGTCTTGGCGCGCAGTTCGGCGTCGGTCAGCTTCCCCACGTCATCGGCCAAGGTGCCGACGTAGTCCGCCACCCCCTTGAGGCGTTTGACCATGCGACCTTCACCGAGGCGCAGCACTTTCGACAGCACGGATATGTCCCCTACTTACTTGGAGTCTTCGGCGCACTCCATCGTAGGTGACGGCGCGTCAGGCGAGCCGGATCAAGCCAGCCGAATCAAACCGTAGTCGTAAGCATGCCTGCGGTAGACGACGCAGGGCTTGTCGCTGTCCTTGTCGTGGAAAAGAAAGAAGTCGTGGCCGACGAGCTCCATCTCGTAGAGCGCGTCGTCGACGGTCATCGGCGTCGACGGATGCTCTTTGGTGCGCACGATGCGGCCGGGCTCATGGTCGTCGAGAAGCGCGCCGTCGAGCGGCGGTTGCCCCGTCTCCGTGGCCTCCGACGGCGGGATGACCGCGGTGGCCTCACCGACGGACACCGGGGTCTTGTCGCCGTAATGGATCTTGCGGCGGTCTTTGGTGCGCCGCAACCTGCTCTCGAGCTTGCAGACCGCGGACTCCAGCGCGGCGTAGAAACTGTCGGCGCACGCTTCGCCGCGAACAACTGGCCCGCGTCCGCGCGCGGTGATCTCGACATGCTGACAGTTCTTGCGCTGACGGCGGTTGCGCTCGTGGTCGAGCTCGACGTCGAACAGGTAGATCGTCCGGTCGAACCGCTCCAGGCGGGCCAGCTTTTCCGAAACGTATATACGGAAATGGTCGGGGATCTCGACATTGCGGCCCTTGACGACGACTTCTGCCGTCGGTGTCGGTTCGGCCTGCTCATCGACGTCGGCCAGGAATTGGACGGAATCCACGGATCGGCTTGGCATGCTAGACAACTCGTTTCTGTCGCGGAGTCACACGCTGTCGGTGTGCTGGAAGAAGTCCAGAGGTCGAAAGACTCACCTCCTACCGCCGTCGGTAAGCGGCGCCCCGCTGATTGAGGCGGCTTTGACCCGACGGTAGTCCGAGTTCACGGCGGCGTGCCACCCCTTTCACACACCTGTTGCGAGTTCTTCACGTCAGGCGTGCGCGAGCACCAGGACGCCCACGACGGATGCGCCCGCGGCATGCAGAATCCGGACCGACTCGGCCGCGGTGGTGCCGGTGGTGACGATGTCGTCGACAAGCAGCACGCCGCCTTCGACTCGCCGGCGCAGCCGCACCCGGCCGACGACGTTGGCCTGTCGCGCCGCGATCGAGAGCCCGACCGAGTCACGCGTCAGCGCCCGCATGGCCAGCGCCGCGACGACGCCGACGCCCGGGTGCTCGCGTGCGGCCGCGGTCGCGATGCGGGTGACGGGATCGCCGCCGCGGCGCCGCGCAGCGGACCGACGCGTGGGCGCAGGCACCAGTGTGACGGGGACATCGACGACGCCCCAGCCGACGAGCCTGCGCAGCCCGTCCCTCAACAGCGACGCCAGCGGAGTGAGCAGGTCGCATCGGCCGTGGTCCTTGGCGGCGACGATCGCGGCGCGGCGGGCGCCGGCGTAGCGGCCCAACGAGAACACCGGCACCCCCGGATCGACACGCGGGCTCACCAGCCGCGGATCATCGGGGCGCAGCGCCAATTCGCGGGCACAGTCGTCGCACCATCGGGTGCCCGGCGCGCCGCAGCCACCGCATTCGGCCGGCAGCACCAGGTCGAGCATGACGCCCAGTGTCACGGCGGCCACCGACACGCGCCGCAATTTAACGGCTTGTCAACGGATCACTCGGGCACGGGCAGCGAGGGGCAGGGGGCGCGGTACTCGATGGTCGGCGACACCCACTCGTCCCATTCGGCTCGGGTCATGTTGGTCGTGACTTTGTCGCATAGCTCGTCGCGCCATGCGTTCGGACCCGGCCACAGCATCCATCCGTCGCTCTGTCCACGGGACACGATGTGGTTGCCGTCGGCGGTGAAAGCAACACCGATCACGTTGCCGGTGTGCCCGGTCATCGGGTTGCCAACTGGCCGGCCGGTCTTCGCTTCGCGGAACTGCAGCGCCGAAGTTTGTAGGTCGACGGAAACGGCATAGGTGCCGTCCGAGGTGAACGTGAGGCCAACGGCGGGATCGTTGCCTCCGGAAGTGTCGATCCACGGTTCGCCGACCGACTTCCCGGTGGCCACATCGTGCACGCGCAGCCCTGCCATCGTGCTGACCAGAACACGCCGGCCGTCCGGGCTGATCGCCGCGGCGAATACCGGCGGGTCGTCTTGCCGTTCCGCCACTGCGAGATCCATCGGCCGGCCGCTGCGGCCGCGTATCGGTGGGCCGGCAGGCTTGCCGGTGCGGGTGTCCCAAACCCGGACAGCTGATGGCGTCAATTCGGATGAAACGTCGAACACGTTGCCTGTCTTCATCGCGGCCCCGTCGTCGCCAGACGTGTGCGCGGGCGCCACACTGATCAGCCGGTGTCCGTCGGCGCTGAATCCGACGGTGGCCACGAAGTCTTCGTCATCCCGCAGGACCGTGGCCCGGGGCGGGCTCGCCGAAAGATCCCAGAGCCAGGGGTCGGAATCGACGACGAGGGACACGAGGTGACGCCCGTCCGGGCTGAAGGTCAGCCCTCCGATCGCCCTGCTGGGTCCGGCAAGTGTCGGCCCGTCGGGCTCACCCGTGTGGGCATTCCACATCCGGACCGTATCGGTGGCGCCGTCGGCGGACGCGACGGCCGCACCGTCCGGCCGCCACGCCAGCGCGGACACCGCACCGGATTGGCCGGTCGAAATCGTGCGGACGAGCGCGCCAGTGTCGGTCCGCCACAACGCGATGTCGGCTTCGTTGTTGACGTCGCGAGTTGCGACAACCTGGCCGTCAGGACTGACCGCCGCCGGTAAGAACCCGTTAGAGGCGAGGCCGGGTAGTCGTCGTCCGATCCCATGATCCGGTTCGGCTGCCCACACGTGGATCGTTCGGTCGCCGGCGCTGACGATCCGGGTGCCATCTGCGGTGTAGGTCACCGAGACGACGGGCCCGGTGTGACCGCTCAAGGGTGGGCCGACCGCCGCTCCCGTGTCGGCGTCGAAGACGTAGATTTTGCCGTCGGCAGATCCGACGGCGACGCGGTGCCCGTCCGGGCTCAGCGCCAAGTCGTTTGCCGCGTAGCCGAGTTCGGTCGGCCCGTCAAGGATTGGCCTGCCCGAGGAAGCGTCGGTGATGCGCAGCTGCAACCCGGGGGTCAGGCGAGCTCCTCCGGTGGCGCTCGCCGCGTCGGCGGGTTCGCTGCCGATGAGGTAGCTCATGGACCCGATGCGCCGGCCGTCAGGGCTGAAGTCCACATCGAGGACCGAGCCCTTGTGGGCGGGCAGCGGCGGGTCCGCCGGTTGGCGAGTCTTGACATCCCACACCCGCATCGCGCCGTCAGCACCGCCGGTCACCAACCGGGTCCCGTCGGGGCTGAAGGCGACCGCCGTTACCCAGCCAGTGTTCGCGTGGATCGGCTCGCCCAGCTGCTTGCCAGTTGTCACATCCCATATTTGGACAGTGCCGTCACGGTTGCCCGTAGCGGACATCGTGCCGTCACGGCTGATGGACGTCGTCACGGCGTCGTCGCGCGGACCCGTCACCACATGCATCACCGCACCACTGGCCGCATCCCAGATGCGAAGAGTCGAGTCTGAGGTGGCAGAGCCGATCCAGCGCCCGTCGCGGATGTACACGGCGCCGCCCTTGCCCGTGTTCCCGACTAGTGGGTCACCGACCGGTGCACCCGATTCGAGATTCCACCTGCGGAGCAAACCGTCGTCCCCGGCCGAAACGATGTCGCGGCCATCGGGACTGACGTCGGCAGCGGAGACGTTCGACGGCACCGGAATGATCCGCTCCAACCGCGTTGAATCGACAAGCGTGTTCAGCAAGGAGTCGGGATCCGATCCAGGCTTCAGTGCCTCGGCGGCCAGCATCTGCTGGATCGCGCGCCGATCGCCGCCCACCCGGGCACCGCCCAGCATCGCGCGTGACTGTCCGGCGAGTTTGGCAGCGATCGCCCCCTGGAGGTTATCGCGCGCGTGCTGCTCGGCCGACCGTGCACGCTGGAGGCTGATAACGGCGAAAGCGGCGACCAAGACAATCACAGCCAGCAGCGCCGCCAGCACCTGTGAGCGCCGCCGCAGCGAGCGCGCGTGGGCTTCCGCCGCGGCCTTCTCGTTTTCCAGCTTCTCGTTGACCCGCCGCCGCGACGCGAGGAGAAACTCACCAGCCGGATTGAGGCGTGCACCGAATCCCGTTCGCGCAGCCAATGTTTCGGCCTCATTCAGGCGAGCACCCTCGAGCAGCCAGTCGTCGTGGCGGCCGCTTCGCTCCCATCCGATGACAGCACGCTCGATCGCGTCGGCATCGCGCAGATCCGAGGCATCGTCTCGTAACCACTGCGCCAGTTCGTCCCACTCACGTAGCAAGCTCTCCAACGCCACCTCGACGACGACCCCGCCGTCGCGCTCTCCCTTCACCAGCAGCCGCCGCCCGACGAAAGCGTTCAACAGCGCGTGGCTGTGCTCAGGCAGGTCCGCCCAGCGCGCAATACGGCGCATCGGTTGATCGGTGTCCGAATTCACCGTCGCCAGCCAGGGAATGAAAGCGTCACGCAATCGGTCCAGCTGTTCGCAGCGCTCTGCCGGATCCGCCGACAAGAGATTGTCGATTTCGTTCTGCACCACTCGGCGCATCCCGCCCATCGCGTCGTAGCGGCCGACGGTGACGGCTTCCGCGTTGCCCGCATAGTCTTCGTAGAGCCGCGACAGGGTCAGTGCCAACAGAGGCAAAGTGTCGGCACCGTCTGATGCGTCCTGGGCGAGCCGGTCGACGAGCTCGGGGGCGAGGGCGAATCTTGATCCCGAATCTGCCGCCCTTCGAGCCGGCCCGCAGATCACCTCGGTGAACTGGGCCTGCGGCATCGCCTTCAACCGGTCGAAGAGGCGGCTCTGCACCGCCGACAATTGCGGCGCGGTCTGCAGTGGCTCGTATCGGTCCGAGCGAATCGTTGCGACGACGATCATGTCGAGTCCGGTCGAATGGGCGTCGTTCATCAGTCGGCCGAGTAGCTGGAGAAACGCCGCTCCCTCCGCCCCCGCGTCGACACCCAGCAACTCCTCGGCCTGATCGAGTGGCAGTATCAGTGTCGGCTGGCGCCCGGACGCCGGCGCATCCACAAACCGCACGCGCGCGGCCTCGGCCGCCTCCGTCAACCAGACGTGCACACCGTCGTCGCAAGAAATCGCGTTCTTGATTTCCCCCAGGCTCGGCCCGAGCAGACCGACGTCCGTGCGGAGGTCGTAGATCGAACGGGCCAGGCCGCTTTCACCGGTGAGCGAACGGCGTTGCGGGCGCACCACAGTCATCGTCAAGAAACGTCGATCGTCGCGGCGCAGACGGGGCAAGAGGCCGGCACGAAGAAACGACGACTTGCCGACCCCCGACGGCCCGAGAATGACGAACATCCGCTCGCTTCGCGTGACACTCATCTCGCGAAGCTCGTCTAGCGCACGTACTATCTGTCCGTCCCGTCCGAAATAGACTGCGGCATCAACTGATTCGAGCGGCAGCCAGCCCCGGTACGGCGAGCGATCCGGGTCCGCAGGTGGCGGCCACGCGAAACTGTCGGCGCCGATCCCCACTGCCCGAAGCCCCGCGAGCAGCCGGTGCAATCCGTCAACCTGCAGCCGCACCGGGTGCTTGTCATCGTCGACCACGATCTCTGTCGCGGGACCGTCCCCGAATAGATCGCAACTCTGCCACGCGCGGGTCACATCGTTCTCGACGAACGCTTCGATCCGCGCACAGAAAATCGGCTTGTGCATGCCCTCGGCCTGACGGTACTCGGCGTGACACTCCGCGGAGTTCGCCCAGTTACTCGACAGCAGGCAAATCACCGCCTCGCAGCGCACATTCGCCCGCCAGAGCGCTTCCGTCCACCGTGTTCCGGTGCGGATGCCGGCGTCTGGATCCACATCGAGATAGATCTCGCCGACCAACCCCGGCTCAGCCAGCTCCAGCCACCGCTTCAGGGCGATCGCCTCACGACTGTCTCGGCTCGAGTGACTCAGGAAGACGCGCGACATCTGGTCACACAGCCCACAAGCGCGATCGGACCATGCTGTCTCCCTGCGAACAAAGAATCTGGATGCTGAACAACCCTTAGTCTGAGTCGCCAGACCGACTTATGAGCGGGTAATCCGCTACTCCTGTTGCGAAAGCGGACGTCACGGCCGGATCATCAGCCCGGCAGCACCGGGACCGCGCCGGGCACCATCAACGGCCGCACCTCGATCCAGCGCTGCTCGTTTTCGGCTGCGCCGCTGGTGAGCTGCAGCACCCCGCCCGCGTCGGCGACGTACACCGTCGACGGGTTGGCCGCGACTGTCGGCACCGGCGCGGCGACATTGCGGCTCGGTGCGTCGGAGTTGACCCCGTCGAGGTTGACGTAGGACACCGGGTGCTGCGGATCGGTGCGGCCGACGACGATGTCGTCGCCGGTCCGCCACGACAGCGACACCACCGAAGACCCGAGCCCGAAGCCGAGCCGACGCGGATATGTCAGCACGTACTCCCCGCTTGGCGTCTGCTCGACGGACGCGAGGATCACCTGCCCGTTGATCGTCATCGCCGTGCGGGTGCCGTCGCGCGACAGCTGCAACTCGGCGATCGGGCCCGGGAACTTCTCGGCGACCGCGGTCGCGTTGACCGGAATCCGGGCCGGCTGCCCTGAGGCGGTCTCCTGAATCACCCGCACCACGCTGTTGCCGTCGATCACCACCCAGACCGCGTTGTCCAGCGCCCAGCTCGGCCGCGACAGCGTGTGACCGTCGGTCGCCTCGACCGCCGCACCGCCGTTGGGCCCCACCCACAGCGACGCCGCTGCATCCGGCTGGCCGGTGCGCAGCGACACCACCGACGCGACGTCTCGACCGGTGCGCGACAACGTCGCCGACGTCTGGTTGGTCATCTGGCCGAACGAGCCGGGCATCCGCGGCGCGTTCTCGCCCTCGACCGACACGAGCGATCCACCGACCAGTGCATGCAGCCCGGCCGACGCCCCGTCATCGGCGCCGGGGTCCGTCGCCGCCACATCCGTTGTCTCCCAACCGTCGGCGAAGCGGTCGTCAAGCGGGGCGCCGTCGGCGTTGATCACATACGGCCCGGTGATACCGGCGCGGGCGAACGTCCAAATGATCTGTGCCGCAACCAATTGCCGGCTGTGGGGATCGGTCGTCTGCAGCCCTTCCAGCTCAACCCGCGCGCCGCCGTAGCCGCGGCCGATCCCGGTCTTGCCGCCGTCTGCGCGTGTCACGGGACCGCGCAGCCGCAGCGGGGAGGCGAGCAGGTTGCGTACCGCGTGCGCCATCTCCGGGCGCGGCCCGGCGGACAGCTTGCTCACCAATTCCGTTGGCAGCTGGTCGGGATCGGCGACCGCGAGGTAGCGCGGATCGGGCACGACGGTCTTGCCGGTCGGGTCGGCGAAGTAAAGGTTGTGGCGCTTGTAGGTGGCCTGGAACTGCTGCCAGTCCAAGAACACGCCGTTGGGCAACCTGTCGATGCGCCAGCCGCCACTGGTCTTGATGAGCTCGATCGGCCCGGGATCGGGCAGCGCGCCCGCGCCGGTTTCGAACACGCCCATGTCGGACAGTGATCCGAGGATGTCGGCGCGCATGTGCACCGAAACCCGGTCGGCGCTTCGGGTTTCGACGAACACGACGTTGTCGATCAGCAGGGCGCTGCCCGCGTCGTCCCAGCCGCGCGATGCGGAGTCGGTGAGAAACTGACGCGCGGCAAGATGGCGATTGGCGGGATCGGCCGTGGCCTTGAGGAATTCGCGCAGCAGCACATCGGGGTCCATGCCCGGCGTGGGCTTCGGCAGGCTCGGCGGCGCGGACCGTTCGACGGTGCCGATGGCCTGAGGCACCGACGACGACGGCACGCCGGCACATCCCGACATTGCCACCGCCAGCAGAGCGCAGGCGGCCACGGCGAAGCGTTTCATACGCTTTCCGCCGGCTCGCGCTGACGCGGGGTACGCGGGTCGGTGTCTTTCGGCGCGGAGGATGAGGCAACCGGCTGCCCTATCGGCTTTAAGGGCAGCGGGCTCGTCGTCACCTTGTGGCCCCGCACCAGCGGCAGAGTCAAGCGGAAGCATGCGCCCTTGCCGGGTTCACCCCACGCCTCGAGGCGGCCCTGGTGCAGCCGGGCATCCTCGATGCTGATCGCCAGGCCCAGCCCGGTGCCGCCGGAGCGCCGCACGCGCGACGGGTCGGAGCGCCAGAACCGGCTGAACACCAGCTTCTCCTCGCCGGGGCGCAATCCCACGCCGTAGTCGCGGACCGTCACGGCCACGGTGTCCTCGTCGGCCGCCATCCGGATCTGCACGGGCTTGCGCTCGGCGTGGTCGATTGCGTTGGCGATCAGGTTGCGCAGGATGCGTTCGACGCGGCGGGGGTCGACCTCGGCGATCACCTCGGTGTCGGGAAGTTCGACACGCACCTCGACGCCGGCCTCCTCGCCGAGGTGCCCGACGTCGTCCAGCGCACCGCGCACCGTCGAGCGCAGGTCCACCTGCTCGACGGAGAGCTCGGCGACACCGGCGTCGTGGCGAGAGATCTCCAGCAGGTCGTTCAGCAGCAATTCGAAGCGGTCGAGTTCGCTGACCATCAGCTCGGTGGAGCGGCGCAGCGACGGGTCGAGGTCCTCGCTGTGGTCGTAGATCAGGTCGGCGGCCATCCGCACGGTGGTCAGCGGAGTGCGTAGCTCGTGGCTCACGTCAGAAGTGAAGCGGCGCTGCAGGTTTCCGAACTCTTCGAGCTGGGTGATCTGTCGCGACAAGCTTTCGGCCATGTCGTTGAACGACACCGCCAGCCGCGCCATGTCGTCCTCGCCGCGCACCGGCATTCGCTCGGTGAGGTGGCCCTCGGCGAATCGCTCGGCGATCCGTGACGCCGACCGCACGGGCTGGACCACCTGTCGTGCGACCACGAGTGCGATCAGCGCGAGCAGGCCGAGCAGTACCGCACCACCCGTGAGCATCGTGCCGCGGACCAACGAGATCATGCTCTCCTCGGACGACAGCGGGAAGATCAGGTACAGCTCCAGCGCCGAGACATGGCTTTTGGTCGGGCTGCCGATGATCAGCGCGCGGCCGTTGAACCCCTCGGTGTGCACGATCGCGTATTGGTAGCTGACCTGTCCGGCCTTGACGAAGTCGCGCAATGACTCGGGGATCTGCGACACCGGGCCCGCGGAGGTCGCGGCGCGAGGGCCGTCGCCGGGTACCACCAGCACGGCGTCGAACGCCCCAGCAAGGCCGCCACCCGCTGCCGCGTCGGTCTTGCGGTCGGTGAGCGTATTGCGTGCCAGCTGCAGGCTGGAATCCAGCGACCGGGTTTCCTCACCGCCGACGATGCCGCTGACCGTGGTACGGGCGCGGTCGATCTCCTCGGTCGCGGCGCGCACCTTCGCGTCGAGCACGCGGTCGGTGATCTGGCTGGTCAACACGAAGCCAAGCACCAGGATCACCAGAAGGGAAAGTCCGAGGGTAAGGGTGACCACCCGCAGCTGCAGCGATCGGCGCCAGGCCAGACTCACGGCCCGGCTCAACGCACTCAGTCCGCGGAGAAACGGAGCGGAACGCTGAATGCGTCGCCGCGAGCCGAAGATCACGGCCGGGTCATGGAGGTCCGGCCTTGTATCCCACTCCTCGAACGGTCAGCACCACTTGTGGGTTCTCGGGGTCCTTTTCGACCTTGGCCCGCAACCGCTGAACGTGCACGTTCACCAAACGGGTGTCCGCGGGATGCCGATAGCCCCACACCTGTTCGAGCAGCACATCACGAGTAAACACCTGCCGCGGTTTGCGCGCCAACGCCACCAGCAGGTCAAACTCCAACGGGGTGAGCGAGATCTGCTCGCCCTGGCGGGTCACCTTGTGCGCCGGCACGTCGATGTCGATGTCGCCGATCGACAGCATTTCGGCGGGCTCGTCGTCGTTGCGCCGCAACCGCGCCCGCACCCGAGCCACCAGCTCCTTCGGCTTGAACGGCTTCATCACGTAGTCGTCGGCGCCGGACTCCAGGCCGAGCACGACGTCCACCGTGTCGGTCTTGGCGGTCAGCATGACGATCGGCACGCCGGAGTCCGCGCGCAGCACGCGGCACACGTCGATTCCATTCATGCCGGGCAGCATCAGGTCGAGCAGCACCAGATCAGGGCGCAGTTCGCGCACCGCGGTCAGCGCCTGGCTGCCGTCGCCGATCACCGCCGTGTCGAAACCCTCCCCCCGCAACACGATGGTCAGCATTTCGGCTAGCGACGGATCGTCGTCGACCACAAGGATTCTTTGCCTCATGGAGTCCATGGTGTCACCACATCGGGATAAATCCCGGCTGCCACACGCGCGTTTCGCGTGCTAAGCGCTGAGCGCGCGGGCCAGCGCCGCGGGATCGGCGTCCGGGCCGGCAATCAGCCAGCGCCCGCCGAAGCCCATGTCGGCCAGTCCGGCGTACACCTCGCCGGTTCGCCGCTGCAGCTCGTCGTCGCGTTCGTAGGCATCCCTGGTCCTGCCGACATCCTCGGTTTCGCGCGTCTGGGCGCGCTGGGCGGCCAACTCCGCGGGCACGTCGAGCAGCACTTGCCGGTCCGGGGCGGGCAGCATCAGCCGGTCGTACTCGAGGTGGCGCACCCATTCGACGGCCTCGCCGCCCGCCGGCTGGTGCAGCCGGGCCGCGGTGTAGGCGGCGTTGGAGGCGACGTAGCGGTCGAGGATCACGACGTCGTAGGCGGCACGCAGGTGGTCGATCTCATCGCGGGCGCCCGCCCGGTCGAGTGCGAACAGCACCGCCATCGCATACACCGACGCCGCAAGGTCGCCGTGTTGACCGTGCAGCGCCTCGGCCGCCAGGTCCGCGGCGACCGAATGCCCGTAGCGCGGGAAAGCCAACGCCGCTACGGACTTTCCGTGCGACTCGAGCACGCCGCGCAGGCCGTCGCACAGGGTTCGCTTGCCCGCGCCGTCGACCCCTTCGATCGCGATCAGCATGGCGGCCACTGCTTTGCCCTCCCGCCGAGACTGCGCACAGATCGCGGTTTTCGGGATTTTCGCGATCTCACCGCATACTCGCCGAACGCCGAAGCCTCAGTACCGATAGTGCTCCGGCTTGTACGGACCGTCGACGTCGACGTTGATGTATTCGGCCTGCTCCTTGGTCAGCTTGGTGAGCTCGCCGCCGAGCGCCTCGACGTGGATGCGGGCCACCTTCTCATCGAGCTTCTTGGGCAGCCGGTAGACCTCGTTGTCGTATTCGTCGTTCTTCGTCCACAGCTCGATCTGCGCGATCACCTGGTTGGAGAAGCTGTTGCTCATCACGAACGACGGGTGCCCGGTCGCGTTGCCGAGGTTGAGCAGCCGGCCCTCACTCAACACGATGATCGAGCGGCCGCTGTCGAAGACCCACTCGTCGACCTGGGGCTTGATGTTGATCCGCTTGGCCCCCGAGCGCTCCAGCGCGGCGATCTGGATCTCGTCGTCGAAGTGGCCGATGTTGCCCAGAATGGCCTTGTCCTTCATCGCGCGCATGTGCTCGATCGTGATGATGTCCTTGTTGCCCGTGGCGGTGATCACGATGTCGGCATCGCCGATCGCCTCCTCGACGGTCTTGACGTCAAAGCCCTCCATCAGCGCCTGCAGCGCATTGATCGGGTCGATCTCGGTGACGGTGACGCGCGCGCCCTGGCCGGCCAGCGACTCCGCGCAGCCCTTGCCGACGTCGCCGTAGCCGCAGATGAGCACGTTCTTTCCGCCGATCAGCACGTCGGTGCCGCGGTTGATGCCGTCGATCAGCGAGTGCCGGGTGCCGTACTTGTTGTCGAACTTGGACTTCGTCACCGAGTCGTTGACGTTGATCGCCGGGAACGCGAGCTCGCCCGAGGCCGCGAACTGGTACAGCCGCAGCACGCCGGTGGTGGTCTCCTCGCTGACACCCTTGACCGACTCGGCGATCTTGGTCCACTTGGTCTTGTCCGTCTCGAAGCGCTCACGCAGCAGCGACAGGAAGACCTTCCACTCGGCGGAGTCGTCGTCCTCGGCGGGCGGTACCACACCGGCCTTCTCATACTGCGCGCCGCGCAGTACCAGCATCGTGGCGTCCCCGCCGTCGTCGAGAATCATGTTCGCCGGCTGATTCGGCCAGGTCAGCATCTGCTCGGCCGCCCACCAATACTCCTCGAGAGTCTCGCCCTTCCACGCGAACACCGGGGTGCCCT
>DATBFF010000051.1:0-2269 GCA_036558625.1 Mycobacterium sp. | reverse complement strand
CCCGGGGCTTGGGAGGTCCAGCCAGGGCTCAGTTCCAGTGAGGTGCGCCTTCGCTCCCGTCTGGGGCGCCCGTTCAAGTTAAGGCTCATGCCGCCGTCGGGTGAGGTCTTTGTCGACTTCGTCGCAGGCACGCCCGCGCCCGGTTGGTTGCGAATCCCTCTAATGCTCGACGTGCCGCAGGCGGCGAAGCGCGATCGGTCCCGACTCTTAGAGGACCTGTTCGACGCCCTGAGGTATCCGATGGCAGGGTTGCGGCTATACGAGGCCGCACCCGACGGCTCCGGCCACTGGCGGGCCGGTGCCCTGCTGACGATTGCCGGCATCTGTGACCGTGTGCCGCCGCTCGTCACGTGCGACAGCAAGACCGATACGGGGCAGTTCCTCCTTGTCGAGGTGCGATTCCGACTCAGCGAATTCGGCATCGACGGCCGAGCGCGGGGCATCGGCGGACAGGCGTACCTGCGCCTGCGATTGGCGCTGTCAGTATGTGCGCCGTGAGCACGCCGGGACCCCTTCTACCAGCGGTGCTGGCGCCAACGACGTCACTCGGACGACTCCGTGTCCAGAGTGGACGGGCGTGGGTGTTGGTGCATGAATGAGGCGGAGCTTGCCGTGTGGGTGAACGGCTTGCTCTCTACTCCGGACTGCACCGAGTCGAGATCCAGGTTGACCTGTTGACGGGACTTTCCTCGAGGAAGCGACCCAACCTGGTCATCTGCCCGATCACTGCGCATCCGTTAGGGTGAACGTGGAGGTACGGACCATACCTGCCGCACGTCCCTTGGCGGAGATTACTAGCGCCATTGGTCTGGTCCTCGGCGGCAACCTTACGCAGCCGAGGGTGGTGCAGGGCGACGTTAGCGACGCTGGCCGCGTCGGCGACGTCGGTTTTGGGACCTCCGCCCGTGGCAAGCAGGCGGGCTCGCGCGGCCAGGGTCGCGGGCACATCGACCGCGTTCTCGCCGGCGGCGGCGAGTTGCTGGGCGATGCCGCGACCGAGTCCGTTGGCGCCCTCGACGGCGAAGCGCCGCTCGGGCCATCGATGCGCCCAGCGGGTGAGCTGGCCGCACGTTCCTGCGTTGACGGGGAAGCGTCGTGTTGCCACTGCCTGGCCGGTGGTGTCGACCGCGACCGCGGTCAGCGATGATTTGTGAGGGTCGATTCCGATCGTGATTACGGCAGGCGTGCCCCAGGCAGACGGCGATGGAACGGGCCATCACCGAAGCGCTCCAGCGTCGCTGGGAGCTCAGCACGGGCACCGTGCCGATCGACTCCCAGCATCTCGACTGGTCGGTCGACACCGACCTGGCCGCCTGAACCGTCAGCGCCGGGTGGCCGGTGAGGCTCGGATCGCAATCCGTACCTCGCGGCGCAGATCCGGGTCGACGGTGCAGTCTTTGGCGTGCTCCCGGTCAGGCACGCACGGCGACCGCCGTGCCGCCGTCGGCCAAGCGCCGACCGAGCCGTGTTTCTCTGGATAGAAGGTCACCGAGTTGTGGATCTTGTGCTCCCATTTGCTCCCACACCGGCCCCAGAACGCCGACAGCGGCCGTCCGGAGATCCGAAAGAACGGCCGCTGACCTGGGCATGTAGCTGGTGGGCGATACTGGGATCGAACCAGTGGCCTCTTCCTTGCGACGGAACTCGGGGCAAATGATTCTCCTCAGCGAGGCCCATCCCGAGCCAACCAACGCGGCTCTGCCGAGCCCCGGGCAACATCAGAGCCTCCGAGAGAACGGGGGTAGGTCACCATCAGTGCCGTCCGACAGAAGCGGTTGATGGCAGGCACACCTGTTCACAGTGTTAGTGTTCGGTCACTCCGTTACGTTCGCAGCCGTTCCCTTGCTCGGGGTCCTAGCCGCGCCGAAGTCGTGCTGTACCGTTCCGAGGTTCGGCAGATTGGGGTGAGCCGTGTCGCGCTCTCTGTCCAGGGACCGGATGGCCTTGCTGGCCGCGCTGGTGGCGCCGTTGGCCGTCTGCGCGATGTTGCTCCCTTGGCGGACGAGCATTTCCAACACGAACGTCGCCCTGGTGCTGGTTGTGGTCGTGGTGGCGGTGTCAGTCGCCGGGAGCCGCGTGGCTGGGGCATTGACTGCGTTCTTCGCCGCTGTTTGGTTCGACTTCTTCTTCACCGGGCCGTATCAGCGTTTTTCGATCAGCAAGTCCGCTGATGTCGTGACGGCCGTGTTGCTGCTAATCGTCGGGCTGGCGGTCTCCCAAGTTGCGGCTCGTGCGCGGCGGCTGCAGGTGGTCGCCATCACTGACGCCG
>DATBFF010000050.1:0-48268 GCA_036558625.1 Mycobacterium sp. | reverse complement strand
CGGGCCCTGCTTGCGCAGGTACATGGTGACGGGCTCGTCTTCCTCCGACGAGACGACCAGACCCTTCAGGTTGAGGATGATGTCGGTGACGTCTTCCTTGACGCCCGGCACGGTGGTGAACTCGTGCAGCACGCCGTCGATGCGGATGCTGGTCACCGCGGCGCCGGGAATAGACGACAGCAGCGTGCGGCGCAGCGAATTGCCAAGGGTGTAACCGAATCCCGGCTCCAGCGGCTCGATGATGAACCGCGACCGGTCCTCGGCGACAACTTCTTCGCTCAGTGTGGGTCGCTGAGAAATCAGCATGGTTTTTCTTTCCTCCTTCACGGCACCCGCTATTTGATGCCGCGCACCCAACCGTCATCCGGACGGCCGGGAAGTCTTACTTCGAGTAGTACTCGACGATCAGCTGCTCGGACAGCGGCACGTCGATCTGTGACCGCTCCGGCAGCTGGTGGACAAGGATGCGCTGGCGATCCCCGACCACCTGCAGCCAGCCGGGAATCGGCCGATCGCCGGCGGTCTCGCGCGCGATCTGGAACGGCACGGTGTTCAGCGACTTCTCGCGCACGTCGATGATGTCGTGCTGCGACACGCGGTAGCTGGGGATGTCTACCTTGACGCCATTGACGGTGAAGTGGCCGTGGCTGACGAGCTGGCGCGCCATGCGCCGGGTGCGCGCCAGCCCGGCGCGGTACACGACGTTGTCGAGCCGGCTCTCCAGAATGCGCAGCAGCTCCTCACCGGTGACGGCGGCGCGACGGACGGCCTCCTCGTAGTAGCGCCGGAACTGCTTTTCCATGACGCCGTAGGTGAAGCGGGCCTTCTGCTTCTCCTGCAGCTGCAGGCGGTATTCGCTCTCCTTGATCCGCGCGCGGCCGTGCTGGCCTGGCGGGTAGGGGCGCTTCTCGAACGACTGGTCGGCGCCGACGAGGTCGGTGCCGAGGCGCCGCGACTTGCGGGTGATGGGTCCGGTGTACCGAGCCATGAAGTCGTTTTCCTCCTAGACCCTGCGCCGCTTGGGCGGACGGCAGCCGTTGTGCGGCTGGGGGGTGACGTCGGCGATGGCCCCGACCTCGAGGCCGGCGGCCTGCAGCGAGCGGATCGCGGTTTCGCGGCCCGACCCGGGCCCCTTCACGAACACGTCGACCTTGCGCACGCCGTGCTCTTGCGCCTTGCGGGCAGCGCTCTCGGCAGCCAGCTGGGCGGCGAACGGCGTGGACTTACGCGAACCCTTGAAGCCGACATGGCCCGACGACGCCCACGCGATCACGTTGCCCTGCGGATCGGTGATCGACACGATCGTGTTGTTGAACGTGCTCTTGATGTGCGCAGCACCGTGCGGGATGTTCTTCTTCTCCCTGCGGCGGCCCTTCTGCCCCTTCTTGGGCGCGGCCTTTTTTGCTGGTGGCATCGGGTTACCTGGCCTTCTTCTTGCCGGCGATGGTGCGCTTGGGGCCCTTGCGGGTGCGCGCGTTGGTCTTCGTCCGCTGGCCGCGCACCGGCAGGCCGCGGCGGTGGCGCAGACCCTGGTAGCAGCCGATCTCGATCTTGCGGCGGATGTCGGCCTGCACCTCGCGGCGCAGATCGCCCTCCACCTTGAGGTTGGCCTCGATGTAGTCGCGCAGCTGGGTCACCTGCTCGTCGGTGAGGTCCTTGGTGCGCATGTCCCGGTCGATGCCGGTGGCGGCGAGTATTTCGTTGGAGCGGGTACGGCCGACGCCGTAGATGTAGGTCAGCGCGACCTCCATGCGCTTATCGCGCGGCAGGTCGACGCCCACGAGACGTGCCATCAGGCGGTGTCCTTCTTCTCGAGCGGAGGTCTGTTCCCAGCCCGGTCCCGGCTAGCGCCGAGGCCCGGCCTCCGTTCCGGGCGTGCATGAGCGGCCTATCCGCTCACTGGTGCTGGGAGGTCTGCATTCAGTTGTCAAGACTGGAGGAAGCCCGGCTATCTGCTCTTCGCGCAAGCGCTCATCGCCGGCTAACCCTGTCTCTGCTTGTGGCGGGGATCGGAGCAGATCACCATGACGCGCCCATGCCGACGGATCACCCTGCACTTGTCGCAAATCGGCTTCACGCTGGGGTTGACCTTCACGGCTGTCTTCGATCCTTCTGAGGTTTGTCGGGTGACTGGCTGGCTTACTTGTACCGGTACACGATGCGGCCGCGAGACAGGTCGTACGGAGACAACTCCACGACCACGCGGTCCTCGGGCAGGATGCGGATGTAGTGCTGCCGCATCTTGCCGCTGATGTGGGCGAGCACCTTGTGACCATTCTCCAGCTCGATGCGGAACATCGCATTGGGCAGAGGCTCGACCACCCGGCCCTCGACCTCTATGGCGCCGTCTTTCTTTGCCATGACTCCTTACTCCGGTCTGAGCGCAGCTTTTGCCCCGACTACAAAACGTGAGCCGAAAAGCAGATATTCCAGGGCACGCAAGAGCCGGCGCGATAGCCGCACCGATGGCCCACGATACCGGTTTGCGCTGCCCAGGCCAAAATCGGACGTTGATGCCGAGAACACAGTTGTTGACGGATTTTGACCATTTTTCATCAACAACTGTGTTCTCGGCGCAAGCGGCATACTGATCAGCGATGTCCGCCCCTGCTGCCCAGCCCCGTAAACCCGTAATCCTGACCGTCGACGACGATCCCGCGGTTTCCCGCGCGGTCGCCCGCGACCTGCGCCGCCACTACGGCGAGAAATACCGCGTCGTCCGCGCCGAGTCCGGTCCCGACGCGCTCGAGACGCTCAACGAGCTCAAGCTGCGCGGCGAGGTGGTCGCGGTGTTCGTCGCCGACTACCGGATGCCCGAGATGAGCGGCATCGAATTCTTAGAAGAGGCGATGGACATCTATCCACTCGCCCGCCGCGTGCTGCTGACGGCCTACGCCGACACCCACGCCGCGATCGAGGCCATCAACGTCGTCGACCTCGACCACTATCTGCTCAAGCCGTGGGATCCGCCGGAGGAGAAGCTGTATCCGGTCATCGACGCATTACTCGATGCGTGGCAGGCCACTCGCGACCGTGCCATTCCGGACACCAAGATCATCGGTCATCCATGGCACCGCAGGTCGTCGGAGGTGCGCGAGTTTCTGGCGCGAAACAGATTGTCCTACAGCTGGTTTCGCGCCGACCAGCCGGAGGGCCGACGATTACTGGAGGCCGCTGGGCAAGACGGGATGGCTCTCCCGGTAATCATCACCGAGCAGGGCGAGACCCTCGTCGAACCGCACAACACCGACATCGCCGCGACGCTGGGCCTGACGACCGCACCGTCACAGGAGTTCTACGACCTGGTGGTGGTCGGCGGCGGACCGGCCGGGCTGGCGGCGGCGGTATACGGTGCGTCCGAGGGGCTCAAGACGGTGCTCATCGAACGCACCGCCACCGGCGGACAGGCCGGCCAGAGCTCGCGCATCGAGAACTACCTCGGCTTCCCCCTCGGCGTCTCGGGCAGCGACCTCGCCACCCGCGCCCGCATGCAAGCCGAGAAGTTCGGCGCAGAGTTGATCACCGCGCGCAAAGCCGTTGGCCTCGACGTCAACGGGTCGGCGCGCACGGTGCGATTCGACGACGGCGGCTCGATCGACGCGCACGCGGTGATCTTGGCGACGGGTGTGTCGTATCGGCAGCTACCCGCTGTGGGCTGCGAGCGGCTCACCGGCGCCGGTGTCTTCTACGGGGCCGCCGCGCACGTGGCCGCGGACTGCGTCGACGACGAGGTCTATATCGTCGGCGGCGCCAACTCGGCTGGCCAGTGCGCGGTCAATCTCGCCACGCACGCGAAGCGCGTGACGCTCGTCGTACGCGGGCCGTCGCTGGAGTCCTCGATGTCGTACTACCTGATCCAGCAGATCGGAGCGATCGACAGCATCACAGTCCGCACCTGCACCGAAGTCCGGGAGGTGTGCGGCAGCGACCACGTCGAGCGGCTGGTTCTCGAGGATCGGCGCACCGGCACGACCGAAGACGTCGCCTGCGCCCGGCTGTTCATCTTCATCGGCGCCGAGCCACGCACCGACTGGCTCGACGGGGTGATCGCCCGCGACGACCACGGGTTCGTGCTTGCCGGCCCGGACTTGCGCAACGTCTGCGGCTGGACGCTCGACCGGCCGCCGCACCATCTGGAAACAAGCGTGCCGGGGGTGTTTGTTGCAGGTGATGTGCGCGCGCAGTCCGCCAAGCGGGTGGCTGCGGCCGTCGGCGAAGGATCGATGGCCGTGATGCTCGTGCATCGCTACCTGGCGGAGGCTTAGGAGTACCCATGGGTGAGACGTGCCTGCCCGACGAACTGCGCACGCTGTTTCTTTTCGAAGCGCTCTCCGACCAGCAGCTCGCGACGCTGTGCAAGGACGGACACATCGCCACCTACGAGCCCGGGCCCATCTGCATCGAAGGCGAGCCCGCGACCTGTTTTTACGTGCTGCTCGACGGCGAGCTGGTGATGTCGAAACGCTCGGCCGGCGTCGACATCGAAACCAACCGGACGTCGCAACGCGGCGTGTACTGCGGTGCCTGGTCGGCATTCGATCCCGGCGGCGGCCAGCTGTACGAGGCGTCGGTGCGGGTGACCAAGCCGTCACGGTTTTTCGTTCTCGACGCCGAGGCATTCGGCCGCTTCGTCCAGTCAGAGTTCCCGATGGCCGTGCATCTGCTGGAGGGGCACAAAGTCGGTGGCATGCGGACCCGGCAGATCATCGGCCAGCGCGAGAAGCTGCTGGCGCTCGGCCAGCTGTCGGCGGGCCTCACCCATCAGCTGAACAATCCCGCCGCGGCCACCGCGCGTGCCGTCGCGGACCTGCGCGACCGGGTCGGCAAGATGCGCGGCAAGCTGGCGATGCTCGGCGACGGGCAATTCCCGCCCACGGCGTTGCGGGTGCTGGTGAGCATTCAGGACGAGGTCGCCGAGCAGGTGGCCAAGGCCAAGCCGCTGGAGCTGACTGCGTTGGAGACCTCCGACCGCGAAGAGCAGATCGGCGACTGGCTCGACGCTCACGGCATCCCGGGCGCGTGGGACTACGCGCCGACGTTCGTCGACGCGGGCCTGGACGTCGATTGGCTGGAGCGAGTCTCGGCGTCGGTCACCGACGCCGGCGCGTCGGCGTTGCTTCCGGGCGCCATCGGCTGGCTGCGCTACACCATCGAGACCGAGCAGTTGATGAAGGAGATCGCCGAGGCCAGCAGGCGCATCTCCGCGCTGCTGGCCGGCGCGAAGCAGTACTCGCAAATGGACCGGGCGCCGTACCAATCCTCCGACGTTCACGAGTTGCTGCACAGCACGCTGATGATGTTCGGGGACAGGGTGGGCAAAGAGGGCAAGGGTGTGCTGCTGGTGAAGGAATACGACAAGTCGCTGCCTGAAATTCCTTGCTACCCGGCAGATCTCAACCAGGTCTGGACCAACATCATCGACAACGCGATTCAGGCGATGGATGGCAGCGGCACCTTGACGCTGCGCACGATGCGTGACGGTGACGACACGTTGCGCGTCGAGATCTGCGACGACGGACCGGGTATCCCCGAAGACGACGTGGAGCGGATCTTCACACCCTTCTTCACCACGAAGCCGTTCGGCGAAGGCACCGGCCTCGGCCTCGACCTCGCGTGGCGGATCGTCGTCGAAAAGCATCACGGCAATCTGCGCGTCGAGTCCCAACCAGGCGACACGCGGTTCATCATCACGCTGCCGCTGGCGGCACGGACTCCGGACACTTCAGAGATGAGCTAGCGGAGTTTCACACGAAGTCAGATCCGCCGTCGACGTTGATGGTCGCCCCGGTCACATATCCGTTGCGTTTCGACGCGAGATACGCGGTGATCGAAGCGATTTCCTCGGGAAGCCCAGCGCGGCCCAAGTCGCATGGCTGGTGGAAATGCATGTCGATCCAGGTCATCACGTCGGTGGGATTCGTCGCGTCCAATCCCTCGGCGGCAAGGACGTCGGTCAGCGCTTCGGTGAAGCTGGCCGTGACGATGGTCCCGGGGCACACGCAGTTCACCAAGATGCCGTCGCCCGCCAAGCTTTTCGACAAGTTCTTCGTGACACTGCTCAGTGCGGCTTTCGATGCCGTGTAAGCGACGATGCGCGGATTCTGCCGTTGTATGGAGTGAGCGGACAGCGTGACGATCCGCGCCCACTCCGCATTTCGGAGCAGTGGCAAGGACGCTCGGATACTGCGCACGCCGGACATGGTCCCCAAGGTGAAGGCGGCGTCCCAGTCGGAGTCGTCCATTTGCTCGAAGTAGCCGTCACTCGGTCCGATCGTGTGCACGAGTGCGTTGAGCGCGCCCCAGCGGTCGGACACTTCGGCGAAGCCCGCCGTGATGGAGGATGCGTCGGCCATGTCGACGCTGATGCCGACGGCCTCGGGTGCACCCGCTCTCTTCAGCGAGTCGACGGCACGGTCGAGCGTATGTCGGTCTCGGGCCATGACCGCGACGCTCGCGCCCTCTGCTGCCAGCGTTTGCGCGATGGCCAATCCCATCCCTTTGCTTCCGCCGGTCACCACGGCAGTCGCTCCGGCCAATCCGAGATCCACGGTGTCTCCTTCGTGTGTTGTCAGTCGTTCAGACAGGAAGTGATCGCCTCGGGGGCAACCCCGAGCCCTCGCAGACAAAATTGTGTCGTCTGGCGGCGAACGTGCCCGCTCAACCGATCACCGGTAACCCAATGGCGTTGAGTACACACCCAGACGACGCCGTGGATTGACTCCGCTTCTCCGACGGGATCGATGTCGTGGAAAACCCCTGCGTCCCTGCCTCGCTCGAGCTCCTCGACCAGCGGTAGGAGCATCTCGGTGAATGCGGCGCTGACCTTGTCGGGCGTAGCGAACATCTGCGATTGCGCCTCCAGAGAAAAGTGACGCAGTTCGGATGTGTCAGGCGTGTCGAACGCCAGCTCAAGTCGCGCGTCGATCCAACGCGCCACTGCCTCAACGGGATCGGTGGCGCCTGCCATCCGGGTTCGAAGCCGCAGCGACTCGGATCGCGCCAAATCCAGGAAAACGGCCTGAGTCAGGTGATTCATCGAGTCGAAATGTCGGTAGAAGGCGCGAGTGCTCAGGCCCGTCCGAGAAAGCACCTCTGTGAGGTTGAGGGCAAAAACCCCGTTCTCGCGGACAATGCTCAGTGCGGCGCTGACGATGTCGGCGCGCACCGTCGGGTCAGGATCCAACTTCTTCCGACGTCGTTTGACGGCCCCCGTCACCTTGATCTCCCACCGCGGCGGGGGTTTTCACGCCGTCGCATCGTAAGTCGCCAGATACTGCTCGAAAGCGGCCCGGACTTGCAGTGGCGTCAGGCCGTAGTCGGACAGGTCGTAGTCGTGTGAACCCCGCGCGCCCGGCCGGTGGTCGTCGGCCCACTCGTGAATCGACTTGCGCGTGGCATCTGTGAAATCGAGGTTCAGCGTGTGATAGGCACGTTGCAGAGCATCGACAGGATCGCTTTGCAATTCGGCGAACGAGACGTCGGCGAACCGGCTATCACCGGCCCGCGCGCGGAAGTCCATGGCCCGCCGTATCGCTTCGGCCCAGGCTTCGAGTTGTTCGGCGCCCAGTTCGTCGGGGTCATCGCGATCGCTGCTCCAGCTCCGGACGTAGCGGATGAGGCTGCACACCGAGGCCATGACCTTCGCCGGATCGCGGTGGCTCCACAGGAATTTCGCGTCCGGATATGCCTCGACGAGTGCATCGAGAGCGAACATGTGCACTGGCGTCTTCAGGTGCCACAATCTCGGCGGGCAATGCCACTGCAGCAGCTTGAGTACGCGACGGTGGTAGGCGTAGGTCTCGCGCATATCGCAGTCCATCAGCCAGGCCACATAGCCCGGAACCCGAACGACGCCGTCGAAATGGAATGTGCGAAAGCTCATTCCCATCAAGTCCTGGCATTCGGTTGCGGCGGTCGCCTCGGAGTTGTACATCGTCTTCATGAGGGGGAACATCTCGTTGAGCATCGCCAAGCCCGCTTCGGCCTGGGCAATGCGGGGATCGGAGTCTTGGGTGTCCGCCTCAGGTGGCGGCGTCGGCGCCTGTGACTCCCACATGCGCAGCGAGCGGAACTGCGGATCAGCGGCCACGAGTTGGCTCAGCGCGGTGGTGCCGGTACGGGGCAAGCCGATGACGAAGACGGGACCATCGATCTGCTGGTCGTCAATCTCCGGATACTGCGCGTAGGTGTCCTCGACCTTGAGACGCTGAATCAGCGCATTACTGATCGTTGCCTGCTGGATGAGCCGGCCAAGATCGTTGAGGCCGGCCTCAGTGTTGAGTGCGCCAACGGTGCGCTCGAGTCCTTCCCGATAATAGGAAGAACCGAAATCGGTTAGTCCCGTTGCTTTTCGGGCGCCGTCTTCCAATTCGTCGACGATGAACGTCATCGCGCGAATCTCCTGGCGACGGCTCGCCGTCGTGCCGCGAGAACTGCCGCCCGTTCCCCGGAGCTGACCAGACGGGTGTCGGCAGGCAGCGCTGAGGCGAGGTCTTGGATTTCCACCAGGCGCGCGGCCGGAGTTGGAGCAGTGTCCGTGCGCACACAGCGCAAGATCATCGCGCCGTTACTGTGGCCGGCGGTGTCGAGCCAGTTGGCGATCCCCGGGTCACGTGCACACAACACAACCCGCACAACGCCGTCGTCGTCGACGTGCGCCTGGTGGGCATTGAGGCTCGACTGGTGGCGACCGTAGTGAATGGTCTCCCACCACGGATTGCCCAGCGAATAGCTCCAATACAAGCCTTTCGGCGGCTCCACCTCGAGAATGAGCGCCTGGTTCGCTTCGAGCTCATACCGGCCGATGACCGGCCGGTTCTCCGCCGCTCCGCCAATCGAGGTGCGATCTACGGCGGGAAGAAACCCATTCGCTGGCGGGGCAGCGCCGAAGTCGAGAAAGAACTTGAGGTTGTCGTGGACGAAGTCGCCCAACGCCGCGAGCTGTCGGGACACCGCCGCCGCGCGATCGATCTGATGATCATGCTTCTGGGCCGCAGGCGCGCCGATGCGCTCGATGCGCAGGGCCGACGGCACTTCGGTGTCCCAGTCGTAGAAGAAGTGCCGCACCGTCAGCGTCGGGCGATCCCCCACGATCGGCATCCAGTTTCCGGCCCGCTCTTCGCCGGACAGCACGACCTCAAAGTTTCCGGCGGCGTCGACCTCCAGTTCGTCGACCACGACGTTCGCGGTGGCCGACATCCCGTTCATGGTCTGCAACCCGACGTAGCGGGCGGTGCCGCGATTGCCCTGCACGCGGTACGACTCCCCGCCGCGCATCAACGCGCGGGTGTACAGGCAGTCCGGACATTCCATGCCCCAGGTGATGGTGTCATCGGTGCTGGTCCGCTCGACCCGCAGCACGGGCTCGGGATCCGCGTGCAGAGCTTCGTTGATCCCGGCGGCGAGGAGTACCAGGAGATGACGCATCCCGGCCGCGAGATCGATTCGGTTCCGGGTGAAGCCGCTCGTTTCGACGATCGAGGCCGACTCCGCCAAGCGTTCGAGCAGATGCGACCAACTCTCGAGGGCATCGGGCTCGGACGACGCGTCGCCGGCCAGGGCGGTCTCCGCGATGGCGAAAGGGAGCCAGGAAAGAGGTTGCGCCGTGTCGCTCACATGTCCCCTAACTGAAATTACCACTTTCATTTAAGGCCCGCGCATCGGTCGGTGTCAACACGGCCGCAGGTGAGGGACAAGCGGCGGAATAGCCGTCGCGGCCTCTCGGGTTGCAGCCGATATGACCAATGCAGACACACCAGACCACCGCGCAAGCGAGGAGCGAATCGACCTCGGCCGGTTCGGTTCGTTCGGCCGCGGGGTCACCCCGGAGCAGGCGAAGGACATCGAGGAGCTGGGCTACGGCGCCATCTGGGTCGGCGGTTCCCCACCTGCGGAGCTCGACTGGGTGGAGCCGATTCTCGAGAAGACGTCGACGCTGAAGGTTGCCACCGGGATCGTCAACATCTGGACCGCCGCGCCCGACCCGGTCGCCGAATCGTTTCACCGCATCGAAAACTCTTATCCGGGAAGGTTCCTGCTGGGCATCGGCGTCGGCCACCCGGAGGCCCACACCGAATACCGCAAGCCGCTGGACGCGCTCACCGAATACCTCGACAAGCTCGACGAGTACGGCGTGCCGAAGAACCGCCGCGTCGTAGCCGCGCTCGGTCCGCGGGTGCTGGAACTGTCCGCGCAGCGCGCCGCCGGTGCACACCCGTATCTGACTACTCCCGAGCACACTCGGCGCGCCCGCGAGCTGATCGGCTCGTCGGCGTTCTTGGCGCCCGAGCACAAGGTCATCCTCACCACCGACGCCGACAAAGCGCGCGCCGTCGGCCGCAAAGCGCTGGCCGTCTACCTCAACCTGACCAATTACGTCAGCAACTTCAAGCGGCTGGGCTTCACCGACGACGACGTCCGCGCCCCGGGCAGCGACACCCTCGTCGACGCGCTCGTCGCGTACGGTACGCGCGACGAGATCGCCAACCGTCTGGGCGAGCACATCGAGGCGGGCGCGAACCATGTGCCGATCCAGGTTCTGGGTAACCAGGATCGACTGATCCCGACACTGGCCGAGCTGGCTGGACCGCTGGGGCTGAAGTCCGCCGACTGACTACTGTTTGCTCATGCGGCTATTGGTCACCGGCGGTGCCGGCTTCATCGGCGCCAACTTCGTCCGCGGCACGCTGCGCGAGCGCCCGGAGGTCGCTCTGACCGTCCTGGACGGATTCACCTACGCGGGTAGCCGCGAGTCACTGGCCGGTCTCGAGGACGAAGTCCGGATCGTCGAAGGCGACATCACCGACGCCGGCCTGGTGTCGCAGCTGGTCGCCGACGCGGACGTGGTCGTGCACTTCGCCGCCGAAACCCACGTCGACAATGCGCTGGCCGACCCGAGACCCTTCGTTCAGGCGAACGTGCTCGGGACCTTCGAGATTCTGCAGGCTGTGCGCCGGCACGGGGTGCGGCTGCACCACGTGTCCACCGACGAGGTGTACGGCGAGCTGCCACTCGATGACCCGCGGCGGTTCACCGCAGACGCCCCGTACAACCCGTCAAGCCCGTACTCCGCGACCAAGGCGGCATCCGACATGCTGGTGCGCGCATGGGTTCGCTCCTACGACGTGTCCGCGACGATTTCCAACTGTTCGAACAACTACGGCCCATACCAACACGTCGAGAAGTTCATTCCGCGCCAGATCACCAATGTGCTGACCGGGCGTCGTCCCAAGCTCTACGGGAGCGGCGCCAATGTGCGCGACTGGATCCACGTCGACGACCACAACGCGGCGGTCTGGCGAATCATCGAAGATGGCGTCGTCGGTCAGACGTACCTCATCGGTGCCGACGGCGAGCACGACAACCTTTCGGTGCTGCAGCTGATTCTCACCGAAATGGGATGTGCCCCAGACGCTTTCGATCATGTCGTGGACCGCGCCGGCCATGACCTTCGATACGCCATAGATCCGACCGCATTGCAGGACGAATTGTCTTGGAAGCCGGCCAAATCCGACTTCGCCGAGGGGCTGCGCGCCACCATCGAGTGGTACCGCGAGAACGAGGCGTGGTGGGCGCCGCTGAAGGACCGCGTGGAAGCACACTACGCCGAGCGTGGCCAATGAGAGTCCACGAGCTGGCGATCCCGGGCGCCTGGGAACTCACCCATGATCACCATCCCGACGACCGTGGCCAGTTCTTCGAGTGGTTCACCCAGCGTGACATCGAGGCACTCACCGGGCACCGCTTCGACGTGCAACAGGCGAACTGCTCGGTGTCGGTCGCGGGGGTGCTGCGCGGTATGCACTTCGCACAGCTGCCGCCCAGCCAGGCCAAGTTCGTGACATGCCTGCAGGGCGCGATCTTCGACGTGGTGGCCGACATCCGGGTGGGCTCACCGACGTACGGCCGTTGGGACGCGGTCCGGCTCGACGACCGTGACCGCCGCAGTGTCTACCTGTCGGAGGGGCTGGCACACGGATTTCTTGCGCTGGAAGACAATTCGACGGTCATGTATTTGTGCTCGGCGCCGTATGCACCCGGCCGCGAACACACGATCAACGCGATGGATCCGCGGCTGGCCATCGACTGGCCGGCCGTCGGCGCCGGACCGCGTATGTCCGGCCGTGACCGCGACGCGCCGGGCTTGGAGGAGGTCCGCGCCGCAGGCCTGCTGCCTACCTGGGAGGACGCCCGCGCCTTCACCGAGGGGTTGCGACGCGGCGGCTGAGCTGCCAGCCCGCCCACACCGCTACCGTGAGCACCTCTGCGGCCACACTGATCACCGCGTGCGGCGCCGGCTGCCATCCCCGCTCGGTGAAGCCCCACAAGCCGACGGTGCGCGACAACGCAAACGCCACCAGCGATCCGCCCGCCATGCCCGCCGCGACCCACCACAGCCAGGCCGGGCCGCCGAGAACAAGGAGTGCCGCGACCGCGAAGCAGACACTGGCCTGCAGCAAGAATGCATCGCCGATCTGCGGGACATAACGATATCCGTGGATGTAGAGGTAGGCGTGGCTGAAGCCGCTGACGCAGAGCAGCGCGGCGAGCATGAGTCTCATTGCAGCGTCAGCTCTTTCAGCGCCAGCGCGTGCCGTCCCCTCGTGTAGCTGACCTCGCGGATGCCGAGCGCGTCATGCAACTGGCGGGCCGGCAGCGTGACCGGCTTCGGCGCCGGGCCGTCACCGGGGTGCGGCAGCGGATATGCCGTCGTCGTGCCGCTGTAGAACGTGACGTTACCCTCGGTTTTTGAAAAAAGTTGGTGCACATGCCCGTTGAGGCACGTCACTGAAGCGAACCGGCGCAGATAGCTCAGTGCCTGCGTCGCGTCGTCGGTGCCCCATCCCCAGTCTGGATACATCGCGAACAGCGGGATGTGACTGAACACGATGATCGGTGTGTCACTGGACAGTCCGGCGACGTCCTTTTCGACGAATTCCAATTGGTCGACGCCCAGGTGGCCCAGCTTCTTCAGGTTCAGCGTGTTGACCAGGGCGATGACGTGCACGCCGGCGACGTCGAAGCTGTACCAGCCGTCGCCACGGGTCCCAGCGCCGAACGCTTGGCGATATTTCTGTCCGTCGTCGTCGATGGAGTCGTGTTCCCCGGGCACGGTGAACACACGCGGAGTGTGCAGTCCGCTGAGCATCTGCTTGACCTGGTCGAACTGTTCCGGCGTGGCAAGGTGCGTGAGATCACCGGTGTGGATGACGAAATCGGGCGGCTCGCCGAACTGGTTGATCTGGTCAATCGCATGACGCAGCGACTCCGCGACGTCGGGGTTGGCGGAACCGTGGAAGCCGATGTGGCTGTCGCTGACCTGAGCGAAGCGCAGAGCGGGTTGTGGCGAATGGCTTGCGGCACCGGCTGTTCCGGTAACATGCGAGATCACCTCGCCGCCGACGACGCTGAGTCCCACCGCCGCGCCGAACCAGGCGCTGTGCCGGATGAGCTGTCGGCGGGTCATGTCGTGGCTCACGCGGTCACCACCACGGTGCCGTGCATGAACGGGTGGATCGAGCAGATGTAGTCATAGCTGCCCGGCGTTCGGAAGGCGTGACTGTAGGTTGCCTGCGCGTCGAGACCATGTGACCGAAACGAGCCGTCGTTGGCGACCACGTTGTGCGGTTCCTCGTCGCGGTTCGTCCATGTGACGGTGCTGCCTACTTTGACGGTCAGCGTGGCCGGTGAAAACGCGAAGTTGTCGATACTGACGGCGTTACCTGAGACCGGCGCTGTCGTGGACGAAGCCGTTACTGGCGCGGGGGTTGCCGAGGAATGACGCGCATGCGGTGACGGCGAAGAACATCCGGACAGCAGCACAGCCGCGACCGCCGCAATGGCGGTCGCCCATCGCGATGTCGTATACACACCGGTAGACACGCAGCAGGGCCGCCCGCGGTTCACTCGACGCTACGGGGATCGCGGCCCGTTGCAGAGCACCGCCACCGGTTACTAGGATGCCCTAGTAAATACTTTCCGCTGATTCATCGGGGCTCGACATGACGACACAAATTCCGCACTTCATCGACGGCCAGCGCACTGCGGGTCGGTCCACGCGCACCGCCGATGTGATGAATCCCAGCACCGGCGAGGTGCAGGCGCAGGTGCCGATGGGCTCGGCGGCCGATGTCGACGCCGCCGTTGCGGTGGCGGTCGAGGCGCAAACCCAGTGGGCGGCGTGGAACCCGCAGCGACGGGCCCGGGTGATGATGAAGTTCATCGAGCTGGTCAACGAGAACATCGACGAACTCGCCGAACTCCTTTCCCTCGAGCACGGCAAGACACTCGCCGACTCGCGCGGCGACGTCCAGCGCGGCATCGAAGTCATCGAGTTCTCGATCGGAATCCCGCACTTGATGAAGGGCGAATACACCGAAGGCGCCGGCACCGGCATCGACGTGTACTCGATCCGTCAGCCGCTCGGCGTGGTCGCGGGCATCACGCCGTTCAACTTCCCGGCGATGATCCCGCTGTGGAAGGCCGGCCCGGCGCTGGCATGCGGAAATGCGTTCATTCTCAAGCCTTCTGAGCGTGACCCCTCGGTGCCGGTGCGATTGGCCGAGCTGTTCGCCGAGGCCGGTCTGCCCAAGGGCGTGTTCCAGGTGGTGCACGGCGACAAGGAGGCCGTCGACGCGATCCTGGCGCACCCGGACATCATGGCGGTCGGTTTCGTCGGCAGCTCCGATATCGCGCAATACATCTACGCGGGCGCGGCGGCACAGGGTAAGCGCGCGCAGTGCTTCGGCGGCGCGAAGAACCATATGATCGTGATGCCCGACGCCGACCTCGACCAGGCGGTCGACGCGCTCATCGGCGCCGGCTACGGCAGCGCCGGAGAGCGCTGCATGGCGATTTCGGTCGCGGTCCCCGTGGGTGAGCAGACCGCAGATCGCCTGCGCGCCAGGCTGATCGACCGGATCAACAACCTGCGTGTCGGCCACAGCCTGGACCCCAAGGCCGACTACGGTCCGCTGATCACCGAAGCCGCACTCGCCCGGGTGCGTGACTACATCGGCCAGGGCGTCGACGCCGGTGCCGAAATCGTGATCGACGGCCGCGAAAGAACCAGTGACGACTTGGCATTCGGTGACGCAAACCTCGAAGGCGGCTACTTCATCGGCCCCACACTGTTCGACCACGTCACCCCGGACATGTCGATCTACACCGACGAGATCTTCGGCCCGGTGCTGTGCATCGTGCGCGCGAAGGATTACGAGGAGGCTCTGCGGCTGCCCAGCGAGCATGAATACGGCAACGGGGTGGCGGTTTTCACCCGCGACGGTGATGCGGCCCGCGACTTCGTGTCCCGCGTCCAGGTCGGCATGGTGGGCGTGAATGTGCCGATCCCGGTGCCGGTGGCCTACCACACGTTCGGCGGCTGGAAGCGCTCGGGCTTCGGTGACCTCAATCAGCACGGCCCCGCGTCGATCCAGTTCTACACCAAGGTCAAGACAGTGACGTCGCGCTGGCCGTCGGGGATCAAAGACGGCGCCGAATTCTCGATCCCCACAATGGAGTAGCGAGTGTTTCGCCTCGACGACGACGAACGCGTCATCACCGAGACAGCCGCCGCGTTCGCCGCGAAGCGGCTTGCGCCGCATGCGTTGGAGTGGGACGGTTCCAACCACTTCCCCGTCGATGCACTGCGTGAGGCCGCCGAACTGGGGATGGCGGCAATCTACTGCAACGAGGACGTCGGTGGCAGTGGACTGCGGCGTCTCGACGCGGTGCGGATCTTCGAACAACTCGCGATGGCCGACCCGACGACCGCGGCGTTCCTGTCGATCCACAACATGTGTGCGTGGATGGTCGACCGGTACGGCACGCCCGAGCAACGCAAGGCGTGGATCCCGAGGCTGGCGTCGATGGAGTCGGTCGCCAGCTACTGCCTCACCGAACCGTCCGCGGGATCCGACGCCGCAGCACTGCGTGCCAAGGCTGTCCGCGACGGCAACGACTGGGTACTCGACGGTGTGAAGCAGTTCATCTCCGGCGCCGGCTCGTCGGACGTATACATCGTGATGGCCCGCACCGGTTCACAAGAGACCCAGCCGGGCCACCGTGGAATTTCTGCCTTCATCGTCGAAAACGGTTCGGCCGGACTCAGTTTCGGCGCTCAAGAGCAAAAGATGGGTTGGCACGCACAACCGACTGCTCAGGTGATTCTCGAAGGTGTCCGGGTACCCGCCGACGCGATGCTCGGTGGTGCCGATGGTGAGGGAACCGGCTTCGGGATCGCGATGAACGGCCTCAACGGGGGACGGATCAACATCGCGGCGTGCTCGCTGGGCGGCGCGCAGGCCGCCTATGACAAGGCCGTCACCTACGTTCGCGACCGCGAGGCGTTCGGTGCCAGCCTGCTCGACGAGTCGACAATACGGTTCACGTTGGCCGACATGGCGACGGCATTGGAGTCGTCACGAATGCTGTTGTGGCGAGCGGCCACCGCCTTGGACGACGACGATCCGGACAAGGTGAAGCTGTGCGCGATGGCGAAGCTGCACGCCACCGACGCCTGCTACGACGTGGCCGACAAGGCGCTGCAGCTGCACGGCGGCTACGGATACCTGCGAGAGTACGGTCTGGAGAAGATCATTCGCGACCTGCGGGTACACCGCATCCTCGAGGGCACGAACGAAATCATGCGGGTGGTGATCGGGCGCGCGGAGGCCGCCCGGGTGAGGGAACAACTGAGATGACCACGATCGCGTTCCTCGGCCTGGGCAACATGGGCGGTCCGATGGCGGCGAACCTCGTCACAGCAGGGCATGCCGTGCGTGGCTTCGATCCGGTACCGGCGCTGAAGGCGGCGGCCGCCGAGAAGGGCGCAACGGTGTGCGAGACCGGTGCCGAAGCCGTCGACGACGCCGACGTGGTGATGACGTCGCTGCCCAACGGGGACATCGTGAAGGCCTGCTACACCGAGGTATTGGCCGCGGCCAAACCGGGTGCTTTGTTCATCGACACCTCGACGATCTCGGTGGACGACGCCCGAACCATCCACGCGCAGGCCACAGAGCACCGTTTCGCCCAGCTCGACGCACCGGTGTCCGGTGGGGTGAAGGGCGCGACCGCGGGCACGCTGGCGTTCATGGTGGGCGGCGAGGCCGACGCTGTCGGGCGGGCCCGTGCGGTGCTGGAGCCGTTGGCGGGCAAGGTTATTCACTGCGGTGCGTCAGGTACCGGGCAGGCCGCCAAGCTGTGCAACAACATGCTGCTAGCGGTTCAGCAGATCGCCGTGGGAGAGGCGTTCTTGCTGGCCGAGAAACTCGGGCTGTCGGCGCAGTCGCTGTTCGACGTGGTCACCGGCGCCACCGGCAACTGCTGGGCGGTGCACACGAACTGCCCTGTGCCCGGGCCGGTTCCGGCATCGCCGGCGAACAATGACTTCAAGCCGGGCTTCGCGTCGGCGTTGATGAATAAAGACCTGGGGCTGGCGATGGCGGCGGTGTCCTCCACCGGGTCGGCGGCTCCGCTCGGTACGCACGCCGCCGAGATCTACGCCACCTTCGCGGCCGAGCACGCCGACAAGGACTTCAGCGCGGTGATCCAGATGCTGCGCGGCAGCTGACTCGCGTGGAAACGAATGTGACGTCCTGATCGTTGCTCACGGCGCAGGCTGGTGCTCGTCCTTCTTCCGGCCCGGAATGTCCGGTCGTAGATAGCCGATCAGGCATAAGCAAATCAGCACCATGGCCACAACCGGCCAGGTGAGCGCGACCAGTGCCGCCGCCACGAACACACCGATCGTGATGAACGATCTCATCCGCATCATCCGGCGCACGCGCTGCGAGACGTCCTCGTGCGCGGGCCGATCGATCGCTTCCCAACAGAGCGCAAGGTACGTGAGATTGACGAGGACGAAGACTGCCGCATACAGGGTGACGGGTGCCGCGGCCAACCTGCTGTCGGAGATCCACTCGGTGGTGAACGGAATGAGCGACACCGAGAAAAGATGCGCGAAGTTCGACCACACCAATCGCGGGGTCTCCGCCTGCGCATACTTGAACAGATGGTGGTGGTTGACCCAGACAATCGCGATGAACAGGTAGCTGACCGCATAGCTGAGGGCGGTCGGCCACAGTGGTCCCAACCCACTGAACGAGTGTGTGCTCGGCGGCTTGAGCTCGAGAACCAAAATGGTGATGATCACCGCGAAAACAGCGTCGGAGAACGGAATCACCCGATCGGGACCGAGGTCCCGCACCACCATCGACTTCCTCCCACCGTGTGTCGTCACCGCGTCACCGTCTCGGCCTCCCCGGAGTCGCGGTAGGCCTCCAACAACCGCAGCCAGACCTCGGTGATCGTCGGGAAGCACGGAACCGCGTGCCAGAGCCGGTCGACCGGAACCTGCCCTGCCACTGCAATTGTCGCCGAATGCAACAGTTCGGAGACTCCGGCGCCGACGAACGTGACTCCCAGCAGGTAACCGTGGTCGAGGTCAACCACCATGCGTGCCTGACCCGTGTATCCGTCCGCGTAAAGCTTTGCGCCCATGACGACTTCGCCGATTTGGACATCGATCACCGATACTCGGTGACCGGCTTGTCGGGCCTGTTCCGCGGTGAGTCCGACAGCGGCGGCCTCGGGATCGGTGAAGAACACCTGCGGGACCGCGTGGTGGTCCGCGGTGGTCGCGTGCAGACCCCACGAGGTCGCGTCTACCGCGTTTCCCGCAGCGCGCGCGCCGATCGCCGCGCCCGCGATGCGGGCCTGATATTTGCCTTGGTGTGTGAGCAACGCACGGTGGTTGGCGTCCCCCACCGCGTACAGCCAAGAACCGTCGACGCCGACGACCCGACAGGTGTCGTCGACATCGAGCCACGTACCGGGTGACAGCCCGACCGTCCCCAGCCCGATGTCGTCGGTGAGCGGTTTGCGGCCGGTCGCGAACAGTACCTCGTCGACCTCCAACTTCGCGCCGTCGTCGAGCTCGAGGGTGACCGGCCCCGCCTCGTCAGGCCGATGCATCTTGGCGACCGAGACTCCGATGCGCACGTCCACGCCGGCCTCGCTGAGGCCCCGGCCGACGAATTCGCCGGCGAACGGTTCCATCCGCGGCAGCAGACCGGAGCCGCGCGCCAACAGGGTCACCGCTGAGCCCAAACCCTGCCATGCGGTTGCCATCTCGACGGCGACGCCGCCGCCGCCGACGACGGCAAGCCGGTTCGGTACGTCGCCGCTGTCGGTGGCGCGGCGGTTGGTCCACGGCCGGGCTTCGGCCATTCCCGGCAAGTCAGGCAATGCCGCACCGCTGCCCACGCAGATCGCGACAGCGCTCCGCGCGGTCAGCAGTTCCTGTCTTCCGTCTGACGATTCCACCGCGACGCGTCGCGGTCCGTCCAATCGCGCGTGACCGCGCACCAAGTCGGCTCCGATTCCGGCCACCCAGTCGGCCTGGCCACCGTCGTCCCAGTTCGACACATAGCGATTCCGACGGCCGAACACGCCGACGGAATTGATCGACCCGTCGACGGCCTCGCGGGCACCGTCGATGCGGCGAGCGTCAGACGCCGCGATCACCGGTCGCAGCAGCGCCTTGCTGGGAACACAAGCCCAGTAGGAGCATTCACCGCCGACGAGCTCGCGCTCCACCACCGCGACCGTCAGGCCGTCGGCGCGAGTCCGTTCGGCAAGGACTTGTCCGATCGGCCCGGCGCCGATCACCACGACGTCGTAATCGGTTGTGCGCCGCTGCTGTTGTGGCATTGCCATGGTCGGTATCCCTCCGGTGAGTTGGCGTCATTCGTCAGAGATCGAGCACGAGCTCCCCGCCCGGCGCAGCGCAGCAGATGAGCACTGCGCCATCGCCAGGTTCTTCGAGTGGTCGCTGATTGTAGGTGGCGGTTCCTTCGAGCACATCGGTGACGCACGTGTGGCAGACACCGCTACGGCATGAGTACCGGGTCGGCACGTCGCAGGCTTCGGCCAGCTCGAGCAGGCTGCGAAAGCGCGATGACCAGTTGACGTCAAGTCCACTGCGCGCGAACGTGATTCGTGGTCCGGTTCCTGGCTTGCCAGTAGGCAAGTGCGGCCGTGGGGCGTGCGGTGCGGCGACGAGGCCGGGATTGATCGGCGGCAACGCAGCGAACAATTCCGTGTGTATCCGACCCGGACGGATACCCACTGCGATCAGGGCCATGCGCATCTCGTCCATGAATCGCTCAGGCCCGCAAAGGTATACCGTGGCATCCAGCGGCAGGCCGAGGACGGCAATCGATTGGTGGTCGAGCCGTCCACGGATGACGGGGGGCTCCCCCTGCCCTGCGGTGTAGAAGATGTGTTCGTGCGCGTGCGGCACCGACTGGATCAGGGACGTGGCTTCGCCGGCGAATGCGTGCGATTCGGCATCACGCGTGGTGTGCAGCCACCAAACCTCGCGAGGGCTTCTGGCGGCCGCAAGCGCGTGCATCATCGCCAGCACGGGCGTCACCCCGATGCCGGCCGAGATCAACACCACGGGCGTCGATTCTTCGGCGAGGCAGAAATCGCCGCGTGGTGCGCTGGCCTCGACGACCGTCCCGACCGCGACATGGTCGTGGAGCCATCGGCTCACCGTTCCGTGGGCTTCCCGCTTGACACTGATGCGGTAGCGCCCCGCCGCCGGATCGCCCGACAGTGAGTAGCTGCGCAGCGGGGGCGGCTCACCGGCGTCGGCGATTCTGACGGCGACGTACTGGCCGGGACGCGGCGTGGGCAACCCGTTGTGCTCCATGGACTCGAGCTCGATCGACAGCACCGTCGGGCTCTCGCGGTGGGTCGCTGCCACACGGAGTCGCCGAAAGCCGCGCCACGCCGGTTCGACGTCGGCCGAAGGTGCACGCGCCGAGACAGAGCCTTCCTCGGCAGCGAGCATGTCGCGAAACGACTCGCGCCACCCCGGGCTCAGCGCCGCTACGTCGACGATCTTGCGCAGCTGAGCGATGTCACGCTTCGGCAGATACAGCAGCGCGTCGGCATCGGCGACACTGACGCAAGGGCGGCCGCACCTCGTTCGCACGATGGGATCGCCGGCGCGGACCAGGCCCTCGGTCAGGACCCGAAAGTAGAAACCCGGGCGGTGTTGCGAAACAAGCAGTTTCGGCATCTCGGGCTCGTCCAGACGCATCCCGACTCGAAAGCAGGTGACCCGAGGCTGCGTCACCTCGAATTCGGCTTCACCGATGCGGTACCTGTCGCCGATGCACACTTCGTGATCGCTCAACCCCTCGACCGTGAAATTCTCCCCGAAGTGGCCCGGCCGCAGATCGTCGCGGCCGAGGTAGCTCTTCCAATAGTCGTATGACTCCGTCTGATAGACCATCACGGCGCGTTGTTCACCGCCATGGCCGGCCAGGTCTCCTTGGCCGTCGCCGTCGAGGTTGAGCCGGCGAACCATCACCGCGCCGTCGACCGCATACTTCCAGATGCCGGTATGTACGGTTTTTCTTTGCCAGTCCACGTCTTTCGGCATGCCGACGTTGACCGAGATCAGCCTGGCGCGCGCATCCGTCGATCGAGAAGGTGTCAAAACGGTACCTCCAGACACCTACCGCGCATTTGGGATGGCTGACCCAGAATATGCCTCGTCGGCACCGCGGTCAATGTCCCGCAGGCTCCGGCGTCCGCACTTGGGGGTAGCGCGACCATGCTCCTAAGGAGCATACTGGGATACATAACCCAAAAGCCACGCGGAGGACTCGGTCATGGTTGCTGTCCATCACCGCTACATCACCGTCGACGGCCAGCGGCTGTTCTTCCGTGAAGCGGGCGACCCGCAGGCGCCGGCATTAGTGCTGCTGCATGGATTTCCCACCAGCTCGTATATGTTCCGGCACTTGATTCCGGCATTGGCGGACGGCTATCACGTGATCGCGCCCGACCATCTGGGCTTCGGGTTGTCAGATGCGCCGGACGTCGACGAGTTCGACTACACCTTCGACGCTCTGACCGCACTGACCGCGGGGTTACTGCGCGCCGTGGGAATCGAGCGGTACGCGATGTATGTGCAGGACTACGGCGCACCGATCGGATGGCGCCTGGCACTTGCCCAACCGGACGCGATCACCGCCATCATCAGTCAGAACGGCAACGGCTACGACGCCGGATTCGTCGACAGCTTCTGGAAAGTGGTGTGGGCCTTCCAGACCGAGCGGACCGCGGAGACGGAGGCCGCCGTGCGGGAGTTTCTGACGTTGGACGCCACCCGGTGGCAGTACACCACCGGCGTGGCCGACAAAACACTGGTCGACCCGGAATCCTGGTATCACGACTACCGGCTGATCTCGCGGCCTGGCAACGACGAAGTCCAACTCAAACTGTTCCTCGACTACGCCACGAATTCGCCGCTGTACCCGCGGTTGCATGACTACTTCCGCGCCAGGAGAGTGCCTCTGCTGGCGGTGTGGGGCCGCGGCGACGAGATATTCGGGCCGGCCGGTGCGCAGGCGTTCACCGAGGATCTGCCCGACGCGGAAATCCACGTACTCGATGGCGGACACTTCCTGCTGGAATCAGCACTGGACGAGGTCGCAGAACTCATCCGACCCTTTCTTGCCAAGCACTGCGCAGCGCCATGAGACACGCGAGCGAGATAGTGGGTTGAATGTCCCAGTATCTGAGAATCAGGCCATAGTCTGGCGCCATGGTTCCCGCCGACCTGACTGACGAACGGCGGTTCACCCCGAAGGGGCGTGCCACCCGCGACCGCATCGTCATGGCAGCCGCGAACCTCATCCTCTCCGACGGACTGTCGGCGCTGAACATGGAGAGCGTGCGTGCGGCCGCCGCCGTGAGCGGATCACAGCTTGCTCACTACTTCGCGGACAAGCAAGCCCTTATCCGGGCGGTCATCGTCCATCAGACCCACGTCGTGCTGGACTTTCACCGCGAACCCAAGCTGCACGGCCTCGAGTCGTTCGACGATTTCGAGGATTGGATTGATCTCAACATGCGCTACCTCCGACGCATCGGCTACGCGGCCACACCCACCTACCATGCACTCGCGGGTCAGCTCGCCAAGTCGGACGACGTGACGCGCGAGACGCTGGGAGCCGGGTACTGGGACTGGGTTGCGCTGTTAGAGAAAGCGATTCAGGGAATGAGACACCGAGGCCTGCTCGTCTCGCACACCGACCCACGACACCTGGCTCTGGTCATCGTCAGCGCCCATCAAGGTGGCGGCACCATGGCCTTCACTTATCGCGCAGAATGGCCGCACGCCGACGCGGTCCGATTCGCGGTGAACTATTTGCGTACGTTCGCCAGCGACCCGGCTGAGCGAGCCGCGCACCGGGCCCGCCGGACCCGAGGCCCCCGAAGCCTTCTGACGGAGCCCGAGTCCGACGGCGGCAGGTTCACCCAGAAGGGACTGGCGACCCGGGCGCACATCGTCGACGTCGCCGCCAAGCTGATGTTCGAGCGCGGTGTAGCCGGCACGAGCATCGACGAGCTTCGCGCCGCGGCCAGTGTCAGCGGTTCGCAAATAGCGCACTACTTTCAGGACAAGCGCGACCTGACGCGACAAGTCATCACTGCGCGCCGCAACGAGGTGGTCTCGTTTCACGGCCAACGACAGTTCGGTGCTTTCGACAGCCTCGAGGCGCTCGAGGCATGGGCAAAGACATGTTCGGCCCACGCCAAAGCCGTCTATCGGCGGGGCGGATGCGTCTACGGGTCGCTTGCCGGTGAGCTGCTGGAAGCCGACGACGGGGTGCTCGACGATCTGGCTTTCGGCTACGACCAATGGATCGGGCTCTTTCAGAGTGGCCTCACCGCCATGCGCCGGCGCGGCGAGTTGCGTGCGGACGCCGAACCCAGACATCTCGCGGTTGCGTTGGTCGCCGCTCATCAGGGCGGCGCCCTCGTCACCTACGCGACCGGCAGCGCAGAGCCGCTGCAGGCAGCAGTCGACGGTGCGGTCGACTATGTGCGCTCGTTCGCACCCCAGCGTCCCCGGCGGCGGCGCAAGACCACATCCAACTGACCCCGCTCTGGACAAATTGGGTTGGCTGGCCCAGAATAGTGGACGAGGCAACCCAATCGACTGCGTGAAATCAAGACGCGGAACGGAATCACTATGGGTTTGGCATGGCAGCAAGGTCCACTCGCCACCGGATCGGTGGGACACTTCCTCACACCTGAACCGCTCCCGCAGCCACTGCTGTTCGCCGAGCCGCTGCGGCGGCGGATGCGCGTGCTGTTCGCCAACCAATGCATTGCCGACAGCGAAGACGTGGTGCTTCTGCACGAGCCCGGCCGCTACCCGGTGGCCTACTTTCCATATGCCGATATCACGCCGCGGACCCTGACAGTCGAAGAGCGGACCAAGCCGCACGGCACCCTGGGCGAGCTGCGCTGGTTCACCGTCGCAGCGGGACAACGCGAAGCCAACCACGCCGCATGGGAGCACGCTGCGCCGCCGGCGCACGCCACCATCCTCGAGGGGCGGGTGGCCTTCGCGTGGCGCGCCATGGATGCCTTCTACGAGGAAGACGAACGTATCGTCGGGCACGCCGCGGACTTCTACCACCGCATCGACATCCGCGCGACATCGCGCCATATCGTGGTTCGCGACGGCGACCGTGTGATCGCTGACTCCCGTCGGCCTCTCGCCCTGTACGAATCCGGCTTCGCCCCGCGTTGGTATGTACCCCGTGAAGATGTGGACGGGTCCACGCTCGAACCCGTTGAGGGACAGACATTCTGCCCGTACAAAGGTCTGGCGAGCTACTACACCGTCGGTGACCGCCACCGCGCCGCATGGTCATACACCGACGCGTGGCCCGAAGTTGCCCGGATCAGCAACCTGGTCTCGTTCGAGCCCGACAAGGTCGAGGTCTACCTCGACGACAAACGGTTGCACCTCGAGCCCGGCCAGAACGTCGTGCCGCACGGTATCGACAGGGGTCTGGATCCCGACGAGATCCTGCACAGGACACCCGCGCAGGCACACCCCGATCCTGGCGGGGCGGACTATGCAAGCTTTGCCGACTTCGATGATCCAGATGGCAATGCATGGGTGTTACAGGAACGTGGCCACCACTGATGTCGGAACAACCGACAACGAATAGAGGAACCCACGTGCAAACCGTTGCTGAAAACACCGAACCCACTCAGCGACTTGCCGTTTCGCTGACACAAATCGGTCAGGTCATCGCCCGCTACGGACTGGTCGTCGTCCTGGCCTGGATCGGCTTTGGCAAGTACGTAAAGATGGAAGCACGCATACTCATCGAGCACAGCCCACTGATGAGCTGGATTTACGACATTTTCAGCATCAACACCGTCGCCAGGGGGCTGGGAACGATGGAAATCGTTGCAGCGCTTCTCATTGCGATCCGGCCGCTGTGGCCACGCGTGTCCGCGCTGGGCAGCGCCATGGCAGTCGTGTTGTTCCTGGGGACGATCAGCTTCCTTTTCACCACACCAGGTGTTGCGGTTACGCATGCAGCAGGCATCCCGGTGCTGTCCGCGCAACCGGGCCAGTTTCTGCTCAAAGACCTGGTACTGCTCGGTGTGTCAATCTGGACGTTGGGCGAGTCACTCGGCGCCGGTCGATCGAACCAGCCGAAACGTTAAGCAGCCGCTCGCTTCTGGGCCGTCCGCCAACGGCGATGCAACCGCTCGCACGCCGCGACGTCGTCCACCTCGGCGGTGTCATCGGTCGTCGACACCAGAACAGTCGCCAAGCCGGTGTCGACGGCGGCGTCCTCTCGATTGTCGGGCGGGCTCGGCGGCAGCAACGAGGTCCTTCGCGAATTGCCATGCCCGTTCGCGATCGCCAATTAGGAATCTCGCGACGTCGCAAGAATGTGACAGTGCTCGACGGACAAACCTCGCCCGCGCCGTGGGACAAGATAGAGAGCTACCACGGGTCTCTCAACCAGCTCGAGACCGACTTCCACAGTGACGACGACATCATCGGAGAATCCGTCGAGGCGCTGTGGTTCAAGGCCTCCGAGTTCCTCAGGCGCTCGCGCGGCTAGGCAGCCGTTATACGCTCCCGGTGGCGCGGCCGATCTCGACGCTCTGGCCCTCGAAGGTGGCGTTGCACGCCGACACCAGTTGCCACGACTGGCCAATGAGCGGAGCCGGGAAGTTCAGGGTCGTACTTCCCTCGGCGGCAAGACTGAAGTCGCGGTGAACCGGTAGACCCAGCCCATTGGCTTCTGTCGCGTCGTAGGTGCACTCGGCAGCCAGATCCGAACTGTTCTTGACGGTGACATTAACCTGAAGTCCGGCCTTGTTGACGCTCATCGTCACAGCGTTTTTGGGCGCCACCTTCTTCACCGGGCACGCGTCGGTGACCGGAATCGTGGGGCCGTTGTCTGGGCATTGCTTGGTCTGCGGCTTGGGTGCCGGGCATTGATCGGCCACCGGGATTGTGGGGCCGCCGTTGGGGCACTGCTTGGTCTGCGGCGGCGGTGGCGGAGGCGGAGGTGGTGGCGGCGCAGCAGGTTTGGCCGGCGCCGTGTACTTGTACTCGTTCCAGGGACCGCACCAGTCGGCCTTGAGATCTTTCTTACGGCAGCCCTGAACCGAGATGGTCTCCGTTCTACCAGGCGACGTACTAACGCCCTGCCGGGCAGTTTGCCCGTTGATGCATTTGAAATCGTACTCATGCTGGGTCTCGTTGCTCGTGATCTGTCCTGCGACGATGACGTGCACGGCGTCGACGACGTAGTCACCGTTCACACGCGGGCAGCCGCCAATAATGCAGGTCGCATGGATATCACTGTCCTGATTACAGGTCACGGTGAGCCCATTGGGCAGATTGTCCGCGGACGCCGCTGGCAGAGCGAGGGTGAACGGCGCGACGCCCCCGGCCACTACAAAGACGATGCCGAACGGAACGGCTATTCGGTGACGAATCATGACTCACTCTCCATTGTTTGCGAACTGAGTGCTCGCGTCCACGCGAGCGGCCCTCACTAGTGCGCATGCTCGTCCCCCGACGGTCAAGACAGTGAGTCAAGCACATCCACAGCCGCTATACAGCGCATTCACATAAATCAATTTCCGCGCGCGAAGATCAGACGACAAATCGACGCTAGCTGGGCAGACACTTACCACCCTCGCGCTGGCACACTGCGACGCATAGGGCGTCTTTTCCTAAGCCGAGAACTACTGAGAGGCAGTGCGCCGTCGTTTTTGACGACCGCTAATGACTTTAATGATCTACGCCCTCATAATACTCGCATTTGCTATTACCAATAGAGCGAAATGCGGTCAGGCCGCTGCAAACCGCTTCTGTTTGGCATACCAAAGGCGATGCAAGCGCTGACAATCCGCCGCCATCAAAGCGTCGTAACTCGACCGCTCTGACACTGCCGTCGTGAAGTCATCGAAGGCAGAATATTCGGAGGCGACGACGACCGCGGCGAGGCCAACGCTCGACGTGATCCGCAGTGCCGCGCCGGAACCCACCATCGCCAAGCAACTTTCGGGACCTGCGCCCAACTCCCACATCGCGAGTTCGTACACCTCGGTGCTTGGATCGAAACCGGTGACGTCGTCGGCGGTCACGATCGTCTCGACAAGCCCGTCGCCAAACAACTCCCGCACCAGCGGTTCCACGTCGGTTCGGCGCCCTGTACTGACCACGGCAACCCACACGCCGGCCACGAACAAGCTCATCACGAGATCGAGCAGACCGTCCGGAGCGGCGGGGTCGCCGGCATCGTCGGTGTCGATCACGGCGTCGAGGTCGAAGATCACCGCGCGCAGCGGGTCGACGTCAGCATCTGACGTCCGGTCCCACCAGAACGTCCGCGTCGCCACTGTCTGCCCCCGCATGGCGAAAGCATCCGACAAGGCGCAGGTCGGATCATCCCCCGTACGGGGGATGTGACGGGCTATTGGGTCTCCCCCCGTTCGATGTCGCCGGCGCTTCCGGCTGCGCGCTCTATCGTGATCGCATGGCAGGGCCTGTGCGCATCGTGCTGGTCGACGACCACGAGATGGTGATCGAGGGTCTCAAGGCGATGCTTGCCGCGTTCGCGGATCGGGTGGAGGTCGTCGGGCAGGCCGTCGGCGCCGAGCGCGCCGTCGATGTGGTCGGCGATCTCGATCCCGACATCGTGCTGACCGACGTCCGGATGCAGGGCTCCAGCGGGCTCGACCTGTGCCAGACGCTGCGGGAAAAGGACCCGGACCGCAAGGTGGTGATGCTCTCGGTCTACGACGACGAGCAATACCTTTTCCAGGCGCTGCGCGTGGGCGCGTCGGGCTACCTGTTGAAAAGCATCAGCAGCGACGAGCTGGTCCGCCAGCTCGAGTTCGTCCACAAGGGAGAGACCGCGATCGACCCCGGGATGGCCGCCCGCGCCGCCGACACCGCCGCCCGCATGCAGCGCGACGAGTTCTGGCCAGGTGCTCGGCAGGGCCTCACCCAGCGGGAAAGCGAGATCCTGTCGTGTGTGGTCAGCGGGCTGTCCAACAAGGGCATCGCGACCAAACTGGTGATCGGCGACGAGACCGTCAAGAGCCACTTACGTTCGATCTACCGCAAGCTCGGCGTCAACGACCGAACCGGGGCGGTCGCCACCGCCCTGCGCGAAGGCATCTACCAATGACCAGGCCACGTCACGCCCGTGTCGTCCGCGACTTCGTCGACGCCGACCGCGAGTTGGTGCTTCTGCGCGAACTGATCCAGGCCGCCTCCAGCGGGCCAGGCGTGGAGCCGCTCGCCGCCGCGGCCGCGCGGATGATCACCGCCGCCACCGATACCGACGTGTGCTTCGTGCACGTGCTCGACGACACCAACCGGTCGCTGACGCTGACCGGCGCCACACCGCCGTTCGACGCCGAGGCCGGCAAGATCCGGCTGCCGCTGGGCTCCGGCATCTCGGGGTGGGTGGCCAGTCACCGCGAACCGGTGGTGATCACCGAGGACAAGGAGTCCGACCCGCGCTACAAGCCGTTCCAGTCGCTGCGCGGACGGGACTTCACCTCGATGGTGTCGGTGCCGATGGAGACCGACCCCGGCGGCCTGGTCGGCGTGCTGAACGTGCACACCGTCGAGCGGCGCGAGTTCACCGACCGCGACGTGGAGCTCTTGCTGGTGATCGGCCGGCTGATCGCGGGCGCGCTGCATCAGGCCCGCTTGCACCGGCAGTTGGTGGCCCGCGAGCGCGCGCACGAGAACTTCGTCGAGCAGGTGATCGAGGCACAGGAACTCGAGCGGCGCCGGCTGGCCAGCGACATCCATGACGGCATCAGCCAGCGCCTGGTCACGCTGTCCTACCGGCTCGACGCAGCGCAACGCGCGGTCGGCGACAACCCCGGCAACGTCGCCGAGCAGCTGGGCAAGGCCCGCGAACTCGTCGAGCTGACGCTGCAGGAAGCGCGCGCGGCCATCGGCGGACTGCGGCCGCCAGTGCTCGACGATCTCGGCCTCGCCGGCGGCCTGGCGAGCCTCGCCCGCTCGATCCCGCAGATCAACCTCGAAGTGGACCTCGCCGAAACGCGGCTGGCCGATCACATCGAGCTCGCGCTGTACCGCATCGCCCAGGAGTGCCTGCAGAACGTCGTCAAGCACGCCCAGGCCACCAGCGCGTGGCTCACATTCGCCATCGACGGGGACAAGGCGCGGCTCGAAATCGTCGACGACGGAGTGGGTTTCGACACTCTCGAGCATCCGGTCGGCAGCGACGAGATGGGTGGCTACGGTCTGCTGTCGATGGCCGAACGCGCCGAAATCGTCGGCGGCCGCTTGCACATCCGCTCCCGCCCCGGCAACGGCACCGCGGTTACGGCGACGATCCCGCTGCCGGGTCAGGTGTCAGATGCGCGCTGACGACCGATGCGGCGCGAGCGATGAGGTCCTGCACTGAAGCCGACGCCACCGGCTCCACGCGAAGGATGTGGCGGAGGTAGGCAATCCCCAACAACTGGGCCATCGCCAGATCCACCCGCAGTTCGCCGTCGCCGCCGTCGAGCGCCATCGCGATCTGCGGGTACAGCCGGGCCTGGATGAACTGGCGGGCCAGCGCGGCGGACTCCTCGTGTGTTGCGGCACCGCGCAGAATCGCCAACAGCGGCGCGCGGGTGTCGGGGTCTTCCCACAATTCGAAGAACACCTGGGTCAGCCGCAAACCGAGGCCACCGCTGTCGCCGCCGGTGAGCCGTTCGGCGATCTGCTCGGGCTCGAACGGCCACCCCAGGGTGGCCCGGAACAAATTGGCCTTATTGCCGAAGTAGTGCCGGATCAGCGCCGGGTCGACTTCGGCGGCGGCCGCTATGTCGCGCACCGACGTCTTGTCGTAGCCAGTGTCGGCGAACATCCGCCGAGCCGTTGCGACAAGCACATTGCGGGTGTCGGTACGGCCCGGTCGTCGTCCCAGCGGAGGCATAGTGCAAATAATTCTACAGGTGTTGACTTCTGTATGAGCACCGCGTTACGCTCGAAGTATAAATTCCACAAGTGAGGAGTTACTCCGATGCCGGCTCCACGATGGGTCGCCCGCGCCAACAAAGTCGGGCTCAACCGGATCACCAAGTTCATCGCTCCCTGGGCGCCGGGCTGGGCGGTCGTCGTCCATCGCGGGCGCAAATCCGGCCGGATCTTCCACACGCCCGTGTGGGCCTTCCGGCGCGGGAACGGGTTCGTGATCGCGCTGACGTACGGGTCACAGTCGGACTGGGTGCGAAACGTCCTGGCGGCCGACGGATGTGAGCTGCACGCCCGGCGTCGGCGGTTCAAGGCCGACCACGCGCGGCTCTACCGTGACGAAAACGCCAGCGGCATGCCGGCATTCATCCGGTTCATGCTTCGCAACGTCATCAAGGCGCCGGAATTCCTCAGCCTCGACGTAGTGCCGGCCTAGAAGTCGCCGGCGTTGCGACGCAGCGTCTCGATCGACCCCGACAGTGCTCGCGACTCGTCGTCGGACATGCCGACGTCGGCGAACACTTCCTTGTTCAGCGTGACCGTCGCATCCTCGACGGTCGACCGCCCGCGGTCGGTGATCCGCACCAGCGTGGTGCGCCCGTCGGTGGGATGTGGCGCCCGCTCGACCAGCCCAGCGTTCTCGAGCCGCCCGATCGCGTGCGTGACGCTCGTGACGTGCACCTGCAGCCGGTCGGACGCCTTGGCGATCGGCAGTTCGCCGGTGAGGCTGAACGCGAGAAGCCGCAACAGCTCGAACCGGGAGAAGCTCAGGTCGTAGGGCCGCAGGGCGTTCTCCACCCGCGCGAGCAGGATCTGATGGGCCCGCATCACCGACGTGACGGCGACCATCCCGTCCGCGACCTCGCCCCATCCGGCCCGCTCCCAGTTGGCGCGGGCCTGCGCGATCGGGTCGGGTTTGTCGCGCGACTCCTCAGAGGACACGCCTTTTCATACCCCACGCTGTCAGGTTGACGCTCGACCATTGCTTGGAATCGGAGCGGAACGGGTAGATCGCAGTGGCAGTTCGTTGCGATAACCAACACACAGAAACTGGGTACGGACCATGACGACAGACAATCGGGTTTCCCGGCACATCCGTGTCGCCGCCGGGGCCGCCGCCATGATCGCGCTGAGCACACTCACCGTCGCATGTGGCAACAACGGCAGCGGTGACAAAACCACCACCACAACGACGTCAACCAGCGCAACGCCGGTAACCACCGCAAGTTCGGCACCAATCGCGCCGTCTCCAACCGGTACCGGTGCCCCTGGTGCGAGCGCGGGGCCCGGCGCCAGCGCCGGACCCGGTGGCGCGTCGGCGGGTGCGCCAGGCGCCAGCGCGGGCGCGGGACCCGGCGGAGCGAGCGCGGGTGTGCCGGGTGCCGGCGCCGGCGCGGGACCCGGCGGGGCCGGTGCTTGTGCCGGTGGCGTGTGTGTCGGGACGCACCCGTAACGCAACGGCCTCTGCGGCTTTGGTCAAGTAGACAGCGCCGCCAGGATCGCCCTGGTTGACGCGCGTGCGCCGACCGTCACCCGCGCTCCCCCGTCCGCGTAGTGCCGGGCCTGCACACCGGCTGCGTCGAATTCTCGACGCCAGCTTCGGCCGGCCGCAGGCAGATACAAGAAGTTCGCATGGGCGTCGGTGCTGTAGATGCCCATCGACCGCAGGCGCCGATGTAGGTACCGGCGCTCGGCAGCTATGAACCGGACACGTTGTGTCAGTTGGCTTTCGGCGTTGTAGGACGCGACCACTGCGGCGGCACTGGTGATGCCGATTCCGAACGGAAGCTGCATGGTCCACAGTTGCTTGGCGAGTTCCGGCGCGCCGAACCCGTATCCGATCCGCAAACCCGCGAGCCCGTAGGCCTTCGAAAACGTCCGCAACACCACGACATTCGGGTAACGGCGAACCAGCTTCGGCCCGTCGAGGCGATGTTCGGGTGCGACGAACTCGACGTACGCCTCGTCGAGCAGCACGATGGTGTCGGAGGGCACCCGCCGCAGGAACCGCTCGACATCAGCTGCCGGTTCCAGTGTTCCGGTCGGATTGTGCGGCCGGCACAGCACGACGACCCTGGCGCTGCAGGCGGCGTCGGCGAGCGCGTCGAGATCATGGTGGCCGTGCTCGTCCAGCGGCACGCTCACCGAAATCAGCCGTGCCATCTGCGCGAAGATCGGGTAGCCGTCGAAGGTCGGCGAGGTCAGTACGATCCGATCCCCCGGACTGGTCACGGCGTGCAGAACCTGTAGCACGACGCCCGTCGCACCGGCGCCCAGCACCACCTGGTCGTCGCGTACCCCGATCCGGGCGGCAATGAGGCCCCGCAGTCGGTGCGGAAGGTACTCCGGGTAGCGGTTCGCCGAATCGACCGCGGTGACCAGTGCCGCGCGCACGGCCGGCAACGGCGGAAACGGGTTCTCGTTGAGCGACAACGCAAATGGGTCGACCGCACTCGGCAGTGCGTCAAGCACCTCGGCCGTCGCAGCCATCAGTCGCGTCCGCCCCACCGCAGCGCCGCCGCCCCGGCGAAATCGCCCGCGTGCGCGAACCCGGCCATCATCACCAAATCACCGGGGTGGACCCGACCGGAGGTGATCGCCCGATCGAGGTTGACCGGGATTCCGGCCCCGAACAGGTTGCCGCAGTCGTCGAACGTGTCGACGTGTCGCTGCGGGGCGAGTTCGAGCGCTTCACGCCAGTTCCGCAGAAACACCCTGTTGGGCTGATTGGTGACGAGCAAGTCAATCTCTTTGGGCTTCACACCGATTCGGTCGCATACCGCGTACGACACCTCGGGCACCAAGCGGTTGCCGCGGGCCAGCACCTTGGTGATCTTGCTCTCGGTGAAGCCGACGCTGCCCTCGCCGGGGCCGGCCTGCCAGTACTTGCGCGGCGGATCGATGGTGACCGTCATGTCACGGGCGTACTCGCCGTAGGTGCGGCATTCGACGTCGAGGATCGGCGAGTGCTCCGACAATGTCAGCAGCCCGACGGCCGCGGCGTCGCCGGGAACCGCGGCTTGCGCCTTGGAGCGCACCGTCGCCTGGTCGAAGATCTGGCCCGCGGTGTTCTGCGCGACGGCGATCAGCGCAGTGCTGCCCGCGCCGGACATCAGCAACTGCCGTGCCAGCTTGATCATCAACACGAACACCGCGCAGCCGCCGTTGTGCAGATCGAGCACCCACTGCGGGCGCATGCCAAGACGATCCGCTACCCCGCCACCGCAGCCGAAGATCGGCAGATCCGGCAATTGGGTGTGCGTCAGCAGTACCTCTGCGCCGCAGACCACATCCTCGCCGTGGCGGGCGATCAGTCCGGCCGCGGCGCGTTCGATCATGTCGACCGCGCTTTCGTCCGTGCCGACGTGATGCCGGAACTTCGGCGCCCGGAACATCACGTTTTCGCGTAGCTCGTCGGATTGGGCGAACTGCGCGTAGTAGTCGGCGGGCACTGGCTCGCCCGGCAAATACGTGGAGACGTCAACAAGGCTGACTGTCGGTGTGCTCATCAGGTTCTCATCTCATCCAGTCAGGTTTGACAGGCAGTCCGTTGTGGTAGCGGTATTCCGCGATCGCCTTGAGGTTGTTCAGCTCCAGCAGGTGTCCGGGGCCAAACATGTCCCAGAAGTCGCCGACCCAGACCGGCCGCTGTGGCGGTGCCGTGTCCGGATAGGGATTCTTGTCGTAGAACGGGTGATGGCAGTTGGTCCACAGCACCACCGAGCCTGGCTTGTCGAATACCAGCTGCGCGTCGACAACGCGCATCAGGTAGATCATCCACAGGTGCGTCCCCTGATCCCATGCGCAGTGGTAGTCGACGGTGCGGGCCAGCGCGTTGGCTACCGTTCGCGTGAAAATCGGGCTGCCCGAACGCTTTCCATCCGGGCTGCCGAGTTTGTCGTGGGCTATCCAAAGACCTGGTTGTTCGGTCGGCTCAAACCCACGCAGGCTGTACGTCCACTCCTCGAGACTGCGAGTGTCGGCCATGTAGTCGAACAGTTCGTCGGGCGGGCAGTCGATGTAGCCGTTGACGGTGCAGTATTCACCGAAGACCACGTCATGCGGATACACCGACCGCATCCCCTCCATGATCATCGGGGTGGCCGCTTCCTTGGGGGTCGTCTCGACCCGGATCAGCCCCTCGACGGGTTCAATGATGTCTTCAAGAGCGGGCAACGACATCGCGGATGTTCTCCTTCGTAATCGAATGGCCATTGACGCCTTGGGTTTCGGCTGCGCCGAGAAACGGGGCAAACGGCGGGATCTCGTCGGCCGCGCAGTCGACGCTGACCACCGACGGGCCGTCTGCGCGAAATGCCCCGCGCAGCGCGTCTGCAAGACAGCCCGCATCGGACACGTCGGCCGACGGCAGGCCGGGGAACATCGCGGCGAGCCCGGCACCGAGATCGCTGGGCCGGAACCGGTTGTAGCTGTAGAGGTCGTCGTAGAAGAGCTGCTCGCGCGTCACGCACATCGCGTGGGCGTTGTTGTTGAACAACACGAACGTCACCGGCAGCCGGTATTGCAGCGCAGTGTGAATCTCCATGCCGTGCATGAAGAATGCCCCGTCCCCGGCGATCACGACCGTCCTGCGCGCGCGGGCGAACGCCATCCCCATACCCGCGCCGAAGCTGTAGCCCATGCCGCCCATCCCCAGTGCGACCACGAACCGGCCGCCGCGGCGCGCGGGCAGGTAGTGAATCGCAGCGGCGCCGGTGTTGCCGGCGTCGACGACGATGTCGGCCCCGTCCGGCAACACGGCATCCAGCACTGCCATCGCGTCGCGGTAGCGCACACCGGGCCCCGCGAAGGGGGGCGGGGCCAATTCGGTGTGCGCCACCGAGTCTGGGACGCGCAGCCCGTTGGGTCGGCCGCTGCCTGACAACTCCACGGCCAGCAGCGTCAACGATGCGCGCAGGTCGTCGGTGTGCACATGAGTACAGGGCAGATAGGGCGCCGCCGAACCGAGCGAAACCGTCGGCACCGAAGCCAGCGCGTCGTCAAGCCCGGCGCGGGCCGTGACCGACATCCGCGTGCCGACGAGCAGGCACAGCCCGCTGCCGGCGACCGCGTCGGCGACGCCGGGATGCCCCATCACGCCTGTCACACCGAGGGCCGACGACGAGCCGTAGCCGGGCGTTCCCGCCGTGTCCTTCGCGTCGGGCACGGTGGCGATGCGCGCCCGCAGCAGCGCGCGGAGCCTTTCGAGTTCGTCACGGGCGTCGTCTCGGGCGACTTGCTCGCCGGCGATGATCGTCACGGGGCCGACGGTGCGGCGCAGCGCACGCGCGATCGGCTGCGGGTCCCCGATTGGGTGGTGCCGCGGCATACCATCGACTGCGTCGCTGATGTTCACCTTTGCTTGCTGAATGTCCTTGGGCAGCAGCAAGACTGCGGGTCCGCCGGAACGTGCGGCCGCCACCGCCCGCGACAGCGCAGGACCGATCTCGTCGGCGACCCGCACGCGATGGCAGTGCACCGAGACCGTCGAGAACAATGCCTCGGCGTCGAGTGCGCCGTTGCGACCGCTGGTGTCCTGGAAGCTGCCGCGCCCGTCGAGTGCGGTCGGCGGCTGCCCGATCAACGCGAGAACCGGCACCCGGCTGGCCAATGCCTCCCCCAGGCCCGGAACAACGTTCAGGCAGCCGCCGCCCGACGTGGCCGCCACGACGCCGATCCCGGCGCCGCTGCGGCTGTAGCCGTCCGCCATTGTGGCCGCGGAGAATTCATGTTTGGCCAGCACCGCGGTGATGTCCTGGCGGAAATGCGCGGCGTCGTAGAGGTCTTCGATGTTGGCGCCGTCGACGCCGAAGATGTGGGTGACCCCGAGGGCGGCCAGATGCTCGACGAGGAGGTCGACCACCCGGTACTGCCTTGCCATGTACCTAGACACGACTCGCGAGTAAGTTCGGTTCACCTCCCGGCGACTTCGCGCCGAGATCACCGGTTAGAGCGTGCGTTGAAGCAGCACGTTTCCCTCGTCGACGGAGACGACTTGCACGGCGGCGATCTGCTCGATCGGTATCGACGTGCTGCCGGCCGGCGACGCGGTGACTCCTGCCAGTGCCACCCAGGTGGCGACTTGCGTCTCGGTGCCGTCGTGGCCGATGACCACCATGGCCAGCTTGTCGCCGGCCTCGTCGTCGTCGTCCTTGCCGTCCGCGGTTTCGGGCCACACCCCGTAGGTGCACGTCATGTCGATCTGCGTGCCCCAGGGATGCGGACTCAATGCCACGGTCGCGCTGAACGAGTTCGGCGTCACGCGCGTCATCGGCAGCGCCGAGCTGCTCGCCTGCGCGGGAGGCGGCGGGGTCGGCGTGACCGGGCTCGACTGCAGCGCCACGAACACGCCGACGATGAGAACCGCGGCCGCCGCGGCCACTGCCGTCCAGCCCCACAACCGCGACCGACGTCGGCGCCAGGTCACCTTGTTCAGCAGTGTCGTCAACAATTCGGGCCGCATCGGCGCTGGGTCGTCAACCTGCCCGCGCTCCTCGATCGCCTCGATTACGTCGGCGTCGAGCCGCGACAGCAGCGCCGGCATTCCGCTGATCTCCGCCACCGCCTGGCGGCACGCCTTGCACGTGTCCATGTGCATTTCGAATTCGTGGCGCTCGGCCGACGACAGGGAGCCGAGCACATAGGCGGCGTCCCACATCGCATACTCGTGACCTGCCAAGGGCTCCGAGAAGTCCGAGCCATCGGAATCAGTCATCGCGTCACCCCCATTTCCTGCAGTGTCAAGCGCAGCGCGCGCACCGCGTAGTGCAGCCGCGACTTGACGGTGCCCTCGGCGATGTCCAGATCCGCCGCGATCTGCGCCGTGGACCAGCCCAGATAGTAGGACCGGCGGACCACGGCGCGGTGATCCGCGGACAGCTGCGCGATCGCGTCGCCGATCAGCAGCCGGTCCAGCGCCGAGTCCACCTCGTCACGCCGAGTGTCCTCGGGTGTGCTGTCGATGTCCACGGGCCCCACCTCGTTGCGGAACCGTGCGCTGCGCCGTTCGTCGATGATCATGTTGCGAGCGACGGTGAACAACCACGCCCGGGCCGAGCGTTCGGCGTCGTCGACGGCCTCGGGGTGCTGCCATGCCCGCAGCAAAGTTTCCTGCACGACGTCCTCGGCGCGGGCGCGGTCGCCAGTGAGCCGCATCGCGTACCGCCACAGCGCCGCGGCGTGCTCATCGAACAGCACCTTCATCAGGGCCGTCTCGGAAGACTCCATCAAGCCTCCATCACCAGACCTCCCGGTGGTGACACGAAATCGGTGGCCCTGCGGTTCAGACCCCTGCGGTGAGAATGCGAGGCCCGTCGTCGGTCGCTGCGACGGTGTGCTCCCAGTGTGCCGCACGCGAACCGTCTGCGGTGACCACCGTCCACTGATCGGGCAGGACGACGGTCTTCGTCGTTCCCAGGGTCAGCATCGGCTCGATTGCCAGCACCGAGCCGGTCGCGAGCAGCGGTCCGCGCCCGGGCGCGCCCTCGTTGGGTAGAAACGGGTCCATGTGCATCCGGCGACCGATGCCGTGACCGCCGTAGCCCTCGACGATGCCGAACGTGCGGCCAAAGCGCGCCTCGGCGGCGTGGGTGCCCCGCTCGATCGCGTGTGACACGTCGGTGAGCCGGTTGCCTGGCACCATCGCGGCGATACCGGCTTCCATGGACTCCCTGGTCGCCGCCGACAACGCTTCGTCAACCGGGATCAGCGCGCCGACTCCGAAGGTGACGGCGGCGTCGCCGTGCCAGCCCTCGACAATCGCGCCGCAATCGATCGACAGCAGATCACCCGACGCCAGCACGTCGTCGGCCGACGGAATACCATGCACCACACGGTCGTTCACCGAGGCGCAGATTGTCCCCGGAAATCCGTGGTAGCCCAGAAACGACGGGATGCCGCCGCCGTCGCGAATCACCGACTCGGCGATCTCGTCGAGGGCCAGCGTCGACATGCCAGGCGCGGCGGCCCGGGCAACGGCGCGTAACGCGGCGGCCACCAGAGCGCCGGCTGCGGCCATGGCGTCGAGCTCACCGGCAGTTCGCTGCGCGACGACCTTGCGGTTGCGCAGCCCGGGGAGGGCGATCACTTTCCGAGCGCGCGCAAGGCCCGGGCGAACACCTCGTCGAGCGAGCCCACCGCGTCGACCGTTTTCGCCGTGCCGTCGTAGTACTCCAGCAGGGGCGCGGTCTCGTCGCGATAGACCACCATCCGGTTGTGGATGATCTCTTCGGTGTCGTCGGCGCGGCCGCGGTCCTTGAGCCGCTTGCGCAGCTCCTCCTCGCAGACCCGCAACTCCACGACAGCATCGAGCTTGGTGTCGCGCGCCGCCAGCATGCGGTCGAGCGCCTGAGCCTGCTCCACCGAGCGCGGATAGCCGTCGAGGATGAAGCCGTCGGCAGCGTCGGATTCGTCAATTCGCTTCTCCACCAAGGCGTTGGTGAGCTCTGAGGGCACCAGATCGCCGGCGTCGAGGTAGCGCTTGGCTTCCAAACCGAGCTCGGTGCCGTCGGTGATGTTGCGGCGGAACAGCTCTCCGGTGGAGATCTGCGGGATCTGAAGCTTGTCGGCCAGCTTCGCGGCCTGGGTGCCTTTACCGGCACCCGGTGGCCCGAGCAGAACGACTCTCACTTCAGGAACCCTTCATAGTTGCGCTGCATGAGTTGGCTCTCGATCTGTTTGACCGTATCCAATCCCACCCCGATCATGATCAGAACCGCAGTGCCGCCGAACGGCAGGTTCTGCACACCTCCGGTGGCGCCGATCTCGAGGAAGAGGTTCGGCAGCACGGCGATGACGCCCAGATAGATCGACCCGGGCAGCGTGATCCGGCTCAGCACGTAGCGCAGGTAGTCGGCAGTCGGTTTGCCCGGCCGGATGCCGGGGATGAAGCCGCCGAACTTCTTCATCTCGTCGGCACGCTCGTCGGGGTTGAACGTGATCGACACGTAGAAGTACGTGAAGAAGATGATCAAGCCGAAATAGATCGCGATGTACACCGGGTCGGCCGGGTTGGTGAGGTAGTTGCCGACGAACTTGTCCCACCAACTGTTTCCGGCGCCGCCGCTGCGGCTGCGCACCAGCTGGGTGATCAGATGCGGGATGTAGATCAGCGACGACGCGAAGATGACGGGGATGACGCCGGCCTGGTTGACCTTCAGCGGCAGGTACGTCGACGTGCCACCGTACATGCGCCGGCCCACCATTCGCTTGGCGTATTGCACCGGGATTCGACGCTGACCCTGCTCGACGAACACCACGCCGATGATGATCACCAGGGCGGCCGCGCAGACCGCGGCGAACACCGGGCCGCCGCGGGTGTCGAGGATGGTCTTGCCCTCGGACGGGATGCGCGCGGCGATGCCGGCGAAGATCAGCAGCGACATGCCGTTGCCGATGCCGCGCTCGGTGATCAGCTCGCCCATCCACATCACCAGCGCCGCGCCTGCGGCCATCACCAGCACGATGATCACCAAGCCGAAGATCGACGAGTTGTCGATGATCTGAAGGTCGCAGCCTTGCAGCAGCCCGCCGTTGGCGGCCAGCGCGACGATGCTGGTGGCCTGCAGGATGCTCAGCGCGATCGCCAGGTAGCGGGTGTACTGGGTCATCTTGGTCTGGCCGGACTGACCCTCCTTGCGCAGCTGCTCGAACCGCGGGATCACGACCGTGAGCAGCTGCACGATGATGCTCGCGGTGATGTACGGCATGATGCCGACCGCGAACACCGACAGCTGCAACAGCGCGCCGCCGGAGAACAGGTTGATCAGCGAGTAGATCTGCGCACTGTCGCCGCCGCTGATCTGGGCGAGGCACTTGTCGACGTTGTGGTAGTTGACCCCTGGGGACGGCAGCGTCGCGCCCACCCGGTACAGGATCACCATCACGAGGGTGAACAGGATTTTGCTTCGCAGGTCGGCCGTACGCAGTGACGAGATGAAAGCCGAGAGCACTCTTCCTCCTGCGCAGCCAGCGTCTGCGGCATGCAACTAGTCCTGGTTTTGGTGCCGACCCGCCGCAGGCGGATGTCAGGCGACAAACAGTCTACGAGAGTAACAGTTGCTTGCTGTAGCGCCGCCCTCAGAACGCTCCCAGGATACGAGGGTACAGTTACATCATCTAAGTAATGGAGGGCCGACGATGCCACGCACCGACAACGACACCTGGAACTTGGCGACCAGCGTCGGCGTGACCGCCACGATGGTGGCCGCGGCGCGGGCGGCCGCGACTCGCAGCGACAGCGCGCTCATCGCCGATCCGTTCGCCGAGCCGCTGGTGTCGGCGGTCGGTGTCGACGTGATGGCCCGATTGGCCCGGGGTGAGGCGGACGTCGCCGAGTTGGACGACGATGCCGTCGCGGCCAGCCGACGATTCACGGACGCGATCGCGGTGCGGACGAAGTTCTTCGACGACTTCTTTGATGCCGCGGGTGCTTCAGGTGTTCGGCAGGCCGTCATTCTGGCGGCGGGTTTGGACTCTCGCGCGTATCGGCTGGCGTGGCCACAGGGGACGGTCGTGTTCGAGATCGACCAGCCGCCGGTCGTGGACTTCAAGACCCGCGAGATGGCCGCGTTGGGCGCACAGCCGACCGCCGAGCGCAGAGCCGTGGCGATCGACCTGCGTGATGACTGGCCGGCTGCGCTGCGAGCCGCCGGTTTCGATCCGGGCAAGCCCGCGGCGTGGATTGCCGAGGGACTGCTCGGCTACCTGCCGCCGGAGGCACAGGACCGGTTGCTCGACGACGTGACCGGGCTCAGCGCCCCGGGCAGCCGGTTCGCGACGGAGACGGCCGCCAACCCGGGCGAGGTGGACCGCGACGAGATGAAGCAGCGGATGCAGACGGCGTCGGAGCGGTGGCGAAGGTATGGCTTCGACGTCAACCTGGCGGACCTGGTGTACATCGGCGACCGCAACGACGTGACCGCCTACCTCGGCTCGCACGGCTGGGAGATCACGGGTGCCACCGCCTCCGAGCTGTTCGCCCGATACGGGCTCGAAGAACCCGAACAGCACGCGTCGACATGGGGCGAGCTGATGTATGTCGACGGAATTTTGAAGTAGGGAGCCGACAGTGGCGCGCACCGACAACGACACGTGGGACCTCGCGTCGAGCGTGGGCGCGACGGCGACGATGGTCGCCGCCGCACGCGCAATGGCCAGCCGGGCACCTGACCCGCTGATCGACGACCCATTCGCCGAGCCGCTCGTGCGCGCGGTCGGCATCGACTTCTTCGTCAAGGCCTTTGACGGCGAGATCACGCTGGGCGACGAGCCGGGCCAGCCCGATTACACGCTGCCGATCATTCAGGTGATGGCCGTGCGAACGAAGTTCTTCGACGACTTCTTCGTCGACTCGGCCGCTGCGGGAATCCGTCAGGCCGTCATCCTCGCGTCCGGTCTGGATTCCCGCGCGTACCGGCTGCCGTGGCCGAAGGACAGCGTCGTGTTCGAGATCGACCAGCCCGCGGTCATCGACTTCAAGTCCCGCACGCTGGCGTCGCTCGGGGCCGAGCCACCCGCGCAGCGGCGGACCGTCGCCGTCGATTTGCGCGACGACTGGCCGGCGGCGTTGCGCGCCAACGGTTTCGATGAGACGCTGCCAACTGCCTGGAGCGCAGAGGGGCTGCTCGCCTACCTACCTCCGGACGCACAAGACCGGCTGTTCGACAACATCACTGCGCTGAGCGCCAAAGGCAGCCGGCTGGCCACGGAGTATCACCCCGACGGCACGTCGGCGATGTCGGAGCGGCAGAAAGAGATGGCGCGGCGCTTCCGCGAGCGCGGATTCGAGCTCGACCTGTCGGAATTGATGTACCACGAGGAGCGCACCCCGGCCACGGAGTACCTCGCGAAGCTCGGGTGGGCGGTGTCGACGGAGACGAGAACAGAGGTGTTCGCCAAGTACGGCCGGCAGATGCCCTCCGACGACTCAACCGCTCCGATGCGAAACAGCGTTGCCGTCACGGCAATTCGCGAATGAAGGAGTGAGCATGCCCAGAACCGACAATGACACGTGGGACCTCGCGTCGAGCGTGGGCGCAACTGCGACCATGGTCGCCACCCAGCGCGCACTGGCCACGCGCGAGGGCTTGATCGACGACCCGTTCGCCGAGCCGCTGGTGCGCGCGGTAGGACACGACTTTTTCACGCGGTCGCTCGACGGCGAGATCGACTTCACCTCGGTCGACCCCCAGTTCACGCCGCGGCGGTCCGCGGAAAGCATGGCGGTGCGCACCCGCTTCTTCGACCGGTTGTTCACCGATGCCGCGGCGGCGGGCGTGCGGCAAGCGGTGATCCTGGCCGCGGGTCTGGATGCACGGGCCTACCGGCTGCCGTGGCCGCACGGCACGACCGTGTACGAAGTCGATCAGCCGGAGGTCATCGCCTTCAAGAGCGCAACTCTGCGCAATCTGGGTGCAAAGCCGACGGCAACGCACCGCGCCGTGGCGATCGACCTGCGCGACGATTGGCCGAAAGCACTGCTGGACAACGGATTCGATCGCAGCCAACCGACAGCTTGGAGCGCTGAGGGCCTGCTGATCTACCTGCCGCCGCAGGCCCAAGATCTGCTGTTCGACCGCATCACCGAGTTGAGTGCGCCGGGCAGCCGCATCGCCACCGAGCACATCGCCGACATGAACGTGTTTGCCGACGAGCGGTCACACGAGATCACCGAGCGCATGAAAAAGCTCGGCCACGACATCGAGATGAAAGACCTCGTCTACCACGGCGAGCGCAGTCACGTCGTCGAGTACCTCAGCTCGCTGGGCCGGCAGGTGTTCTCGCAGACCATGCGGGAAGCATACGCGGCCAACGGCTTTGAGTTCCCGGAGGACGAAACTATGCGGCATTTCGGCGACCTCAGCTACGTGCACGCGCAGCTCTAGCCGGCACCGCGTGCCGACGGTCAGGACGAACCCGCCAACTCGAGGAACCGGCCGTAACGATCAGTCATAGACGCTGTCCATGCCGGATCGGGTTCGACGACCCGCTCGGTCGACGCCCACCGGGCGGCGTCGGTCATCGACGTCTCCAACCCGGCGGCCATCCGCGCGAGGAATGCCGCGCCCAGCGCCGCGCCTTCGGCGACCCCGGAGACCTCGACGGGCAGGCCGGTCGCGTCGGCGATCGCCTGCATCCACGGATCGAGCTGCGTGCCACCGCCTGTCGCCACGATCCGTGACGCCGATATGCCGCTGAGCTCGATGAGCTGGCGGACGACGAAGGCAGACGCTTCGTAGGCCGCCCTTCGCACCGACGCGGCATCGTGCGTCAGATCCAGCCCGTCGAGCACGGCTCTGCGATCCGGATCGTGCAGCGGGGTGCGCTCGCCGCGCACATACGGGGACCACACGGGCACCCGGCGTGGATCAGGTACCGAATCAGCTTGTACCACAAGCCGATCCACCCACCCGAGGAACAACCCACCGGCATTGCTGGCGCCGCCGATCTGACTGGACTGCCCGGCCAGGTGCGGGATCGTCCACAGGCCCGGAACGTGCTTGGCCTCCGGGATCGTGGCCCACACGATCAGTGTCGTGCCGCACAGCACGACGACGTCGCCGTCATGGCCGGCATCTGTGACGAGCTGCTCGCAAAACGCGTCGATGGCCCCGCCGGCCAGCGCGGTGTCGGTGCCCGACACCTGGCCAACCGCCGAACCCATCATCGCAACGGCGGGCAACCGGTCCACAGTCGTTCCGCAGTCCGCACAGGCGTTTTCGCTCCACCCCGCGCCGTCGAACAACGGGAACGCTGTGCTCGCAGTGGCGTAGTCGACGAACGCCTCACCCGCCAACGCGTGGTTGGCCACGGCGGGTGCCGGCCAGTAGCCGGCCGCGTCAGGCGCCTCACGAACAGTCCAGCGCAGGAACTCGGCCGCCTCGCCGGCCATGAAGACCCCGGTACGCGCCGCCTCGGTACGTCCGCGGTCGTCGCCGTACAAGAGCCCTGGCGTCATCGGCTGGCCGCCGGCATCAACCGCGGTCAGCGACGGCACCATCGCCGAGACCGCCGCCGCAAGTGCGTCGGGCCGGGCCAACGCGTGCAGTGCGGCGGTGGGGCCGTGTCGCCACGCCTCGTCGGCGTCGTGCTCGAGGCGGTCAGGCGTCGGCACCCGCAGCTGATGCGGGATCCGCGTTCTCGCGACGAGCCGGCCGTCCTCGTCAGCTGCCACCGCCTTGACCGCGGTCGTCCCGATGTCGATGCCGATTGTGACCTGTTCGGGTGACACGGGCGTCACCGTACGCCAGCATGGGCAGACGTGACACGCATTCGCACTCTCATCACGGCGCCGATGCGCGGGCCAGGACTGGACAGGCTGCGCCGGCTCGGCGAGGTGGTGTACGACCCGTGGATCGACCATGCCCCGCTGCGGATCTACAGCGCTGAGCAACTCGCCGAGCGGATCAGTGCCGAGTCTGCGAATGTTGTTGTAGTAGAGACCGATTCGGTCAGCGGTCCGGTGTTCGATCTGGATTTGCATGCAATCGCATCCACCCGTGGCGACCCCAACAATGTGGACGCCGCCGGTGCCACCGCGGCGGGCATTCCGGTGCTTTATACGCCCGGCCGCAACGCCGACGCGGTGGCGGAGATGGCGGTGGCGCTGCTGTTCGCCGCGACCCGACACATCGTCACCGCCGACGCTGACGTGCGGGCGGGCGAGGTTTTCCGCGACGGCACCATTCCGTACCAGCGCTTTCGGGCGTGGGAGGTGGCGGGCCGAACCGCGGGGCTGGTGGGCCTCGGCGCGGTCGGACGCGCCTTGCGGTGGCGGCTGACCGGGCTGGGCATGTCCGTGATCGCCTACGACCCCTACGCTGAGGAGGCAAACCACAGGTTCGACGAACTGCTCTCCGAAGCCGACGTGGTCTCGCTGCACGCGCCGGTGACCGACGAGACCGCCGAGATGATTTCGGCGCCTCAGTTCGCCGCGATGCGCGACGGAGTGGTCTTTCTCAACACCGCACGGGCGCAACTACACGACACGGACGCTTTGGTCAAAGCGCTGCAAAGTGGCAAGGTTGCCGCGGCCGGATTGGACCACTTCGTCGGCGAGTGGCTTGCCACGGATCATCCGCTGACGGCGATGCCCAACGTTGTCCTCACTCCGCACATCGGCGGCGCGACCTGGGACACTGAAGCGCGACAAGCGCAGATGGTCGCCGACGGCTTAGAGGCGCTGTTGTCGGGAAGCAAGCCGGCTCATATCGTGAACCCGGAGGTGCTCGGCCGCGGAGGCGAGGAGCGTAACAGCTGATGAAATTCGTTGAGGATCCGGAGAATGCGGTACTTGCCGCTGCCAAGGACATGCTGAGGCGCGGCTTGGTCGAGGGCACGGCAGGCAACATCTCGGCGCGTCGAGAAGACGGAAATCTCGTGATCACACCGTCGTCGGTGGACTACGCGGACATGGAGCTCGACGACCTCGTGCTCGTCGACCCCGAGGGGGCCGTGTTGGCCGCCAAGGACGGTCGATCACCGTCGACAGAGATGAAGCTGCACCTGGCGTGCTACCACGCGTTCGACGACATCGGCAGCGTGATTCACAGCCATCCGGTCTGGGCGACGATGTTCGCGATTGCGCACCAACCGATTCCGGCCTGTATTGACGAGTTCGCCGTCTACTGCGGAGGCGATATCCGGTGCACGCAGTACGCCGCGTCGGGCACCACCGACGTCGGCACCAACGCGGTGAAGGCGTTGGAGGGCAGGGCGGCGGCGCTGATCGCCAACCACGGCATGGTCGCGGTGGGGCCACGACCGGACAAGGTTCTGCATGTGACCGCGCTGGTCGAACGCACGGCCCAGATCGTCTGGGGAGCAAAGGCTCTCGGTGGATCGGTGCCGATCCCCGAGGATGTCAACCAGAACTTCGCCGCCGTCTACTCCTACCTCCGCACCAACTAGCGCACCCCCCTACCGCGAGCGTGCGTGTCTGTTGGTCAACACGCCGGTGAAACGTCCGATTCTCTGCACGCTCGCGCCACGGTCAGCGCATTCCTGGCGCACGCTCGCGCTCGAGTGAGCGTGCAGTCAGTCCGCCTGGCGCTGGTCGAATGCCACCTTGACCGCCCCACTGGAACTCTGGTTGGCGAGCGCGAGGAACGCGTCGCGCCACTGCTCGAGCGGGAACGTGTGCGTGAGCATCGGCCGCAGGTTCACCCGGCCGTCGACGACGAGGTCGAGATAGTGCGCGATGGCGTGCTTGCGCACGCCCTCGACTTCCTCGACACCGAAGGCATTGGAGCCGACCCAGCTGATCTCCTTGAAGTACAACGGACTCCACTCCCACCGCCCCGGTGCGTGCACACCCGCCTTGACCAGTGTGCCGCGAGCCTTGAGCAGCCGGACGCCCACTTCGAACGTCTCCGGCTTGCCGACGGTGTCATAGACGACGTCGACGGCTCCCGGGTAGGCCATCGGCAGACCTTGCAGCGGCTGACGCAGCGTGCCGCCACCCCAGGCGGCCAGTTCCTCGACGATCGTCAGGCGAGGCTCGTGCGCCAACACTTTGTCAGCCCCGAATTGCCGGGCCAGTTCGGCTTGCGCGTCGAAGCGGGCGACGACGGCGACCGCCACCTCGGGATAAAGCGCGCGCAGGATCGCCACGGCGCACAGCCCGAGCGAACCAGCGCCGTACACGAGAACGCGCCCCGGCCGCGGTGGGGGGTGCCGGGTAATCGCGTGCAGCGACACCGAGAACGGGTCCGCGAACACCGCAAGTTCGTCGGGCACCGACTCCGGCACAGCGAACAGCATGCTGTCGTGGGCCGGCATTAACTCCGCGTATCCGCCGGTCACGTCGGCAGACACCCCGGTGTGGATACCCGGCTTGATGTCGCCGTCCGTGAAGCTCCAGCACAGGCTGTAGTCGCCGGTTTCACAAGCGGGACAAGGCGGTTCGATACCGCGCGGTCCACATGACAACCATGGATTGAGCACCACCCGCTGGCCCACTTCCACCCCGCGCGCCGCCGGCCCCAGTGACACCACGTCGGCCACCACCTCGTGGCCCATCACCTGAGGAAACGAGCAGAATGCGGCCATCGCGTTGTCGGTGTCCCCCTCGCCGAAATCCAGCAGGATTTGCTTGGAGTCCGATCCGCAGATGCCGGTCAACCGAGGTCGGGTGACCACCCAATCATCGTGCAGCAGGCGCGGTTCCGGCACGTCGCGCAGCGCGGTCGGCGTGTGCGCGAGGTTTCGGGTGAGGGTGTTCGCGTTTCCGGGCACCTCGTACGGGTCCGGCGGCACGCCGTACACCAGTGCCCTCATGATCGTCTGGCCATGGCGGCGGCCCCGGCGATGTATGCGTCGACGTCGGCGTTCTTCCCGTCGACAACCGCCTTCATGTCAGGCACATAATGCTCGAAGCCGTTGGCGCTCAGCGCCGCAGCGATGCCCGCAGCCACCTCGTCGGGTGCGAACTTGGGGCCGTCATAGAGCGGCTCCTCGCTGCCGGGGTGGTTCCAAATCTCGGTGTCGACGGGCCCCGGCTGGATCAGCTTTACCACGACGCCTGTGCCGTGAAGGTCGACAGCCATTGACTCACTCCACCCCGACAGCGCGAACTTGCTTGCACAATAAGCGCTTTCGTGGATGATACCAAGCCGTCCGCCGACACTGCCGACGTTGACGATCATGCCGGAACCGCGCTCGAGCATGCGCGGGAGCACCGCCAGGGTCAGCCGCATGGGCGCCAGGAAGTTGACGGCCATGACGGCCTCGACCTCGACGGGGTCCAAGTCGCCGACCCGCCGGCGCTTCGGCATCGCGGCGTTGTTGACCAGTACGTCGATGCCGCCGAGCTCATCCCACGCGGTCTGCGCCAGCTCGGTGGTGGCCTGTCCGTCACCGAGGTCGACCACGAACATCGTCGAATCCGGTGAC